>NZ_CM001376.1:1220348-1520348 GCF_000237805.1 Jonquetella anthropi DSM 22815 | reverse complement strand
GGATGAACGTTCCGGTCTTTCTTCAGGGCGAAACGACGTTCCTGTCGGCTCGGGCTCTGACGGCTCGCGACGCCGTCTTTCCCGCCGCGGCGGACTGGTATCGTCTCGTGGCGGTCGAACTCTGGTTTGAGGACGGCGCCGTTCGGGTGAATTATCAGGACGGTTCGGGCAATCAAGTCCTGTTTTCGGGCGTCCAGGATTGTTGGTTCCGCGCTGGAAGCGGTGAAGTTGAGCTTTTCATCAAAGCCGGCGGGGCGGTCCGAGGGCGGTCTTGGAGGATCGAAAGATGAACCGGAAAGGCTTTGCCCTGCCGCTTGTTCTCGTCGCGCTGGCCGTCGCGTCGGCGGCCTGTTATTCGTCCCTCAGGTGGGGCCAAGAAGCCGCGGATATTTGGCGGCAGGAGAAAAACGGCGCGGAACTGTTCCTTTCGTGCCAAGACGGTTTGTCTCTGGCCGAGCGGTGGCTTATCGCCGAACGGCCAGGACCGGCAAGCGGCGAGCGGCCCGCGGTGGCGGCTGGAAATGGGCTTGAAAAGCTGCGCTTGTCCCTTCCATCGGAGATCGCCAGCCAAGTTTCCGGCGGCGTGAACCGGAAGGCGGAAGTTTTCTGGCCCCTATACGCCGTGACCTCCGGGAGCGTTGCCGACCAAGCAGTCTTATGGCCGCCCGACTGGTCGGCTCAGGAACTTGAACCGGGCCGAAAGCTCTATGTTATTCGAGTGACCGGCACCGTCGAGGCGACGAAGGAACGTCAGGAATGGGAAGAGCTGGTGTCCATCGGTACCAGCGGCGAAGAGATCCGCCGGCTGTACAGGGTGAAACGATGACGGAGGAGCCGATGAACGGTCAAAACGAGATGGGCGTTTCTGGGGAAGTGCGGCTTGCTCTGTCGCGGGACTGTTGCGAGAGCCTTCGGGTGGTCCCGCTGCGGTCAGACGGTCGGACTCTTTTTGCAGCGCCCGCCGAACCGCTCCAGCTGCCTCAGTTCGACCGGCTGGAAAGGGAATGGCGCGGGCCGGTTGAGACCGTTCGGGTGAGTGACGAGTGGTTCGCCGCCGAGTTTCCTCGCCATCTGGCCTTCGTGTCCGCCGTGGAGGACGCGGCGTCGGAAAATGAAGGGGCCCTTGCCGAGCTGACGGGCCTGATTTTTTCTTGGGCCTGCGGCGAGGGGGCTTCGGATATTCACTTTGAGCCGAGCTCTGGCGACGCGCGGATACGCTTTCGGGTTGACGGCCGGCTCAGGCTCGTCTCGTTCATTCCTCGGCGGCTTCACGAAAACCTGCTCAGCCGGCTGAAGCTGACATCGGGCTTAGACATCGCCGAGCGACGGCGCCCTCAGGACGGTCGGCTCAGCGTCACGGTCGGTCAGTCCGCCGTGGACGTGCGGATATCAACCCTGCCCACGCTTTGGGGCGAAAAGCTGACCGCCCGTCTGCTGACGTCGGCCGGCGGGCTGACGATTGGCCGGCTGGGCGGCGGCGAGGCGGTCGGACGAGCCCTTCGTGCTCTGACGTCGCTCTCGTCAGGGCTGGTGCTCAGCACCGGGCCGACCGGCAGCGGCAAGACGACGACCCAGTACGCGCTGTTAAAAGAAATTGATCGGGACTCGTTCAACGTCCTGACCGTTGAGGATCCGATAGAATACCGTCTGCCCGGCGTCAACCAAGTGCAGATCAACGAGGCCGCTGGGGCGACGTTTTCGTCAGTTCTGAAAGCGATGCTTCGTCAGGATCCAGACGTGATTATGGTCGGCGAGATCCGCGATCCTCAGACGGCCCAGTTGGCGACGCGGGCCGCTCTGACCGGTCATTTGGTGTTCAGCACGCTGCACACGGCCGACGCGGCGTCAGCCCTGTGGCGGCTGATTGAAATCGGCGTTCCGGTGTGGCTTGTGGCCGCGTCAGTCAAAGCGGTCGTCGCTCAGCGGCTGCTCCGACTTCTGTGCCCTCACTGCCGCCGTCAAAGCGCCAGTTCGGCCTGCTGGACGCCGGTCGGCTGTCCGTCTTGCGGCGGAACAGGGTATCGAGGAAGGACGGCGATTTTTGAAATTCTGGAGATGGACGACGCCGTCCGCCACCTCGTCATGGGGCCGGACGGGCTGACTGAAGTCCGCCGACTTCTGGCACGACGGGGCGTGAAACCGCTTCGGGATCAAGCGCTGGAGCTGGCGTCGCAGGGGCTTGTCACGATGGAAGACGCCCTGCTCTCGACGCCTGACGGCCAGTGATGCGTTGGCGCTCTCGGATCTCCGGCGCCGAACGGACGGCGTTTTTGCAGGCCCTGTCGCAGTTTTTATCCTGCGGCGTGCCGGTCGACCAAGCGCTGAAAGATCTGCCGGTCGGCGGGGCCTTGGCGTCCCGACTTCGGCGGTCCCTGCTGAGCGGTTTCTCGTTTGCTGACGCTTTGGAGCGGGAGAACGAATTTGACCCTGTGACAGTCGCCTTGGTTCGGGCCGGCGAGGCTCACGGCGCGTTGGTTCAGGCTCTGAACCAAGCGGCTGACGTGCGGTGCCGCCGACAGAAACTTCGGAGCGCCGCCGTCTCGGCGTCGGTTTACCCGGCGTTTGTCCTCGCGTTGGCCGGAGTTGTTACCGCCGTTATGGGAGGCGTCGTCCTGCCGCGGTTCCGTCAGGCGTTCGAGCGGTTGGGCGTCCAACTGCCTCAGGCAACGCGGTTTTTAATGTCCGTCGGGCCGGCTTTCGCGGTTGCCCTGCCCGTCGTCATTCTGCTTTTGGGGACGGTCGCCCTGCTGGCCCGCCGGCGACTTTTGCCGCAGGGCGTGACCGACTGGTGGGAGAAAATATGCGACCGCCTGCCGTTTTTGGGCCCGTGGCGAAGGGCGGCGGCGTTGGCCCGAAGCACGGCGGTGCTGGCCGGTTCACTCGCCGCCGGGGTTGAAATGAGAACGGCGCTTGGACTGGCCGGCCGGGCGAGCGGCCGCGCAGCTGTCTGTCAGGCTTTAAGCCGAGCGCGGGACCGAGTTTCAGCCGGTATGTCCCTGTCGGACGCGCTGAGCGGCGAAAAAGTCATCGGCCCGTGGGCGGTTGGAATTTTGAAGGTAGGCGAGCAGACCGGCTGTCTGGCTGAAAGCCTCCAACGGCTGGCCGACTTGTTGGCACAGGAGCAGGAAGGACGGAGCGCCATGGCGATGAAAATTCTTGAACCGGCGGTTATCCTCGCCGCCGGAGCCGTGACGGCCTTTGTGGCGTGGGGAATTTTTGCGCCGCTCGTTTCGGCCGTGGAAGGGCTGAGCTGATGAGACGGCGGGGGACTACTTTGACGGAAGTCCTCGTCGCTTTGGCGTTGGCTGCCGGAGCGGGGTTTCCGGTCTGGTGGGCCTGTGAGCGAATTCACGCCGTGACAGTTGACGCGGCCGCTCGGTCAGCTCGGCTTGACGCGCTGTTCTCCGCCGTCGTGACCGGACGGTCGGGAACGTGGGCGGGACAGAGCGCTTCCGTTCGTCTGACGTCCGAAACAGTCGAAGCGGTTCTTGACGTTCCGGGCGAGCCGGAAAAGTTGGCCGCCGTTCGGCGCGCGGGGCGGGACAGATGAGCCTATGGAGCCCCGATCGCGTCGGCGCGGCATCGGACGATAGGGGGACGACGGTCTTTCGCGGCCAAATCGACGTCAGAAGCCGTCAGGTGAAAACGAAAGAAGTTCGGCTTCTCAAGCCGTCGGTTCTCACCTCGGAAGCCGATTGGGGAGAAGTCAAGCGGGCCGCGTCCGGCGGCGCGAAAATAGTTTTTGGCTGGCCAGTGGGGGGAACGCGGTTTGACGTGAGTTCCGGGGCGGTCGGCCCGAACTGCACGGAGCCGGTTGACCTGGGCGGAAAACAATTCTGCTTGACCGCCCAAGCGGACTGCGAATCGGTATGCGGTTTTCTCGCGAGGGCTGAAAAGGCCGTCCCAGTGCGGGCCGTCGAGCCCCTTGAAATAGCCGTCGTCCGGCCGTTTGCCGACCTGTCGTCGGCCGGCGGCGCGCTGTTCGTCTGCCGGTTGGGCGGGGCGATCCTTTTCGCTCAACTGTGGAAGGGCGAGCCGATTTTTTTCAGGGCCACGGACAACGGGGCGGACGATGACGGTCAGATCGTCAGGCAGGCGCTGCGGACGGTGGAGTACCTGACCGAGCGGTATTCACCGCTGAAAGGGACGCTCTGTTTCACGCTCGGCGAAGGCCGAGATCCGTTGGCTAAGGCCCTGAGCGCCTCAGGCCTGCGGGCGCGTCCTGTGAGCCTGTCCGACTGCTGGGACGGCAGCCCGCCGCCTGACGACGGGCTCTCGATAGCGGCCTTTGGCCTCGCGATGTGGGGGATGTCATGAAAACCGCCGTCAATCTGGTCAAACCGACCCAGCTCTTGAGCTTGCCGGTCCTCCTGTTCCTCGGCCTGTGGCTTCTGTCCTGCGGCATCGCCGGCGTGACGGGATGGCGGGCTTGGCAGACTGCGGGCGGCGAGCTGGCGCGGTTTGAGGCGGCTACTGCGGCTTGCTTGGCTCGGTCATCAGAGCTTGAAAAGGACAACGAGCGGTACGCCGCCCGTCTTAACCTGTATGAGCGGATAGCCCAGCGGCTGGAAAAGCCGATGGCGCTGATCCTCTCCGAGTTTGCCGGGAGACTTCCGCAGGGAACAGGGCTTCACTATGCCCGAATCGAAGGGGACGCGGCTAAGTTTGTCGTCCGAAGCTCGGACGGCGAAAAGGTCTATCAGCTGTCGGAAGATCTTTTGACGGTCCCGGATTGGACGTTTTCAGCGCCGCACCGGGAAAGCCAGTCGTCCCGCCGGGACTTGTGGGAGATTGACGGGCGGAGGAACAGTCCATGAGGCCGAGGCTTATCGGGGCTCTGCTGCTTCTGTCTGTCGTCCAGTTGGCCGGCGTTTGGGCCTTTCGGGCCTATTTGGCCGACTTAGCCAAGCGGCGCGACGCGGCGGCAGAAAAGCTGTTTGCCTGTCAGGCCCAAGTCGCCCGGCTCTCGAGCCGGGCCGATGAGGCGCAGAAAATTTTAGACAAGTTGGCCGCGGAGCCGCTCGGCCCGGAAGGCGAGGCGGCGCTGACGGTCATTTCGCCGTCGGCGGCTGAAAAGGGGCTGACGGTTTTTTCAGCTCCGAAACGGACGGAAGGTCTGACGGCATTCTCCCTGAAGGGCCGAGCCGACGGGCTCTTGAAGTGGCTGGACGACTGGGAGCGGAACTGTCCGGCCTCGTTGGTGAGGCAGGCTGAGTTTTTTGAGACGCCGGAAGCTCCATGCGAGGGAATACTGCGGGTCGTCATCGAGGCCCCGGAGGATGAGGGATGAAAAGCTTCGGAGGTCTTCTCATCGCCGTGGCCGCCGGGGCGGCTCTTCTGTGGAACGCCCGAATCGACCTGCCGGCTGCGGCCTTTCAGGGCGCAGCCGAAAGGAGCGAAGAAAGGGAGCTCGACGACGGGCTCGCCGCCCGTTTGGCCGAGGCGCTGAACAGGAGGCGGAGTTTGCCGCCTGTCGCGCCGGTCTTTTGGAGCATTCCCGACGAGGCAGCTTTGCCCAAAGAAGCGGTTCCAGCCCGGCTCCTTGGCGTGTTCATCAGCGGTCCCCGCCGGGTTGCCCTCGTGCAGATTCAGGGCGAGACGCGGCTGCTTCCTCCGGGCGGTCAGGCTGGCGGCCTGACCGTGACGGCGATCGGCGACGGGTGGATTAAGTGCCGACGAAACGGCGAAGCGTTCACGCTTCGGCTTGAAAAAGGAGGACGGTGACATGCGCCGGGTAGTCTCAGCCCTGTTCGCCCTTCTGTGTCTTACTTCAGCCAGTTTTGCCGCGTGTCTTCGCGGCGTTCGGATCGAGCAGGGCGGCGATCGGCTGGTTGAAGCGTGGTTTACCGGCCAAGACCTGCCACGCCCGGCCGTCGTGAGCCAAGGGCCGGACGGCGTGAAACTGCGTTTCCCAAGCTGTGCCCTCAAGTTGACGGGCGATATTCTGACGCCGCCGCTTCTTTGGGGAGTTTCGGCGGAACTCAAAGACGGCGGGGCCGACGTTTTCATCCGAACGAGAGTTCCGATGGTCCTGAAAAAACTCGAGTCCGACCCCGGCGGGATAAAAGCCTACGTTAAGCTGGAGTCCGCGGGGAAAAAAGGCGCTCCTTCGGCCGGGTGCGCGAAGCCGGCCGGTCAAAAGGAGAAACGGCTGACGATGAGCCTGACGGAAGTCAAGGTAGCCGACGCCCTGCGGTTGGCCGCCGAGGGGCTGAAGTGCAGCATCATCGTTGACGAGCCGGAAACGAGCCCGACGGTTACGCTCTCCCTGCGAGACGTGACGGCCCAGGAGGCTTTAGAGTTGATCACCGCCTCGGCCGGGTACGGCTGGGCGAAGATCGGCTCGACGATTCTCGTCGGCCCGCGGTCCGTTCTGGCCGCCCGACTGGGAAAGAACGGGCTGAAAAGCTACGACGTCTTTTGGGCTGATCCGGGGAAGACTGGCGCGCTGGTCAAGTCGATTGTCGGCTTGGTCGGCGACGACGCCGTCTCGGTGGATGAGCGCCGGAACCGAATTTACGTGAAGGGAACGCCGGCCCAACAGGAGCAGGTTCGTGAGCTCCTGGCCCAGTTGGACGAGCCGGCTGATCAGGTGATGATCAAGGCCCGTATCATTGAGGTCAACGACGACGCGACGAGCGAAATGGAATCGGTCCTTCAGGCGGTGTACCACCAGTGGTGGCTGTCATTTTCGTCCGGCGTCGCCAGCTTGGGCTTCTTTGACAGCTCCTCGCCGTTAGCGCCATCGTCGGGTACGGCGCAGGGCGCCGGGACCGTCGCGCGGATGTTGGACGCCCGAATTGCCGGGCTGGTTGAAAAGGGAAAGGCTCGAGTCTTGGCCGATCCGACGGTCGTCGTCCTTGACGGGCACAAGGCGACGATTAAACTGGTCGACCGGGTCAAGTACGTGAGCTGGCGCGACGACGCGGGCAATCCTGGCTACAGCGACGAAGAGGTCGGCCCCCGTCTGGAAGTCACCCCTCGAGTGGGGAGCGAGGGCGGAATGACCATATCCATGGCGCTTAAAACCGGCGAGATCGTCCAGTGGAAGCGCGGCGGCCTCGGCGAGGACGTCCCGCAGATCAGCGAGAGGGAAGTCTCATCGTCGGTTCGGGTCTTGGACGGTCAGCCCTTCGTGGTCGGCGGCCTGTTCAAAGAGTCGGTATCGAAGACGACGCAGCGTATTCCAGTCCTCGGGGATTTGCCGCTTCTCGGTTCCCTGTTCAGGTCATCGCGGCGTCGATCGGTTCGCAGTCAGGTGGTGATGGTGGTCATTCCGACGCTGCTTCCGGCACGTTAGCCGAATAAAAAAAGAGGTCTGCGCTCAATCGTGAGCGCAGACCTCTTTTTTATTCTTTTCAGGGCACCAAGACTGGCGCTATTCCCAGCCAGACGGCCGTGGTGCCGAGCCCCAGAACGGTGGCGCAGGCCAGAGTGCTTGAGGCGTATCGGTAGTCCATTCCCATGCCGTAGGCGAAGATGTAGCAGTTAAACGCGTGAGACACCGACGAGATGATCACCGCGGCGATCATGCCCTCGCGGCTTGCGAGCGGCCAGATGTGAAAGGCCAGACACAGGCACGCTGGCAGGACGACGACCTTCAGCATGACGTCGATCCAGCAGACTTTCAGGTCGGTTCGGAGCCGCGAAAGTTCCAGCGACGCGCCGATCACGAGAAGTGCTAAGCCGGTAGCCGATTGGGACAGCATGTTGATCGCCTGAAGGACCGGCTGGGGAATGAAGCGTACGAGGCCGGCTATGGCGCACAGAATGCCGGCGAACCCGGCGAGCAAGACGGGGTTTTTCAACGACGCGACGAGTGACGAGAGGAGCTTTTTCCAGCTCAGCCGCCCGGCAAGGCAGATCTGCGCGGCCAAGATTGGGAAGAAATTGTAGAACAGCATGCCCACCGCGACGTAAAGCGCGATCATCTCTTTCCCCTGCTCGCCGATGTAAAGGAAGAGAAGAGGCAGGGCCACATACAGCACGTTCCCTCGAATGGACATCATGACGCTCGTCGCCGTTCGCTCCGGCGTTAAGCCTCTCAGTCGGCTGAGCACGAGGGAGAGAATCATGACGAAGATGAACGACGAGTAAATGGCCAACATGAAGTTCCACCCGCCGATCAGGTCGGCGCGGAAACGAATGCCGGCGGAAAAAATGCTGCACGGCATGAGGATTCGAAAGAGAAGCCAGTTAATCTTCCCCTCGGTGTGCTCGTCCAAGTAGCCCTTCTGTTTGATGAACCACCCCAGCGACATGATCAGCATCAGGGCAATGATTGGTCCTAAAGCCTGCATCGTTCCTCTCTCTTTCCGTTGGCTGTTCCCGTATCAGGAGGGCTGCCCGTCTGCTCCGTCTGGCGGCTCTGGAATACCGCGGCGGTGATGTTCCAGCTGAAAGCGCTCTCCAGTCACAGTGTACCACGCCCGCTCGGCGATGTTGCAGGCGTGGTCGCCGATTCGCTCCAAGTTTCGGCTCGTGATGATGAGCTGGGTCGCCTGATCGACCAGCTGGTCGTCCTCGTGATGACGCCTCATCATCTCGATCAGGTCGTCGTAGATGCGGTCGTTCAGGTCATCAACTGCGTCGTCGCCTTCGATGACCTCCTGAGCCTCCGGCGCGTTCTCGTGAATCAGCGAATCCACGGCGTGGCGAACCATCTCTTCGGCCAACTGGCCCATACGGGGCAGATCGACGAGCGGCTTGATGAACGGCCCGTGAATCTTCAGCGTCCGCTGGGCGATGTTCACGGCTTGGTCGCCGATCCGTTCCAAGTCGGTGATGGTTTTCAGCACCGAGAAGACGAACCGCAGGTCCTCCCGAACCGGCTGTCTCATCGCCAAGGCGCGAAGGCACAGGTTCTCGATGGATATCTCCAGATCGTCAACAGTTCCGTCGGAGTTGATCACCTGTCGGGCCAACTGTTCGTCGCGCTTCTGCAGGGCCGCCATCGCGTTTTTTACCATGCTCACCGCCGCGTCCGCCATGGTCTGGAGCTGACTTGCCAGCTCCTCTCTGTCTCGGGCGAACAGGAGGGACTGCCAATCGTTGGCAGGCTCCGCGTCGGCCTTCCGTTTAAAAAAGCTCATATCAGTCACCTCGGGTTAAAAATCGGCCGTCAGGGCCGCCGCGTCGTCGGACGTCCGCAGCCGGGCCTTAACGGCGCCGCCGCGGGCCAGCTCGGCGCAGGCTCGGGCGATTCGGTCGCAGGCGAGGAGCACCTGCTCGCCGTTGAAGTTCTTTCCGTCCCGGGACGTCTCGCCGGCCATCTGGGTGCGGAGCGCCAAGGTCAGCCGCCGGTACTCGTCTTTGCTCTCCATCGTGGCTCGGAACATCGCCCCTTCGTCGAGGGCAAAGGCGGCCAGCGCGTTTCGTATCAGCTCGATCATTCGGTCGGGCAGCTGACGCCACAGCTCGCCGGATCGGGTCTCCGCCGTTCCGGCGGCGATCAGGCTGGGGCTTAAGGGGACAAAGTCGTCGATCAGCGCGCGGCACAGGTCGCCCAGTGCAGTCAGCGAATAGGCCAACGCGACGTGCTCCCGCCGCAGCTGAGGGTCCTCGTTGTCGCTGTCGAGGGCGGACAGGTAATTCTGACAGGCTGAAAAAAGTTCCGGCACGCCCGACGCCAGCGCGTTCAGCCGGTTTCGGTATTGGGGCTGAACCGGAGTGGTGCATAAAAAGACGATTTCGTCCACAAAGCCGGCGAGTCGGGTCATCTCCCGGGCCAGCAGCGGGATCCCCAAAGCTGGCAGAGGAACGTTGGAGCTGTCGATCAGCTTGGGCGTACCGAAGTCATCTTCGGATCCTGCTAATCGTTGGGCCGCCGCGCCCAAGAGCCAGGTGAACGGGAGCACGACGGCGACGTTGAGCCAGCCGACGGCGAACTGGGCCCAGCTCACCTGACTGGCCACGCCGGCGACGTGTCCTGCAAGAAACCTCATCAGCGACCCGGCGATCGGCAGGACGATTAAAACGCCGGCGACTCGGAAGATCACCGTCGCCAAGGCGAGGGCTCTGGCGTTTTTCCGCGCTCCCAGCCCGGTGATCAGCACCAGAGCGGAGTTGCCCACTCGTGAGCCGAGGACCACAGCCAAGACGGCCTCAGCGGGGAACGCGCCGGCGGAGGCTAAAGTCACGGCCAACCCGAGCACCGGAACGCTGCTCTGGACGAGGGCCGTGAGCAGCAGGGCGATGACGAACATCAGGACGGGACGTCCCGCGCCGAACATGAGAAAATGCTCGAAGACGCCGGCCTGTTGGAGCGGCGCCACGCCCATGCCGATCAGCTCCATGCCCATCAGGACCAGAGACACGCCCTGAATGAGGTACCCGGCCTTGACGGCCCGGCTGCGTCCTGTTTTTGCCAGAGCCACGCCCAGCGCTAGGCCGAGCGGCGACCAGACGGTCATGTTCATCGACAGGAGGAAGATGATGAACGTCGTCCCGACGCTCGCGCCCATCATCACCAAGAGCGACCCGGCAAAAGGGATCATTCCCAGGTCAACCAGGCCGACAGCAAATGACGTGGCCGCGGTCGTGCTCTGAGTGAGCAGCGCCAGCACCAGGCCGAAGGAGAACGCGTAGCCCTTCCGCTGGCAGATCAGCGTCATTAAGTCCTTCGCCGCCGCGCCGAGCCCTTTGCGGAACGCCCTGGCGCTGAACTCCAAGCCATGAAGAAACAGGCCCAGCCCGCCTGCGATTTGGGCGAAAGCGAGGGCCCACTGAAACTGGGTCATATTTACCACATCCTCAAAAGGTTCCCGAAACCGGCGGCGCTTTTGCGCGCGGGCGCGGGAACAGGAGCGCTCAATGAAGAGAAAGGCACTCCAATTTGGCGTATTATATCATAAGAGAATCGTGCTTCTGGGCTCCTGAGACACTGGCACGCCGTCTTTCGGTTGCAAACGAAAGGACGTACAACTAAAATCAAATACTGGTTCATAGTCCAAAGGTTCATCAGCTGACATGGAGGTTGTTTTATGGCACAAGTTGTCGATACCAGTAAGTTTTACGTGGGACTCAAGATCAGATGGCAGGACGGAATGTGGGAAATCGTCGATTACCAGCACCACAAGATGGGGCGGGGCGGAGCCGTCGTCAAGACGAAACTTCGCAACATCGACACCGGTTCGATCGTCGAGAACGGCTTCCGGGCCGGCGAGCGGTTCGAGCGGATCGTGTTTGAAGAGAAGCCCGCGCAGTACATCTACAAAGAGGGCGACAGCTACGTCTTCATGGATATGGAGACCTACGACCACATTTCTCTGCCCGCAGAGGTTCTCGGCTCGGCGCTCCATTATTTGATTGACAATCTGGAAGTGCGGCTCGACCTGTTTGAAGGGCGCATCATGGGCATTGAGCTGCCCAACAGCGTGACGCTTAAAATCGCCGAGACGGCGCCGGCCTTCAAGGGTGACACCGTTTCGGGGAGCGGCAAGCCGGCGACCATGGAAACCGGGCTTGTCGTCAACGTTCCCATGTTCGTCGAGTCGGGCGAGTCAGTCGTCGTTGACACCCGAACCGGCGAATACATCGAGCGGGCTAAAAAGTAGATTTCCGCCCCAGCCGGCGGATAAAAAGGAGGGGAGCTTCTGTGAGTGCCCGAGAACGGATCGCCTATTTAAAAGGACTGCTGGACGGTCAAAAGACGCCGGTCTCGCCGACTCAGTCGGCCCTGTTGGCCGCCTTGGAAGCGTTGGGCGACGAGTTGGACGACCTGAGACGCCAAACCGAGGAGCGAACCGAGGACTGTCGGGAACTCTACTCCCTGTTTGACGGACTGGATGCCCAAGTGGACGAGCTGGCGGAACACTTCGAGGAAACGGACGGCGAACCGAACGCCGACGAGCTTGATCAGGAGTTCGAAGAGGCCTGCTGCACCTCCTGCGGTACCCATTTTTTCTACCACCCGTCGTTGATTGAAGACGGGGCGGTCCGGTGTCCTGGCTGCGATGCGCCGGTGGCCGTGATGGCCGAAGCGCCGGAAGATGAGTGACGCCGTGCCGGAGACCCCAGGGACGACTCGGCTGACGAAAAGGGAAGAGTTTGACCTGGACGAAGCCTTGGCCGAAGCCAAGGACGAGCTTCAGGCGTCTGATCCCCAAGGCGAGCTCCACCTGTCCGACGACGTCCTGCTGGATCTGGCCCGCAAGGCGCTGGAAACCACGACGGATATCCGGCTGGCGAGCACGGGGCTTTCGTCCGTTCTGGGGCTCAGCCGAAAAAGCGTGGAGGGTCTGCGGGTTTCCGTCGACGAGAGCGGGAAAGAGCCGGTCATCACGGTTGACGCTTACCTGCTTGTCCGATGGGGAGTCCGCGTCCCCGACTTAGCTTGGGACGTTCAGGAACTTCTCAAGCGGGAGCTCGAGCGGGTGACCGGCTACCGGGTGAAAGCCGTGAACATTCACGTCCAAGGGATTTTCTTCGAGACTGACGAGACTCAAACGCCGGCTGAACCTGCCGGCGAGACGTCAGACATCTGAGACCAGTGGCGGAAGCCGGCTCGTCCTGAAGGCCGAGCCGACTTCTTTATCTTTTCTTCCCGCGCCGCGGGCCGAACAGGAGGTGCGTCAGTGGAGCTGCTCTTCGATCAGACGCCGATAGGTTCTATCAGCGTGTCGACGAAAACGATGACCGATTTGGTGGCCCGTCACCTGCCTCGGAGCGTGGCGTGCACGTCGCTTCGGTTCCGACGCCACGACAGGCTCTGCCTAGTGCTGATCACTGACCGCCGAAGCCGGTGGAACCGGTGGGATGACCAGCAGCGCGCCCAGGCCATCGTCAGCGACCTGAAAATGCTCGGCGTGTCCATGCCCAGGCTTCAATGGGTGCGGACCACCTCAGACGAGGAAATGGAGGAGTTGCGGCGGTCGACCGCCCGCCTTGTGGAACGCCCGCTGTTTTGGACGCTGACGGCCGCGGCCGTTTTGGCGCCGGTGATGATGACTTTTCATCGATCGGTCGTCTTCTGGGCCCTGTGCGGAGCCGCTTGGTGGGTTTCCCATTGGCTTCTGCGCCGGGGAGGACTTGAAAAACTGAAGCGTTTGGCCACGACGCCGCCAAGGAGATATTTCAAATGACAACCGAATCGAAGGGCAATATTTCGAGTCAAAAGCAGCACCTGCGGCGTTTCTTGGCCGTTCAAGCCCTGTTCGCTCTGGACAGCTCGGCCGATCCTGCCGGGACGCTTCGGCTTCTGGCGGACGACTGGGAGCTTCTGGGGTTCCACGGCGACGAGCTGGAGATCGACGACGAGACGGCCTCTCAGCTTCCTGCCATCAGCGCGGAAGACTGCGGCGCGGCGGTTCAGTGGGCCGAGCGGGTGTGGTCCCATCTCGATCAGGTGGACTCTCTCATCGCCCCGTGCCTGCGCGGCTGGCGTCTGCCGCGTCTTGACGGCGTTGACCGGGCAATCCTTCGGCTGTGTTTCTTCGAGTCCCGGGTCGAGGGCTCGGTGAACGACGCGGTTGCGGCCAGCGAGGCGGTCATTCTGGCCAAGGCCATGGGCGGCGAGCAGTCCGCCAAGTTCGTCAACGGGGTCATCGGTTCCATCATGAGAGGGGCGGGGCAATGACGGACCGGGAACTTCAGGCCCCTTCGCAGGTCATGACGGTCAGCGAGCTGGTCGGCCTGATCAAGCAGGCGATCGACGAGAACCCCCAGTTTCGGCGCGTCGTCGTTGAAGGCGAGCTGACCGAGTTCAAAATGCACCAAGCCAGCGGACACGCGTATTTTTCTCTGGCCGAGAAGACGTTTGACCGAACTGGAGGGCGGCTGGTGAGGATCCCCTGCGTCATGTTCCAGAGCTGGACCCAATACATGACGTTTGTCCCTCAAGTGGGAGACCAAGTCCGGCTGATCGGGCAGGTGGGGTTCTACGCTGACCGAGGACAGGTTCAGCTGTACGCGACGCGGCTGTTCCCGGTTGGTGCCGGCGCGGCTCAGCGGGCACGGCGCGCGTTGGAAGAGCGGCTTTTACGGGACGGCGTGTTCTCGCCGGAGCGCAAGCGCCCGATGCCGGAACTGCCTCTATTAGTGGCGGTCGTCACGTCGCCGACCGGCGCGGCGGTCCATGACGTGGAAAACGTCATGAAAAAACGGTTCCCCCAAGCCTCGCTGACGGTCGTCCCGTGCCTCGTTCAGGGCGTCGACGCTCCCGACTCGATCATTCGGGCGCTTCACCGGGCGTACCTCCTGCCTGGCGTGCAGGCCGTCATGATCGTTCGGGGCGGCGGAAGCAGGGATGACCTCAACCCGTTCGACGACGAGCGGTTGGTGCGCGAGGTGGCCCGCAGCCCGATACCGGTCATGTCAGGCGTCGGTCACGACGTGGACAGCACGTTCTGTGACAGGGCGGCCGACCAGTTTGCCCCCACGCCGTCTGCGGCGGCGGAACGGCTGTTTCCCGACGCGCGGGAACTTGAAAACCAGCTGAGTGCCGCCGGCTCTCACTTGAAAAGCCTCGTCCGCGCGAGGCTGGGCAAGCAGGGGGACCGACTGTCAGAACTTGCAAAACGCTGCGCTAACGCGGCTTCTGTGCGGCTCAGGAACTCAGCCCTTTGGCTGGACGATCTGTCCGACAGGCTATCATCTGCGGCGTTGGGCAGAGTAAGGCACGCGGCGCTGAAACTCCAGGGAATCAGCTCGACGATCGAAGCGCTGTCCCCTCAGCTGGTGCTTTCCAGAGGCTACTCGGTTTGTCTGAAAGGCGGCGTTCCGGTGCGCTCGGTGGGAGATTTGACGCCGGGCGACGGAGTCACTTTGCAGTTGTCCGACGGTCAGGCGCAGATGCGCTGTCAGTCGTTAACTGAATACATTTGCTGAAGTGTTGGACGAAAGGAGAGTCTTCCATGCGCTATAAAATCGCAAACGTTGAATTAGCTCCTCAGGGCAGTCAGAAAATCCAGTGGGCATGGCGCGCCATGCCGGTTCTTCGCTCTCTCGTGGAGCGGTACGAGCCTCAGGCCCCTCTGGCCGGCGCGACGTTAGCCGCCTGTCTTCATCTCGAAGCGAAGACGGCCTGCCTTCTGCTGGCTCTCAAGCGGCTGGGCGCGTCGGTTCGGTCTGCTGGGAGCAACCCGCTGTCCACTCAGGACGACGTCTGCGCGTCCCTTGTCGAGCAGGGCGTTGAGGTTTTCAGCCATCACGGCATGACGCCTCAGGAGTACGCGGCGTATCTGGAAGACGTCCTGTCCTGCGAGCCTGACGTCATCGTCGACGACGGGGCTGATTTGGTGGCCACGCTGGTCGACCGGATGCCGAACCTGATCGGCAAGGTCAGAGGCGCCTCGGAAGAGACCACGTCGGGCGTCAAGCGGCTCAAGGCCATGCAGGCCCAGAACCTTCTCAAGTTCCCGGTGATCTCGGTTAACGACGCCGACAGCAAGTACCTGTTCGACAATCGGTACGGCACCGGTCAGTCGGTGTGGGACGGGGTCATGCGCACGACCAACATGCTGGTCGCGGGGAAGACTGTCGTGATCGTCGGGTACGGCTGGTGCGGCCGAGGCGCTGCCCTGAGAGCTTCCGCACTGGGAGCCCGTGTTATCGTGACGGAAGTGGCGCCTCACCGGGCGTTCGAGGCCATGATGGACGGCCATCAGGTCATGTCTATGGAACCGGCAGCCCCCTTGGGCGATATCTTCCTGACGTTTACCGGCAACATTCACGTCATTCGGGGCGAGCACATGGCCGTCATGAAGGACAACGTGCTGTTGGGCAACGCCGGCCACTTTGACGTGGAAATTGACAAGAAGGCCTTGGCGAAGCTGGCGAAAGAAGTGGTCTGCGCCAAGCCTGGCGTGGATACCTACGTCCTGCCTGACGGCCGCCGGCTGAACCTGCTGGGAGAAGGGCGGCTCGTCAACTTGGCCTGCGGCGACGGCCACCCCATCGAGATCATGGACTTGAGCTTTGCCCTTCAGCTGGAGTCGGCTCTGTACGCTTGGCAGCACGGCCGGGAGTGCCCCGCCGGACTGATGGCTGTGCCCCAGCAGATCGACAGGGGCGTCGTTGAGACCAAACTGGCGTCTATGGGCGTTTTGATTGACTCGATGACCGAGGAACAGACGGCGTACATGAACGACTGGCGTGAGGACTGATGGCCCTCCTGCTCAAAAACGTCTACGCTCTGGACGGTCGGCTCCGGCCTGCCCGCAGGGTTGACCTGAGAATCACCGAGGCTGGCGTTATCGGGACGATTGCTCCGGCAGGATCGCTGAAGCCTCAGCCGGACGACTGTGTGGACGATCGGCACGACGGGACGGCGGTCATTCCGGCGTTCGCCAACGCCCACTGCCACGCGGCGATGTCCCTGTTCCGCGGGCTGGGCGAGGACGAGCCGCTGATGGAATGGCTGGAACGCAAAATATGGCCCGTCGAGGCCCGCCTGACGCCCCAAACGGTTCGGGCCGGTACCGAACTGGCGGCGGCTGAAATGGCGCTGAGCGGCGCCGGCTGTTTTGCCGACATGTACTACCACATGGAGGTAGTCGCCGAAGTCGTGCGGCGTGTCGGGCTGCGCGGCGCGCTGTCGGTTGGCGTCGTCAGCCGGGACGACAAACTTTTGGCCGCCAGCCTTCAAAAGGACCTGACGCCGTATCGAGGCCCGCTGACCCGGCTGAATCTGGACCCCCACGCCCCGTATACTGTTTCGTTGGCCGGCATGGAGCGAATTGCCCGGTTTGGCCGAGAGAACGGACTGACCGTCCAGACCCATTTTCTGGAAGCCGAGTGGGAGCGGGGCTACATAAAAAAGACGTTTGGCATGGAACCGGTGGAGTACTTGGAAAAGACCGGTTTGCTCGAGTTGGACCACCTTGTGCTGGCCCACGGCGTCTGGCTGACCGAAGGTGAAATGAAAGAACTGGCCGGTCGCGGCAACGTGACGGTCGTCCACTGCCCGGCAAGCAACCTCAAGTTGGGGAGCGGCGTCGCCGCCCTGCCGGCTATGCTGGACGCCGGACTTCCGGTAGCCCTCGGAACTGACGGCGCGGCGAGCAACAACCGGCTGGACCTTTGGTCTGAGATGAGACTGATGGCGCTCATTCACAAGGGGACGTCGAAAGACCCGACCGCCGTGCCGGCTCATGCGGCGCTGAACTGCGCCACGCTGGCGGGATATCGGGCCTTCGGGTTTGAAGGGGTCGGGCTGATCGAGGAAGGCTGGCAGGCGGACCTGACTCTGGTGGACCTTTCGGGGCCCCAGTACGTCGGCGCCGACGAAGATAATCTGGCAGGATTTATCGTCTACAGCGGTTCCAGCGCCGACGTCACAGACCTGCTGGTCGTCGGCCGCTGGATCGTCAAAAACAGGGACTACCTTCCCGACCCGGTTGAGTCCCTGACAGAGGCGGCCCGCCGCGCCCGGCGGACCCTTCAGAGCGGTGCCTCCGAGGCGGGGGCGTGAAAACCCTTTTTCGGGACTTCTACCTCGTCGACCCGCTGAAAGGCCGGGCGTGCCGGTCCGACCTGCTCGTTTCCGGCGGGGTCGTCGAAAAAATAACGTCTCCCGGCAGCGTCGATTTCCGACTTGCCGAAGAGGACGAGATAATCTGCGGCCGAGGGCTAATGGCCCTCATGCCCGGGTTCGTCAACGCCCACAGTCATCTCGCCATGACGCTGGTCCGGGGGCTGGGCGAGGACCTTCCGCTGGATCGGTGGCTCAAGGAGGCCATTTGGCCGGCGGAAGCCCGTCTTACGCCCGAGTTGATTGAACTCGGCGCGCTTTGCGGCATTGCTGAGGCCGCAAAGGCTGGGCAGACGGCTTTCCTTGACATGTACTTTCGCATGGACAAGGTGGCGGACGCGGCCCGGCAGCTTGGCGTCCGAGCGGCCCTCGCCGTGACGTTTTTGGGCCGCGACTCGCTTCAGCGGGGCTTAGACGAGGTGAAAACCTTAACGGCCCGCGCGGCCTCAGATGGCATGTTGAAAGTTTTCTACGGCCCTCATGCCCCGTATTCGGTGAGCGTCGAGCTGGCGGCTCAGCTGGCCCAGAGCGCTCAGGCGGACGGCCTGCCGATTCACATCCATTTTTTGGAAACGCGGTCGGAGCGGGAGCGACTTGCCAAGTACGGCGGCCCGCTCGGGTGGCTCAGGATGGTCGGCTTCGACCGGGCCAGAGAGCTCGTCTTGGCCCACGGCGTGTGGCTGACGCAGGACGAAATCGACGAGCTGTCGCGGTGGCCGGACGCCGCGGTTTGCCACTGTCCGAGCAGCAATTTGAAGCTCGGCGACGGGGTAGCGCCGGTTCGCGAGATGATCGCGTCGGGACTGACCGTCGGGCTTGGAACTGACGGGCCGGCGAGCAACAACCGGATCGACCCGTGGGAGGAAATGAGGCTGTGCGCTCTCCTGCAGAAGGGGCGCGGGACGCCGGAGACGTTCGGGGCGCAGATGGCGTTGAGAGCTGCCACAATCGGCGGGGCGAAGGCTCTGGGATTCGAGGGCGTCGGGCTGCTGCGCGAAGGGTGGCAGGCTGACGCTGTGATGGTCGACCTGACCGGGCTCAACTACTCCGGCGCGGACGAAGAAAATTTAGCGGCATGGCTGGTGTACGCTGGCTCGTCCGCTGACGTTCGGGGGACGATGGTCTCCGGGCGATGGGTATGGAGGGACGGCCGGTTGGCCGGCGTGGAAGAGAAAACGCTCAGACAGTCGCTGGACGAGGCCCGGCGGGAACTGCTGAACACGAGGAGGCAACGATCTTGCAATACTTGAGCGGAAAAGACATCAGGCGAAAGTTCATCGATTTTTGGGTCAGCAAGGGCGCACATCACTTTCCGAGCTTCTCGCTGGTCCCCGACGACCCGAGCCTGCTTTTCACGATAGCCGGAATGGTCCCGTTTAAGAAGTATTACCTCGGCTTGGAAGAGCCGCCGGTCAAGAGCGCCGTCACGTCGCAGAAGTGCGTGCGGACTAACGACATCGAAAACGTTGGGCACACGGCCCGCCATCACACGTTCTTCGAGATGTTGGGGAACTTCAGCTGGGGCGGCTACTTTAAGCACGAGTCTCTGACTTGGGGATGGGAGTTCTTGACCCAAGTGATCGGCCTTGACGGATCGAGAATGTACGCCACGATCTACAAGGACGACGAGGAGGCCTATAAAGTCTGGCATGACGAAATCGGCTTGGCGGACGATCACATTCTCCGCTGCGGCGAAGAGGAGAACTTCTGGTTCATGGGCCCTCAGGGTCCCTGCGGACCTGACTCGGAAATCCTTTACGATCAGGGGGAGAAGTTCTCCTGCGGTCCGAACTGCCACCCGGGCTGCGACTGTGACCGGTATCTGGAAATTTGGAACCACGTGTTCACCCAGTTTGATCGGCAGGAGGACGGGAGCATGCTCCCGCTGCCGCGGAAGAACATCGACACCGGCATGGGGCTTGAGCGGCTCACGTCTCTCGTCCAAGGCGTCACGAACGATTTTGAGACCGACCTGTTCCTGCCGCTCATTAGAAAGGTCACAGACCTGTCCGGCGTCGCGTACGGCTCGTCGGCGGCCGGGGATCTGGCCCTGAAGGTCATCAGCGACCATATTCGGTCGGTGTGCTTCATGCTGGCCGACGGTATTCTCCCGTCCAACGAAGGGCCGGGGTACGTCCTGCGCCGGCTGCTTCGCCGTGCCGTTCGGTACGGACGGCTGATCGGCATCGACCGGCCGTTCCTGAACGACCTGCTCCCGGTCGTCGTGAGCGAAATGTCCGACCCATACGCCGAACTGGCCGAAAGTCAGCTGACGATTCGCCAGATTATCGACGTGGAAGAAAATCGGTTCGGCCGCACGCTCTCTCAGGGCTGTGCCCTGCTGAACGACGAGATCGACCGGGCGGTGAAGGCCGGAAGCAAAACACTGGCCGGCGACGTGGCCTTCCAGCTCTACGACACCTACGGTTTCCCGCTGGAACTGACGACTGAAATCTGCTCGGAAAAGAACCTGACGGTGGACGAGAGCGAGTTCAAGGCTCAGATGACTCAGCAGAAAGACCGGGCCCGCAAGGCCAGCAAACAGGTCGGCGTAGTCATCACCGGCGACGCGTTCACCGCCCTTCAGAACCGTTTGGGAACCGTGCCGTTCGTCGGGTACGACGCTCTGTCGTCGTCGTCCCAGATCGTCGGACTGGTGTGCGACGGCGCCTTGGTTGACCGGCTTGAAACCGGCCAATCCGGGCAGGCGGTGGTCACCCCGACGCCGTTTTACGCCGAGCGGGGCGGTCAGGTGGGCGACACCGGGACCTTGACGGCTGTCCGGACAGAGGCCGCTGTGACAGGCTGTTTTTACCGGGCCGGCGACCTGTCCGTGCTGGACATCACCGTCAACTCGGGCGCGTTGGAGACCGATCAGTTTGTGACCGCGTCGGTGGACAAAGAGCGCCGGGCGGCGATCACCCGAAACCACACGGCCACGCACCTGCTTCATCAGGCGCTGATCGACGTGCTGGGCGGGCACGTGAGACAGAACGGTTCGCTGGTCTCGCCGGAATTTTTGCGGTTTGACTACACCCACTTCGAAGCGATGACGCCCGAGCAGATTCGGCAGGTCGAGACGCTGGCCAACCGAAAGGTGCTGGCCAACATGCCGGTTGACACCGAGCAGATGAACCTAGCCGACGCCAAGGCGAAGGGCGCTAAGGCCCTGTTTGAGGAAAAATACGGCGACGTGGTCCGGGTTGTCTCAGCGGGAGACTTCTCCTGCGAGCTTTGCGGCGGCACTCACGTTCGGGCGACCGGGGAAATTGGCCTCGTAAAAATTGTTTCCGAGGAAAGCATCGGCAGCGGCGTCCGACGTCTGACCGCTGTCACCGGCATGAACTCGTACGACATGTTTGACAAGGCGTCGTCAGCGCTGCGGACTCTGGCTCAGAAGTTCAACGTCCGGCCGGAAGGCGTCGTGGAACAGGTCGCCGCTTTGGAGCAGGAGAATAAGGAGTTGGCTCGCCAGTTGGCCGACAAGGTGAAGTCCGATTTGGCCGGCCGACTCGACGGCGGCATCGCGCGGACGGAGCTTGATGGCTGCTGCCTCTGCTCGGCTCGTATCGACGGCGTCCCAATGGACATGATGCGCGAGGCCGGCGACCGGGTGAAGGACAAGGAGCCGCGCTCGGTGGTGGTCTTCATGGGGCAGACGGAAGAGGGCAAAGTGCAGATCCTCTGCATGGTCGGCGCAGAGGCCCTCAAGGCCGGTTATCACGCGGGAAAGATCGTCAAGGCACTGGCCGGACTGGTCGGCGGGGGCGGCGGCGGGCGGCCTGACATGGCTCAGGCCGGAGGCCGGGACTGCGCGAAGATTGACCAAGCTCTGGCGGACGCCGAGGGCATTGTCAGCTCGTCCCGCGGCGGAACGAAAAAGTGAAGAGAATTATCGCCCTCGATCTCGGCACGGTCCGAATCGGCGTGGCGGTCACCGATCCCTTGGGCACTTTTGCCCAAGGGATCGAGTGTTGGGATGCGGCCAGCGGCTGGATGGGGAAATTGGGAGAGCTGATGGCCCAGTACGGCACGGACCGGCTTCTGCTTGGGCTGCCCAGAAAAGAGGACGGCACCGAAGGCGAAATGGCGGCGAAGGTCCGGGAGACCGCCGGCCGGATTGCCAAACGGTATCCGCAGGTGCAGATTCGCTTCTGGGATGAGCGGTACACGTCCCGGGTCGCCCAGTCGGCGATGATCGAAGGCGACCTGTCCCGACGGAAGCGGAAAGGCAAAGTGGATCAGATCGCCGCGTCGCTGATCCTTCAGAATTTCATCGATGCGGGAGGAGCTGAGGGTTTCCGTTGAGCGGTTCAGACGTGAAGATGACCCCGATGATGCGGCAGTACTTGGAGTGGAAGAACAAATACCCCGACTGCCTGCTGCTTTTCCGCATGGGGGACTTTTATGAGACGTTTTTTGACGACGCCAGAACGGTCTCGCGAGAGCTCGATCTGACGCTGACGGCCCGCGACGGGGACAAAAAGCTCCCCATGGCGGGCGTCCCTTATCATGCCGTCGACGGTTATCTGGCCCGGCTCATCGAGAAGGGCTATCGAGTTGCAATCTGCGAGCAGATGAGCGAGCCGGACGGCCGGACGCTCGTCGACCGGGAAGTCATTCGGGTGGTGACGCCCGGTACGTGGCTTCCGGAGGACGCGTCGCTGAACGCCTCTTTGGCCGCGGTTCTTCCCGGCAAGGAGACGTGGGCCGCCGCGTTTTTGGCTCCCAGCAGCCCGCACGTTCGGGTGGCTCTTGCCGGCCCCGACGAGATCTTAGGCCTGATCACCGGCGAAGCGCCCCGGGAACTCCTCGTGCCCGCATCGTCCTGTCCGCCGGCCCTTCGAGGCGGATCGTGGTCCGTACTTGAGCTGCCAAAAAGCGAGTTCAGCCCGACGTCCGGCCAATCGCGCTTGGCGGCACGGTGGGGCCTCAGGGACCTCGCTCCGTTCGGCTTGCCGGAAAACGACCCGCGGATCGGAGCCGCGGCTGCTGCCGTGTCGTACATGGAAGAGACGAGCTTCTCAAAAATCAGCCACCTGCAGGGGATCGTCTGTCTGACGTCCGAGTCGTACCTTCACCTTGACCAGAGCGCCCAGATGAACTTGGAGCTTTTGAACGGCGGCGCATCGCTTTTCGCGTTCTTAAACCGCTGTCGGACAACCGCCGGCCGGCGTCTTCTTCAGGATTGGATCGTCCGTCCTCTGCGGGACGAAAGGGCGGTGAATCGTCGGCTTGACGCCGTCGAAGCCCTGTTGGCCGCGCAAAACCGCCGGGACTTGGAAGAAGGGTTGGCCTGCTGCCGCGATCTGGAGCGGAGCGTCGCCCGCCTCCATTTGGGTACCGGCGGCCCGCGGGACTTAGCGGCGATTCGCGATACCCTGTCGGTTTACCCGGCCGTTTTTGAAAGCGCCGCGCCGGTCAGGGATTTGGTCGGCCTGCCTGACCCGGCCCTCACGGGCGAACTCGCTTCCCGTTTGGCGTCGTCGTTGGTTCAGTCGGTTCCTCGGACCATCGGCGCGACGCCCTTGGTAGCTTCCGGCGTGGACGAAGAGCTGGACTCGTGGCGCAGTCTGAACGATGGCGGGCAGGAGTGGCTTGACGCCTATTTGGAAAAAGAGCGGGCGGCGACCGGCGTCTCCAAGCTCAAGGTGGGATACAACAGGGTCTTTGGCTTTTATTTGGAGCTGTCCAAAGGGGCCGCCGCCGAGGCCAAACTGCCCGATCGGTTTGAGCGCCGCCAGACGCTCGTCAACGGGGAGCGGTTCATCACCCCGGAGCTGAAGGAGTACGAGGACCGGCGGCTCTCTGCGGAAAGCCACATCAAAGACATCGAAAACAGGATTTTTGACGAGCTGTGTCAGGCTGTCATGGACGCCACGGCCGCTCTGCAGCAGACCGGGCAGGCCTTGGCCCGGCTGGACGTGCTGGCGTCATTTGCCGATGTGGCGTCGGTTGGCCAGTACTGCCGTCCGGTTTTCTCGCCGGATCGGCTGGAGATACGGGCAGGGCGCCATCCGGTCGTCGAAGCGTCCCTGCGAGGCGTGCCGTACGTCCCCAACGACCTGACGATGGACAGAACCCGGCGCGTCGGTCTTGTCACGGGCCCGAACATGGCCGGCAAGTCAACGTACCTTCGGGCGGCGGCGATCATTCAGATCATGGCTCAGATGGGGGCGTTTGTCCCAGCCGAAAAGGCGAGCTTGCCGCTGGTCGATCGGCTGTTCACCCGAATCGGCGCGCGGGACGAACTCTCTCGAGGCAACAGTACGTTCATGGTGGAGATGATCGAGACCGCGGCCATTTTGAACAACGCCACGTCGGACAGCCTTGTCATCTTGGATGAGGTGGGCCGCGGGACTTCCACTTACGACGGCATGAGCATCGCTTGGGCGGCCCTTGAGTACCTTCACGGCCAAGGGGGCTTCCGCCCGTGGGTGCTGTTCGCGACCCACTATCACGAGCTGACCCGGCTGGAAGAGACGCTCGACGGGCTGTTCAACTTGAGCATGGCCGTCAGCGAGGCGGACGGAGAGGTTCGCTTCCTCCATCACGTTCAGGAAGGGCCGGCGGATCGGTCGTACGGGGTAGAAGTGGCCCGGTTGGCCGGGCTGCCCCGGGTCGTCGTCCGCCGGGCGTCCGAGCTTTTGGAAAAGCTCGAGGGAGACGCGCCGAAAGGCCGCTCCGAGGCCATGAAGCCGTCGATTCAGATGGAACTGTTCGACCTTGAAGGGGATCGGCTGATCGATCGATTAAGCGCCCTGCGCCCGGACGATATGACGCCGAAAGAGGCCTTGGATTGTCTGTACCGATTGACCGACGAGGCCAGAAAGCTGAGGATGACCCCATGAGAATTCAACGGCTGCCCGACGAACTGGCACGCAAAATCGCCGCCGGCGAGGTGGTGGAACGTCCCATGTCGGTGGTCAAGGAGCTGATTGAAAACAGCCTTGACGCCGGGGCAAAAACAATTCGGGTGGAGCTCGTTCAGGGCGGAAAGACGCTCATCTCCGTCTGTGACGACGGGAGCGGCATCTCGCCGGACGATCTGCTGCTGGCCGTCGAAAAACACGCCACCAGCAAAATTTCTACCGAGTCCGATCTGGAAGCGATCAGCTCGCTGGGGTATCGAGGCGAGGCGTTAGCCTCCATCGCCGCGGTCTCCCGACTTGAGCTGTACAGCCGGGAACGGTCCAGTCAAACTGGAGCCGGGCTGACCTACTCGGACGGCCGTCCGGCCGTTCACCCGATGGCGCTTCCTGCCGGCACGACCGTGACCGTCAAAGACCTGTTTTACAACCTGCCGGCGCGACGAAAATTCCTCAAAAGCGCCCTCGCGGAGTACCGGCGTATTTCCCGGCTCCTGCAGGACTACGCCCTCTGCTGGCCCTACGTGTCGTTTGAGCTGGTCAACGACGGGCAGACGTCGTTTTCCAGCCGGGCCGACGGGACGGTTGAAGGCGCGCTGCTTCAGATGTGGGGCAAAGAACCGCAGATCGAAAAGGCCCAAGGCGAGGTGAACGGCTCCGTGGCCGAACTGTGGCGGCAGGACACCGGTCCGGGGAGCCGGTTCCAGCTGATTCTTTTCGTCAACGGCCGGCGAGTTTCCGACGGCGCTGTTCGGGCGGCGATTTTAAGCCACCCGTGGGCTTCCCGCGGGAATTGGTTTCTCAAGCTGACGATTCCGGCCGACGAGGTGGACGTGAACGTTCATCCTGCCAAAACGGAGGTCCTGTTCCGCAAGGGCAGCGAAGTGTTCGAGTTAGTCAGAAAGACCGCCGAAGAGTTTGGTAGGGGCTTTACTCAGCTTCCTCTGTCGGGGCCTGCAGCCCCAAAGGAGACGGCGTGGCGTCCCTCGGAAGGTCCGAAAGATTTCTTCCGGCCGATTGACCCGCCGTTTCGGGTGGCTTCGCCGTCGGCGCAGAAAAGTTCCGTACAGCTCCGCGGCGTCGTTTCCCTTTCTGATCCGGCCGCCTCGATTGCGGCTGAGGCGATGGGAACCGAGGCCGAAAGGGGAACCGAGGCTGGTTGGAAAAACGAGCCGGCTGAGCTGTTCCCCGATGAAAAGCCGCAGGTCCTGTACTTTGGCCAGATGAGCCAAGGGTATCTGGTCTTCCAGGACGAGCAGAGCCTTTTAGTCGTCGACCCCCACGCCGCTCACGAGCGGGTGAACTTTGAGCGCTTCTCTCAGGGCGTTAAAAGCGGGCCAGCCGAGCGGCTGGCTGTTCATCTTCCGCTGACGCCGGACGTCAGACGCCAGGCCGAGGAAAACAAAAAAGACTTAGAGTCTCTGGGCTTTGGCTTTGACAAACAGTTCCAGCTCGCCCAAGTTCCGTGCCATGCCGGGGTGAGCGCTGGGGCAATGGAGCTTCTGCGCGGTGCGCTAGCGGCGGTTGAGGACGGCCAAGACGCGGGCCGTCCGTTGATCGACCGGTGGGCCATGAAGGCCTGCAAGGCGTCGGTGAAGCTGACAACCCGTCTGACGCCGCAGGAGGCCTGCCAGCTTCTCTCGGACTTAGAATCGTGCCAGCAGCCAACGGCGTGCCCTCACGGCCGTCCGACGGTCCTTCGACTGACGGCTCAAGCGCTGGACGATCACTTTGGCAGAAATGGCCTGTGATGGAGCTGCCGCCGGCCGACTGAAAGTTCTGGCGGTCATCGGGCCGACGGCTGTTGGAAAAACGGCGCTGAGCCTTGAGTTGGCTGATCGGCTGAACGCCGAGATTATTTCCGTCGACTCCCGGCAGGTTTATCGGTACATGGACATCGGAACGGACAAAATTTCTCCCGCTCAGCGGCGGCTTATCCTTCATCACCTGATCGACGAGGCGGACCCGGACCAGGTTTACACCGCGTCGGACTTTGCTCGCGACGCCCTCGACGCCGCCCGGCGGATTGCCGCTCGGGGCCGGGTTCCCCTGTTTGTGGGCGGCACGCCGTTTTACTATCAAGCGCTGATGGGCGGGCTGATTTCGGTCAACGTTCCGCCGGACGAGGGCGTACGCTCGCAGCTGAACGGCATGACTGACGTCGAGCTGCACGGCCGGCTCGGCGAGGTTGACCCGCTGACGGCCAAGCGGCTTCACCCGAACGACCGATTCCGGATCCTTCGGGCTTTGGAGATTTACAGCGTGACGGGAACGCCTCCTTCGGAGCTCTTCGCTCAGGCTAAAAAGACCGGCGGTCCGCTGGACGTGCTGTATTTGGGATTAAACCGGGACAGGGAAGAGCTGAGGGAAATCATCGCCCAACGGGTAAAGGAACAGTTTGACGCCGGGTACGCCGACGAGGTCGAGTGGCTTCTGAGCCACGGATTTTCGGCCGACCTGCCGTCCATGAAAGGATTCGGCTATCGCGAACTGGCAGCGTATCACCAAGGCCGTATGACGTACCAAGAGGCGCTGGACGGGGACGTCACGGCAACTCGGCAGTTTGCCAAACGGCAGATGACGTGGTTCCGCAAGTTTGAACCGGCTGTTTGGTTTGATCGGGGTAGACTCAGCGCTCAGACGACAGTCGAACGTATGCTGGAAGCGGCGCGCCGGCATTTGGAGGGCTGACCATGACGGTTCGTTTTTCCAAAGCCGAGCCGACGGGACTTTGCTTCGGCGTCAAACGGGCCATCGCTCAGATGGAAAAGGCCCTGTCCTCTGACGGCGAGCTGTACTGCGTCGGCAGCCCGATTCACAATCCGCAGGAGATCGCCCGACTGGCGCAGAAAGGCCTGCGCGTCGTGGCGTCGCCGCAAGACGTTCCGTCCGGCTCGACGGTGTTTATTCGGGCTCATGGCATAGCGCCTGATCTGAGAAATGCCCTGAAGCAGAGAAACGTTCGAATCATCGACGGGACCTGTCCGTTCGTTCGGGTCGCTCAGGCTCGGGCCAAGGCGCTGGAGGACGAAGGCTATTCGGTCGTCGTCGCAGGCGACGCCAGTCATCCGGAAGTGATCTCCATCGTCGGGGGGCTTCAAAACGGGGCGAAAGTCGTATCTAACTCGACAGACCTGCAGGACCTTGCTAAAATAGAGCGAATTGGTTTCGTGTCACAAACGACGCTTCCGGAAGATCTGTTCGCTTCCATTGTGTCAGCAGCCGTTCGGATATCCCCGGACGTCAAGGCGCACAACACCATTTGCCGGGCCACCTTCGAGCGGCAGCGCGCCGTCGCCGAACTGGTCAAGCGGACCGACGGCATCGTCGTCATCGGCGGCCGGGACAGCGCCAACACGGCCAAACTGTTTCACATTGCCAAAAGCTGCGGCGCCGACGTCCTGTGGATTGAAGAAGCGGGCGAGCTGGACGGCAAATGGTTTACCGGAAAGACCCATGTGGGCATAGCAGCCGGTGCGAGCACACCCGACTGGCTGATCGAGGAATTCATACAAGCGGCCCGCCAAGCCGTGGACGTCAAGGGGGATGTTAGAAGTGAGTGAAAAGCTGAAGAATCAAGAACTGAATGAGACTGCCGGAGAAGTTCACGCCTGCCCGTGCTGCTGCTCGTCTGCAGGGTGCGGGGCTGATGCGCCCGCAGAGGCGCCGGCTCATGACGCAGGAGCCGAGTCCGGCGATGAATCGATGGACATGGGCGCGCTGCTTGCTGAGTACGACGCGGTTGCCGAAGAGATTGCCCGGGGCAAGGTTATTGAGGGCGTCATCGTCGGACAGGCGCCGGCTGGCGACGGCTGGCTTGTGGACGTCGGATACAAGTGCGAAGGATTTTTACCTCAGCGCGAATGGACTCATCACGTGCTGGTCAATGACGTACCCGAACCCAAAGTCGGCGATACGATCCAAGTTCAGGTGACCAGCAAGCGCGACGGCGAAGAAGCTCAGCTGATCGTGAGTCGCTGGCGCTGTGAGTTTGACCGCCGCTGGAACGAGCTGGAGAAGAAGCTCGAGTCCGGCGAGCCGCTCAAGGTCAAGGGCCTGCGCAAGGTCAAGGGCGGTCTGATCGTTGACTGCTGCTCCCTTGAAGGGTTTATCCCGATTTCCCACTTGGCCGCCGAAGGCCGGGGCGTGAACCCGGGCCGCTTTGAGGAAGAGGAGTTCGAAGTCTGCCTGCTGGAGAAGGACAAGCGGAAACGCCGCCTTGTGCTGTCCCGCCGCGTCCTGCTCGACAAGGACCTGAACGCGCGCCGCGAAGAGTTCTATCAGAACGTCAAAGTTGGCGACGTCGTTGACGGCACGGTCAGCAGCCTCACCTCGTTCGGCGCGTTCGTCAACGTGGGGCCGATCGACGGCCTTGTCCACCTGAGCGAGATCTCTTGGCAGAGAAGCGCCAAGATTAAAGACCTCCTGAAGAAGGGCGACGAGGTCAAGGTCAAGGTCATCGGCATTGACCGGGAGAACAACAAGATCTCCCTGAGCATGCGCCAAGTTCAGGGCGACCCGTGGGATACGGTGACGGAGCGCTGGACGAAGGGGCAGACGACCACCGGCGTGGTTACCAACGTGACCGACTTCGGCGCTTTTGTCGAAGTGGAGCCCGGCATCGAAGGGCTCGTCCACATCGGCGACCTGAGCTGGGCTCGCATCAAGCACCCGCGCGACGTGATCCGCAAGGGACAGGAGATCGAAGTTGTCGTGTTGGACGTCGAAGCCGACCGCCGTCGGATGAGCTTGGGCTACAAGCAGCTCAACGATCCGTGGAACGGCATCGAGAACCGCTATGCCAAAGGGCAGGACGTTCAGGTGAAAGTTGTCCGTCTGGCCGATTTCGGCGCGTTTGTCGAGCTGGAAGAGGGAGTCGAAGGACTCATTCACATTTCCCAGCTGAGCTCCAAGAGAGTTGACAAGCCCAAGGACGTCCTGACTGAGGGGCAGGAAGTCACGGCCCGCATTCTGGAAGTCAACCCGACGGAGCGCCGCATTCGCTTGAGCCTGCGTGCCCTTGAGGCCCCTGAGGCCGGAAAGCCCGAGGCCGGCGAGCCGCGCGGCTCGGCCGAGAGAAAGGAAAACAGGCCGCAGCAGCATAAGCGCCGCGAGGAGCAGAACCACGCCGCGGCTGGCTATGCCAGCGACGAAGGCGGATTCACCTTCGGCGACGCGCTGGGCGGCGCGTTTAAGCTGGATCAGTAAGGACGAAGAGAAACGAGGGGAGAGGCTGAGCCTTTCCCCTTCTTTTATATGCTGCGCTTGTCCCCTGAATGACGCTTCGGCCGGGGCTTTTGCCGAAAAACCGTCCTCTTTGCCGTCAGGCGAAGGGAGCTTTCTGTGTTATAGTTTACAAAGCGATACAAGCGACGCCAGCCTCATAAGGAAGTGATGTTCATGTGCTTGGGAGTCATCTCTGATACTCATGGGGACCTTAGCGCGTGGCGCAGGGCGCTGGACGTCTTCGGGGCAGTTGAGCAGCTCATTCACGCCGGCGACGTCCTCTCGTCGGCGGACGACCCTTTGGCGGCCGCTCTGCGGAGCTCGCCTATACTCCTTCGAGTTGTTCGGGGCAACACGGACAGCTCGGTTTTGTCGCGCCTGATCGGCTGGCCGGTTCAGCCGTTTTTGCAGATGAGGTGGCATGGCCGAGTCATCACAGCGGCGCACGGCGACGACTTCACCGATTTCCGCGCGAGGTCGCTTGCCCTTCGAGCCAACTTGGCGATTACCGGACATACTCACGTGGCGTCCATTATTCGCGAGCGCGGGACGATCTTCCTTAATCCCGGTTCAGCGGCTCTGCCAAAAGGGCGGGATCCGGCCAGCGTGGCGGTCGTAAGCGACGAGGGCGTAGAGATCCTGACTCTTTCAGGCAGCCGGTTGGCTTTTGAAGGATGGGGGCCTGAGCGATGAGAATTGATCTTCACTGTCACAGCAACTGTTCTGACGGGACTGAGTCGCCGATTCGACTGGCGCGACTTGGCTGCGCGTCGGGGATTCGTGTCATGGCTCTGACGGACCATGACACCGCAGAAGGCGTCCGCTCGTTCATGAAAGAAGCCGCTCGTTTGGGCATGGCATGCCTGTCCGGCATTGAAATGTCCGCCGCGTGGCCCGGCACGCTCCATATTTTGGGCTATGGCTTTGACGTGGACAATCCACTGCTGAACGAAGAGCTGGCTGAGCTTCGGCGCTGCCGCGACGAGCGCAACGAGAGAATGCTGAGCAAGCTGAACGATCTTGGACTGAATGTCACAATGGACGAAGTGAAAAAAGAAGCCGGCCCGGGGGTCATCGGCCGGCCTCATTTCGCGAAGGCGCTGGTTCGCCGGGGATTTGTTCGCGACCTGAAAGAGGCGTTTGCTCGATATTTGGGCCGCGGCGCGCCGGCGTTCGTAGTCAAGCGCGGGTTCCCGCCGGCAGACTGCATTCGTCTGATCGATCGGTCGGGCGGCAAAACCGTGCTGGCTCACCCGCTTCAGACGGCGCCGTTTGAGGAACTTCGGCCGATCGTCGAAGACCTCAAGAACCTAGGACTGTGGGGGATGGAATGTTTTTCCGGACATCATGACCGACAGGCGGCAGAGCAGCTGATCGGTTTGGCGGAAGAACTGGGCCTTAAAACGACAGCCGGGTCCGATTTCCACGGGGCCAACCGTCCGGGGTACAGGCTGGGGGTCGCCGTCCCGCCGGGAATCATCGACTGGTCAGAGCTGGGAGTCGTCTTTTCGAGAAAGTGAGGGGGAAACTATGAGCGATCGAGTAATTGACCTGCGTAGCGATACGGTCACCTGTCCTGATGAGCCGATGCGCCGGGCGATTTTTGAGGCTCGGGTGGGGGACGCCGGGTACGACGACGATCCGTCGGTGAACGAACTTCAGGAATACGCCGCGTTTCTTGTCGGCAAGGAGAAAGCCCTGTTCATGCCTTCGGGCATCATGGGGAACCTCGTCGCGACGATGACTCACACCCGCCGAGGCGAATCGGCGCTTGTGGGCCGCAACGCCCACATTTACGCCTACGAGGCCGGCGGGCTGAGCGCCGTTTCGGGGCTCCTGCCCCGACTGCTGGACGACTCGTCGGGCTGTCCGTCGCCAGACGAGATTGAAGGGGCCGTCCCAGAAGTAAACGTCCACTTTGCCCAAGCGACGCTTCTGTGCTTGGAAAACACTCATAACGACTGCGGCGGCGTGGCCATATCTCCGGAGCGGATGGCGGAAGCGGCCCAGGCCGGACGGCGGAAGAATTTGGCAGTTCACTTGGACGGAGCGAGGCTTTTTAACGCGTCGGTCTACTGGAAAATCGACGTGAAGGCCTACACGGATCAGGCGGATTCCGTTCAATTCTGTCTGTCCAAAGGGTTGGGCGCGCCGATGGGGTCCATGCTCTGCGGCTCGGCCGATTTCATCGCCCACGCCCAGTTCAACCGAAAACGGGTCGGAGGCGAGATGAGAGAGGTCGGCTTCATGGCCGCTGCCGGGCTATACGCCCTTCGGCACAACATCGACCGCCTAGCGGAAGACCACCGCATGGCCGCGTTTCTCGGCAAGATGCTTCGCGGCGCCGGCCTTCCGGTGGAAGAGAGGGAGTGCAGCACCAATATGATCTATTTCCCCCTGCCGGAGAACTCGGTCACAGGAGACCAGTTCTTGGCTCGACTGCAGGCCGCTGGAGTTCTCGGAACAACGGCCGGTCCGAAGCGTATTCGTCTGGTGACTCACATGGGAATTAACGACTCTGACGTGGAACGGGCGGCCGACGTGGTTGCACGGGAATATGCGGCGCTTCGGTAACTTAGGCGCACTTCGGCGCCGGGGTTTTTTCGCCTGGTTGGCTCTGTTGACCGTCCTGCTCGTTTGGGGAACTCTGCCGGTTCATGCGGCGGTCAGAGAGTTGATTCAGGACGGTCAAACCTGCGGTACCGTTCCAGTGAGAGATGACGGCCCTTCTCTGATGATGGCGCTTGACGTCGCGGCGGGGCTGCTTAGCGCCCACGGAACGATCCAAAACGGCGAGTTTTCCGCCGTTTTAGGTGATCATCAGCTGAGAGTCGTGAATGGCGCCGCCATGGCGTGGACTGACTTCGATATCGTTGCCATGCCGCGAACCTCCGTGATTGACGAAGAACACTGCTGGGTGGACGCCGACAGCGGGCTGAGAGTTCTGAAAAATCTTCTCCGAAAGAATAAGCTTCCGTTCGCTCTGTCATGGGGAAAGACGAAAAACGTTCCCGACCAAAGTGTGCCGCCTCCGGCAGCAGATCAAACACCCCATACTCCGACAGGGCCGACCGACGGCCGGAAAGACGCGGTCCGTGGGGCAGCGCCAGCTCCTGCGCCGGCTGGGCCGTCAAAACAGACCTCTTCGAAGGTATCCAACATTCGATGGGGGCGGGCTGGTACGGGCATTAGAATGGTTGTGGACGTCGAAGGATCCAGTTCGCCGGACGTCCAACTCTCAGACGGACAGATGACCGCCACCTTCGCCCAAGCGACGGACCGGGCGGTTCGGGCCGCCAAGTTGGCCGAGCCGGGGGTGACGGTTCTTCTGATCTGCGGGAAGGAGGCGAGCCTTGAAGTTCGGTTCGCCGGGAGAACTGGCCGGTATTTTTGGCTTGATAACCCCAAGCGTCTCGTGCTGGACATTGGTTCGGCTCAACCGTCGAATAAAACCCAGTCGACCGCCGAAACGTCTCCGAATAGCGGAAAGGGGAAAAAGGCCGCTGTTCCATCGGTCGCGGGAAGCGGCGCCACTGCGGGCGTTTCGACCGGCGGGGCCGTCTCCGAAGGGGGGCCGGCGAAGGAGGCAGAAGCGCAGGATTCTGATTCAGTGGAGTCGGTGAGCGCTTCGATCAACCGCTCGGCGGGCAGAAAAACTCCCGTGATTCCCCAGCAGATTCAACGGCCGAGGCCGTCCCATCTGCCCAAGCCCAAACGGGCAAGGCCGCTGGTGGTCGTCGACCCTGGGCACGGCGGCAAGGACCCGGGCGCCATGCGCGGGGCCTACAAGGAAAAGATTATCGCCCTGCAGATAGCGACCCGTCTTAAAACCGAACTGAACAAGCTGGGCATCGACGTCCAAATGACCCGCACAGGCGACACGTATCCGACCCTTTCGGAGCGTCCCGCTCTGGCCAACTCGCTGAACGCCTCGGCGTTTGTGAGCATTCACCTGAACTCGGTAGCCAGCAAGACGAACTCGACGCAGGGGCAGGAGATTTACATCATGGCCCTGCCGACCGATAAAGATGCCATGAAACTCGCGAGAATTGAAAATGCCGATATAATGGACAACGGCAAAGCGTCAGCGGATTCCCGAACCGACATGCTGATGACGATTCTCGGAAACATGCAGCAGAACGCGAAAATATCGGAGAGCACGAATCTGGCTGAAGCGCTGTACGCCAGCGGGGGACAAAATGGTATTATCATGCGGCGGGTCGCTCAGGCGCCGTTTGCGGTCCTTCGCGGAGCGGCGATGCCGGCCGTTCTCATTGAAACAGGCTTCATCACGAACCCGGCAGAGGTGAAACGGCTTGCCTCGGCAGCGTACCAGCAGAAAATCGCCGTCAGCGTGGCGAAAGGGCTTCAGCAGTACTTTAAAGATCATCCTGATCAGTAAGCAGACGTCAAGGAGTTGAAGGCAAATGACAGAACGAGAATACCGGCGCCGCACCATGCGGGAGGAACGCCGTACCCCATGGCTGATTCGCTGGCTGGCTTGGTCAGCTCTGATTCTGATTTTTTTGGCTGTAGGGTATTACGGCAGCGGGGCGTTGTTTAAGGCGATGGACCAGAGAGGGGCTCTGCCGCCTGACGGCGTCGTTTCAACCGTCGAGGAGGCCAAAAAGATTCTTGCCGAGTCGGGGCCGCAGAGCGTCGCGGTGGGCAAGTCGCCGGACGTTAAAATCTACACGCTGAGCGCGCAGGGGTTGGCGACAGGGAATCTGAAGATCATCTCTGACCGGTTGGAAACCGATGTGGAGCGGACGCTGAACACAGTTTTCGCCTCCAGCTCTGAACAGTGGCTCAAGGGCGTGACCGTTCGTCACCTGTTCCGGAACGGGACGGCTCTGTACGTGGATTTGCCGCAGGCTTTTGCCGCCGGACTGGCGGAGCTGAAGCCTGAGAACGCCTCGATTCTGGTGAAGGGAATTGTGCGGACGGCCATTGAGAACTTCCCGTCCCTCAAACAGGTCAAGTTCATGATCGAGGGCAACTGGAGCCAGCCGATCAACGGTTTGGACCTGTCATCGGCGTGGGGGCTGGACTCTTGAGGAACAACGGCCGGGGCGCCTGCGACCTGCGAAAAATCTCCCTGACGCTGGACGTCAATCGCTGGGCAGAAGGCTCATGCCTGGTCGAATGGGGCGAGACAAAAGTGCTCTGCACCGCGTCGGTGGACAACAAAGTTCCGCCGTTTCTGCGGGGAAGCGGGCAGGGCTGGGTGACAGCCGAGTACGCGATGCTTCCGCGGGCGACCAGTTCTCGGACGGTTCGGGAGAGCGTCAAGGGGCGCCAGTCGGGCAGGAGCATGGAAATCAGCCGGCTCATCGGTCGGTCCCTTCGTGCGTCGGTCGACCTGGCCCAGCTGGGAGAGCTGACAGTCACCTTGGACTGCGACGTTCTTCAGGCGGACGGCGGCACGAGAACGGCGTCGATCACCGGGGCTTTTCTCGCCTTGGCCGGAGCGGTCCGAAGCCTCATCGCCGGAGGGCGAATTGCCGCGAGTCCTTTCCGAATGCCGGTTGCTGCCGTCAGCATCGGCAAGGTCGACGGCCAGATCCTGACCGATTTGGACTACTCGGAGGACAGTCGGGCAGAGGTGGACTTCAACGTTGTTGGCAACGGGAACGGCGTTTTTATTGAGCTTCAGGGGACAGGCGAGGGCGGAACGTTCAGCCGAAGCGAACTGAATGAGCTGCTCGACTGCGGGGAAAACGCCTTGGCCCAAATCACGGAACTGCAGCGCAAAACTATGGGCGTGAAGGATTGGGGGACATTCGAGTGATCGATGTGAAGACGCTTCGTCAGCTGGTTATTGCCACTGGCAATCGAAACAAGTTCGTCGAGTTCCAAAAACTTCTCGCGCCTTTGGGGATAACGCTCCTGATGGGGAAAGACCTTTGCCCGAACCTTGAGGTAGAAGAAACCGGCGAGACGTTTTTGGAGAACGCCCGCCTGAAAGCCCAGGCTTGGTGCGAGCGGACGAACCTCCCTGCTCTGGCGGACGACAGCGGCATCGAAGTGGCGGCTCTGGGCGGGCGTCCGGGCGTCCGTTCGGCCCGCTACGCGCCCACGGACGCGGAATGCCGGGCGAAGCTGTTGGGCGAGCTGGCCGGCGTTGCAGATCGGTCCGCCCGTTTTGCCGCAGCTTTGGTCCTGTGCTGGCCCGACGGCTCGGAGTGGTCGACTCTGCAGTACTGCGACGGCTCTGTGACCGAGCAGGAGCTTGGCGAACGAGGATTCGGCTACGACTCGCTTTTCCTCCCGCTGGGAGAGACGAAGACGTTTGCTCAGATGACCATGGAGGAGAAAGACGCGGTGTCCCACCGGGGAAAAGCAACCCGCCAGCTTTTTTTAGCTCTGGGCGGCAAGTGTGATACAATCAAGTCCTGATCGGCCGGAAGGCCCGAGATATTAAACGGAGGTGTCTCATCGATATGAGAACCGCGCTGAACATTTTTCAACTGTTGCTGTGCGTTGTCCTGTCTGCCAGCGTGATCATGCAGCCCCGGAAGCAGGGCCGCTTTGGCGGTATCTTTGGCGGCGCTACTCAGGCTGACGCAGTGTCCACCCGCCAGTGGCACCGGTTTACCACCCTGTCGAAGATTTCGGTGGCCTGCTGCGCCCTGTTCCTCATCACTTCAGTCGCGCTGGTGATGATGAAGTCATGACGACGCCTCTGGCCTTCGACACGATGGCCGATGTGAAGGCCTTTACGCCGGACAAAGACAGGCTGTTTTTAAGCGCCACTCACGAGGAAATTATCTCCGGCGCTGTGGCTGACGTGTACTTTGTTCGGTCCCGGGACGTCCTTCGGGTTACCGGTCAGCTCGACGTCCCGGTGACGGCGGAGATCTTTGCCAGACGGCACGGCGTTTTTGCCGGACTGGGAGAGGCCCTGCGGATTTTGAAGCCGCTGAACGTCAAGGTGCAGTCGCTTCGGGACGGGGATACCTTCGAGAGCAAGGACACCCTGATGAGAATCGAGGGGGCGTACGGCGAGTTTGGCGCCTACGAGTCGATTCTCCTCGGCATTTTGGCCAGCTCATCAGGCTGGGCGACCGCAGCTCGGGAGTGTGTCGAAGCCGCCGGCGGCAAGCCGTGCTTGTGCTTCGGCGCCCGGCACGTTCACCCGTCTGTCGCGCCGGTCATGGAGAGCATCGCCGTGTCAGTCGGCGGCTGCAGCGCCGCCAGTTGTATTCTGGGCGCTAAGCTTGCCGGTGGCGAGCCGTCCGGCACGATTCCCCACGCGGTTGTGCTGGTGAACGGCGACACGGTTCGGGTCGCCAAGGCATACGCGTCGCTGCTGAAGCCTCATGAGCCGATGACGGTTCTGGTCGACACGTTTAAGGACGAGGCCGAAGAGACGCTTCGGGTTGCCGAAGCCCTCGGCGACCGGCTCACGTCCATTCGTCTCGACACGCCCAGCGAGCGCGGCGGCGTGACGCCGGCGCTTGTCCGGGAGGTTCGGTGGCGGCTCGACAAGGCCGGATTCCCGAACGTAAAAATCGTCGCTTCCGGCGGGCTTGATCCCGATCGGATCCGTATTCTGTCCGCCGCCGGCGTCGACATGTTCGGCGTGGGCAGCTACATTTGCCACGGCGTGACCTGCGACATGACTATGGACTTGAAAGAAGTGGACGGTAAACCGATCGCCAAGCGGGGAAGATTGCCCGGGAGACTGGACAACCCCAAGCTTGTTGATGTACAATAATTCGTCTGTTTTGAAGCACTGCTCGTCTGGGATCTGATGGTGAGCCGTCACACGCTCTCCCTACGACCTCAGACCCGTTCCGGACGGCGGCGCAGTCAGACGATGAGTTCTCTTTCCCCAGAATGAGACTCGACGATTGAAGAGACACCACAGCGCAAAGGAGTGTGTTTTGAACCATGACCGCCAACCGGACTTTTATGGCGACGAAGGCCAGCTACGTGCCCAAGTGGTACGTCATCGACGCAACGGACATTCCGTTGGGCCGTTTGGCTTCGCGGATTTCGCTAATTCTTACCGGCAAGAGCAAGCCCAGCTACACGCCGCACGTTGATACCGGCGACTTTGTCATCGTCATCAACGCCGACAAGGTCGGATTCACCGGCCGCCGGAAGCTGGCTGAGACGAAAGTTTACCGTCATTCCGGGCATCCCGGAGGATTCAAGGAGACCACGTATGCTGAGATGATGCAGAAAGATTCCACCCGTCTGGTGGAGCGCATCGTCCGCGGCATGCTTCCCAAGTCGCGCCTTCACTTTGAGCGCAAGCTCAAGGTTTACGCCGGCGCCGATCACCCCCACGCGGCACAGCAGCCCGTGCAGATTACGCTGTAAAGGAGGAAAAACTCAATGGCTACGTCCTACTTCTGGGGCACCGGGCGGCGGAAGAACGCTGTCGCCAGAGTTCGCCTTGTTTCCGGCGAGGGGAAATTCCTCGTCAACGACCGTGAGCCGGCCGAGTACTTCCCCCGGCACAACTGGCTGACGGCGGCCCTGTCGCCGCTCGTTCTGCTCGGTCTGGAGAACAAAGTCGACGTGTTCGTCAACGCGCACGGCGGCGGCCTGACCGGTCAGAGCGGAGCGATCCGCATGGGACTTGCCCGCGCCCTCATCAAGCTGAACCCGGACCTTCGGGCCCAGCTCAAGAAGGCCGGCATGCTGACCCGGGATCCCCGTATGGTCGAGCGCAAGAAGTTCGGCCAGAGAGGCGCCCGCGCCCGCTACCAGTTCAGCAAGCGTTAATTCGTTTTTCGAGTCCGTCCCCCCCGGGGACGGACTTTTTTTGTCTGGCCTCGTGTTGTCAAGTCCTGATTCCTGCTTTAAGATAAAACTTAAAGGGGGAGAGGCCGATGAAGCTCAAGATATTCCGAGAAGGAGCGACGGGCGGCTGCGGGTGATGCACCGTCGTTCTTCGGGACGACGATCGGCGGACTCGTCCAGGAGAGAACGACCGCGTAGCGGTCGGCCGACTGGTTAAACGGTTGAGTTCAGTTTACGGCGACAGGCTGGAAATTGATTTTTACGATCCTCGGTGCTTCGCTTGGCTGTGGCAGACGATTCGGTTTTCAATCCGTGCCGGCCAAACGACGTGGGTGCTGAACAACAAAGTGATCTTTCGTGGCGTGCCGACGTGGGATGAGCTGTCGGCTGTTATCGGCCAAGCGTTGGGCGAAGTTCCAGCCAGCCGGGAAGGAGAAGCGTCATGACGGTGGACATTGAAGGTCTGAAAACGAGTCTGATGGAAGCGCTGGACCGGCGGCGGGACGATCTGCTGTCGTTTTGGACTGACCTGCACCTTCACCCCGAGCACGGGTACTTCGAGTTCCGCACGTCCGCGAAGGCTGCTGAAGTCCTGTCCGGTTTGGGCTTTCAAGTGCAGACCGGCTTGGGCCGTACAGGGCTTCGGGCTGTTTTGGAGTGCGGGGCCCCCGGGCCGACGGTCGCCATATTAGGCGAGCTGGACGCGGTGACCTGTCGGAACTATCCGCAGGCCGACTTGACTACCGGGGCGTCTCACACCTGCGGCCACGATTTTCAGATGGCCGGACTGCTGGGCTGCGCGATGGCTTTGAAGGATTCCGGCGCGGCGCAGAGCTTGTGCGGCCGCATCGTCTTCATAGCCGTCCCTGCCGAGGAGTACATCATGATCGGCGAACGGCTCAGGCTGCGTGAGGCCGGAGAGATCGGCTACCTGGGCGGCAAGCAGGAACTCGTCAGGCTAGGCGCGTTTGACGACGTGCAGATTGCCATGATGGTTCACGCTGGGTGCGGCGATGACTTCACGCTCCCGGAAGGCTGCAACGGCTTTCGGGCCTACTCGGTCGCCTATCAGGGCCGGCAGGCCCACGCGGCCGGCGAGCCTCACAAGGGCGTGAACGCGCTTTACGCGGCGCTGTCGGGCATGAACGGCGTCAACGCCCTGCGGGAGACGTTTCGGGACGAAGACCACCTTCGGGTTCACTACATCATCACAAAAGGCGGCGACGCGGTGAACGCCATTCCTGACGACGTCAGGCTGGAAGGGTACCTCCGGGCGGCGACGCTCGACGCCATCGACCGGGCGTTCCCCAGCGTCAGAAGCGCTTTTCTCGCCGGCGGCGACGCGTTGGGCGCTCGGTGCGTCGTGCGGGCCCTGCCGGGATACCTTCCGTTGCACCCGAACCGACAGCTGGAAGAAATTTTTTCGGCGAACGTCCGCTACACTGGGAGCGGCATTACCCGCGCCGGTTGGAGCGCCGGCTCGACCGACATGGGGGACATCAGCTGCCTGATGCCGGCCCTTCACCCGCACAGCGGCGGCTGCAGCGGCTCGTTTCACGGCGCCGACTACAAGGTGGAGAACGTGGACAAGGCGCTGATTGACCCTGCCCGCGCCCTTCTGGGGACGCTGGTCGACCTGTTGTCCGACGGCGGCGCCAAGGCACAGGCGGTCATCAAGGACTTCACGCCCCGGCTGACGAAGGCTGAGTACCTGAGACGCCTGAACGGGTGGTTCGACGAGACGGCCAACAGGCCGGACCGGCCTTGACGGGGTAAAAAAATAAAAGGAGCCGAAGGACTGCATCGCAGGCCTTCGGCTCCTTTGTTGTTGAAAAGCTTTTATTGGAGAGACGCCACGTAGGACGCCAAGCGCTTGAGCCCTTCGCGGATATCTTCCTCCGAGTTGGCGTAGGACAGCCGCATTGTGCCGGGCGCGAAGAACGCGCTGCCCGGCGTGGCAGCTACGTTGGCATACTCTAAAAGGTCGGAGCAAAACGCCGCGTCGTCGGTCAGTATCACATCGCCGCGCCGCTTGCCGAGAAAGTTTTTCAGGTCCACGAGGACGTAGAAAGCCCCCTTGGGCCGGACGAACGAGACGCCGGGGATCTTGGCCAGCAGGTCGAACACCAGCTGTCGGCGGGCGCTGAACGCCTGCCGCATGACGGCCACGTCGGCCTGGGCGTTTTGAAGTCCGCCAAGGGCGGCCGCCTGAGACACCGAGCAGGCGCAGGAGTTCAGGTGTCCCTGAATGCCTGCCATGGCCTTGATGATTTTCGCCGGGCCGAGGGCGAAGCCGATTCTCCAGCCCGTCATGGCGAAAGCCTTGCTCACGCCGTTGACGTTGATCGTCCGGTCTTTGACCTCCGGGCAGGTCTTGACGATCTGGGAGTACGCGCCTTCATAGACGAGCTGCTCGTAAATCTCGTCGTTGATGATGACGAGGTCGTGGCGAAGCGCCAAGCTGGCGATGGCCTTCAGTGTCTCCTCGTCGTACACGGCGCCTGTCGGGTTATTCGGGCTGTTGATGAGAATGCACTTGCTTCGGGGCGTGACGGCCGCTTCGAGCCGATCGGCCAACGGCAGGTGGTTCGTGTCGCCGGTCTCCACCAAGACGGCCTTGCCGCCGCAGAGCTTGATCTGCTCCACGTAGCTTACCCAAGCCGGGACGGGGAGAATCACCTCGTCGCCGTCGTCAAGCAGCGCGGCCAGAGCGCAGTAGATCAACGGCTTTGCGCCGCTTCCGACCAGCACTTCTGAGGGCGCGTAGTCCAAGCCAAACCGGTGGGAGTAATCGACGCAGACGGCCTCTCGCAGCTCAGGCGTTCCTGGGTTGGGCGTGTAGTGGGTCTTGCCCGACTCTATCGCGTCGTGTCCGGCCTTTTTCACCGCGTCGGGGGAGTCGAAGTCCGGCTCGCCGGCGCCAAACGAAATGACCGGGCGTCCCTGCCGCTTGAGTTCGGCCGCTCTGGCCGACACGGCTAACGTCGCCGAAGGCTGAAGGTTCCGTGCACGCTTTGAAAGCTCCAAAGAAATCATCTCCTGAAGGCATTGTGATAAATCTATTTAAACAGACCCCAGCTAAAAAAGCTAGGCGAAAAACGTCGCGGCTTCGCTGTCGTTTTGACGCGGGCGTGATAATTTGCCAATGTGATACAATACAGTTAAAGGTAAAGGAAACTTGGTTCTTTACCTGCAGCAGAACCTGCGGAAGGAGGATGGAATGATGGATATTCGATTCACCACGCACAATGCAAAGATTCCTGCCGAGATGAAAGAGTACATGGAAGGCAAGCTGGGGCGGATGGAGAAATTTTTCTCCCGGATCTTGGACATGCAGGTGGCGGTGAAAACTGATAAAAAAGACTTTGTGACAGTAGAGATTACCGCCGACGCGAATGGCGTCGTCCTCCGGGGCGAACAGCGGGATCCGGACCTGCGCAAGGCGTTTGATCTGGCCCTCAAGGTCCTGGAGCGCCGTATCCGCCGTCACAAAGAGTACCTGATTGACCGCGCTCAGCTGAAGGCTCACGACGTGTCGTTTGGGTACGAGGACACTGCGGCGCAGGCCGAGCCGGAGAGCAGCTACTCGGGCGTCCGAATCGAACGGGAGAAGGTCGTCGAGCCTCACCCGATGACGGCCAAGGAAGCGGCGCTGCAGATGGAGCTTCTGGGTCACTCGTTCTTCATCTTTGTGGACACAGACTCCGGGCATCCGGCGCTGGTTTACCGCCGCGAGGCGGGCGGCTATGGCCTGCTGAAGATCCGGGCCTGAGCAAACAAGTCAATGAAAGGGAGGGCCTGTGCCCTCCCTTTTTTCGAGTCAAAAGGAGCGTTGCTGATGGACGAGTCGGCGTGGCTGAAGGGGCTGAACGACGCCCAAAAAGAAGCGGTCGTCTACCTGGGCAAGCGTCAGCTGATTCTGGCCGGCGCGGGAAGCGGCAAGACGCGGGTGCTGACCCGAAAAATAGCGTGGCTGATTGACGCGCAGCGCGTGAAGCCTTGGCGGATTTTGGCCGTGACGTTTACCAACAAGGCGGCCCGGGAGATGCTGGACCGCCTGACCGCGTCGCTGGGAGAAAATTTGGCCGGTCTGCAAGTTCGGACCTTTCACTCGTTCGGACTGCAGATGCTTTTCCGCAGCCGCGCTCAGCTCGAACAGCTTGGCTATCCGCCCCAGTGCGTCGTCTACGACCGGGCCGACTCCCTTTCGGCGGCCAAGGCCGTTTTGGAAGCGCTGAACTTAGACCCGGAGCAGTACACGCCCGCGTGGGTGCTGGAGACGATTTCTAAGGCGAAGAACTCGGGCGCCGGGCTGGGGGCGTTCGACAATTCCCCGATGAAGTCGATCGTCGGCCCGCTGTACGAGCGGTACGACGGGTTGCTCAAGTCCCGCGGCGCGTGGGACTTCGACGACCTGATCGCCCTTCCGTTGGAGCTTCTGACGAGGTTCCCCGAGGTGAAGGAGCGGGAGCAGAAGGCGCTCGACTGGGTACTGGTGGACGAGTATCAGGACGTGAACGCGGCCCAATACCGGCTCATGCGCCTGCTGGCGTCAGGCGGCGCGAATCTGACGGCCGTCGGAGACCCGGATCAGTCGATTTACGGCTGGCGCGGCGCCGACATGAGCATGATTATGAACTTTGAACGCGACTTTCCCGGCGCGTCGGTCATGCTGTTGGAACAGAATTACCGCTCAACTGGGGGCATTCTCGAGGCGGCCAACTCGCTGATATCCCACAACTTTGACCGGCGGGAGAAGAACCTGTGGACCGACCGGGAGCAGGGCGCCAAGCCTCAAGTCTGGAACTGTCCGACGAGCGACGACGAGGCCGAGCTGATCACGACGGAAATCGAACGGTTCCTGTCCTCCGGCTACCGGGCGAGCGACGTGGCGATCCTGTACCGAATGAACGCCCTCAGCCGCCGGATTGAAGAGTCGCTTCTCAGCCACAACCTGCCTTACCAAGTGGTGCGCGGTCAGGGCTTTTTTGACCGGCGCGAGGTTCGGGACGTGCTGAGCTACCTTCGGCTGGCGCTCAACCCGTACGACCGGGCGTCGCTCGATCGGGTGGGCAACCTTCCGACGCGCGGGCTCGGCCCTCGGTCACTGGACAAGCTGGACGCGTACCTGCTGTCTCACCGGACTGCTGACCCGGCCGACGTTTGGGCGGCGGTGGCACAGACCGGGGCGGAGCTTTCCGGGCAGGGCGCTGCCGGAGCCCGCCAGCTGGCCGGCGCGATGGGCGAGATTCTCGGGTGCGGCGGCGATCTCAAACGCGCGCTGGACGTGATCCTCATGCGGATTGGCTATGAGACGGTCCTGCAGAAAATCGACCCGGCCGGCTGGGAAGACCGGTACGACAACGTGATGGAAATTCTGTCTCTAGCCGGCGACGGCGACTCGCTGCCGGAACTCTTGGCCCAAGCCGCGCTGTACACCGACGCGGACCGGGACTCGGGCGGTCAGGGGATCAACCTGTCGACGCTCCACGGCGCCAAGGGACTGGAGTTCCCGCTGGTGTTCATGATCGGCTTGGAAGAGGGGATCTTCCCTCACAGCCGGTCGTCCGACGACCCGGCAGAGATCGAGGAAGAGCGTCGGCTGTGCTACGTGGGCATGACCCGGGCGCAGGAGCGGCTGATCCTGACGCGGGTTCGGGAGCGGCGCCTCTTTGGCTCGACGACGACTCAAAGGCCGTCGCGGTTTTTAGCAGAAATTGCCCCCGACCTTCGGGACGAATTTGACTTTGGGGAGGTGAGGCCCAGTGTTGGCTATCGGTTTAACCGGCCAAGTCGGCGCTGGTAAGTCGACGGCGCTCGCGTGGTTTGGGGGCCGCGGCGCTGCGACTCTGAGCGCCGATCGGATAGCCGATCGGGTGTGGGAGAGGGAAGAAATCCTCGAACGGGCCCGCCGCCTTTGGGGGAGCAACGTGGTTTCAAACGGCCGGCTTGACCGAGCCGCGTTGGCCCGCCGAGCTTTCGCCAGCCCGGACGAGCAGGCAAAACTGTGCGGCCTGATTCACCCGCCGGTGAGAGCCGAAATCGAACGCTCCCTTCCGGCGAACGGCATAGCGGTCGTCGAAATCCCGCTTCTTTTTGAGAGCGGCCTGCCGTGGTGGTGCCAAGGCGTCATCTACGTGGCCGCGCCTTTGACGCGGCGGGGAGAGCGGAACGCCGGCCGCGGGCTGGACGAGGCGGAACTTAGCCGCCGGGAAGCGTTTTTTTCGCCCGACGGCGATCGAAAAAGTAAAAGCGACTGGGTCGTCGTCAACGACGGCTCCCTTGAAGAGCTGCACGGCAAACTGGAATGCCTGTGGGACGAGCTGAGGCTTCTCGACGGACTGATGGCCGTCGGCTGGCAGGGGAGCGAGTGCGAGGCCAAAGAGCTTGAAGCCGCCGGGCAGATTGCCCGCTGGTCATGCAGCGGCGGCGAGTGCCGGGCGTTTTCGCTTGATCGGCATATCGGCCGTCTGAGCGGGAAGTTGGCAGGGCTGTGGTCCTCTAAAAACTTCTGTATGAGCTGCCGCGCCCGGAAGGCGTTGGTATTCGAGTTATCGGCCCGAACGGGTCAGGAGCGTGAGTGAGTGAGAACGTTAGTCGATTTGCTGCTCAGTCTGCCGGCGGTGCTGTGGGCCGTCTCGTTTCACGAGGTCTGCCACGGCTGGGCCTCGTGGAAGCTCGGGGACCCGACGGCCAAAATGCGGGGACGGCTGAGCCTGAACCCGCTGGAACATTTTGACCTGTGGGGAACTCTTGCCCTGCTGGTCTTCCGCTTTGGCTGGGCCAAGCCGGTTCCGATCGACCCGCGGTACTACAAAAACCCGCGGCGGGACATCGTCCTCGTGTCTCTGGCCGGCCCGGCGGGCAACTTCCTGACAGCCCTCGTCGTGGGGCGAATCCTTCGCTGGAGCGCCGTCTATCTGCTGTCCGGGGCGTTCGGCGGCGTGCCCCTGCTGGAAGTGCTCCAGTATTTTGTCATCATCAACTTAGGCTTTGGGCTGTTTAACCTTTTGCCAATTCCGCCGCTGGATGGCAGCAAAGTCTTTCTTCCGCTCTTTCCCCGGGCGTGGCAGCGCTGGATATGGCAGTACGAGCGGTACGGCTTTTTCGTGCTGATCGCGCTGGTGTACACCGGGGCGACTGCCTACATATTGGGCTACCCTCTGACGCTTTTGTACCGTCTGGTTATCTCGCCATGGTGGTGACAAACGACGACGGCATCAGCGCCCCCGGGCTTGACGTTCTGGTCCGAGCCTTTCAGGCCGAAGGTGAAACGCCGTCGGTCGTCGCGCCGAGCCGCCAGCGCAGCTTATGCGGTCACAGCATGACGCTCGGACGGCCGGTTCGGCTGGAGCCGGTCGACCGGTGGAACGGCGTGCGCTCTTGGCAGTGCGACGGGACGCCGACGGACTGCGTCATTTTGGCGTTCGACGGGCTGGGTCTCTCGGACGGGACCGTCTTTTCGGGCATTAACGATGGGGCGAACTTGGGAGACGACGTGACCTATTCCGGCACGGTCGCGGCGGCCATGGAAGCCTGTCTGACCGGCCGGCAGGCCGTGGCCGTGTCGGTCGTCACGCCGGTCGGGCAGCCTGCGGTTCACTATGAAACCGCAGGGGCCGTCGCCGTTGCTGTGTTTCGTCAGCTCAGGAAAAGCCCTCTGCCGGGCGGCGTCTTTTTGAACGTCAACGTGCCCGACTGTCCTAAAGACGAGCTGGCGGGAATAAAAATCTGCCATCAGGGACAGCGGGTGTACCGCTACGGCGGCATGATTCGCCGCCACGAGGAAAACGAAACAGGCGTCAGCTTCTGGCTGGAAGGACGTCCTCACGACGAGCCTCAGCTGGGCTGCGAGCTGTGGGCGATCGGGCGCCGCTGCGCGGCCGTGACGCCGCTGGGGCTCAAGTTCACCCACGGCGCCGCGCTGGAGCAGCTTCGCGCCGGGTGGGATCTGGAGGCGATGATGGAGTGAAAATCTGCTACTACGAGGGGAAGTTCCTTCCCGCTGAGGCGGTCAGCATTCCGGTCAGCGACCACGTCATTCAGCGGGGAGTCGGCGTCTTCGACTTGGTTCGCACATCTTCCCGGAGGCCGGTTCAGCTGACCATGCACTTGGAAAGGCTCTTTTCGTCAGCGGCCCAACTGGGCATTGAAATGCCGTGGAATATCGGCGAGCTGAAGAAACTGGTGCTTGAGGGCATCGGCCGGCTGGAAGGCGAAGTTCTCGCCAAAGTTTTCGTCACCGGCGGAGACAGTTTTGTGGACGAGTGCCGATTCCCGTCGCCGCGCCTTTTCTGCACCTTTGAGCCGCTCGTCCTGCCGCCGGCGGAAGTCTACCAAAAAGGCGTCAGGCTGTACCCGGTCCTTCACGGCCGAACCAACCCAACGGCCAAGAGCATCGATTACGCCTCTTCGTACGAGAAAAACCGCCACGACCCGGAAGCGTTTGAAGTGGTCTACTGCCCGGACGGACAGATCACCGAAGCGGCTCACAGTACGTTCTTTTTGGTAAAAGAAGGCGTCATCATCACCGCCCCGTCCGAGCGGGTGCTGGCCGGAACGACCCGGGCAATTCTTCTCCAGCTCATGGGAGAAGCGCGGCTGCCGGTTCAGCTCCGCTGCCCTCGGCTCGACGAGATCACTCAGGCGTCCGAGGCGTTCATCACCGGCAGCATTAAAGGTGTCGTGCCGGTCGTCGCCGTGGGAGAGCTGCCGGTGGGAAGCGGCGCCGTCGGGCCGGTGACAGCCCGCGTGGCCGAGCTCCTTCGGGACAACCTCATCCGTTGGACCGAGTAACGCGCTGCCCTTGGCCCGGAAACGACGGGCTTTACCAGGCGTATCACGACCTCGAATGGGGGCGGCCATGCTGGGACGAGAGATCTCTGTTTGAGCTTTTGGTCCTTGAGGGCGCTCAGGCCGGACTGAGCTGGCTGACGATCCTTCGCCGCCGGGAAGGGTACCGAGCCGCGTTTTGTCGCTTTGACCCGGAGGCCGTCGCTCGGTTCGACGAACGGAAGGTCGACGAACTGGCCGCTGACCCCCGGATCATACGAAACCGGCGAAAAATCGAGGCGGCGATAACGAACGCCCGCGCTTGGCTCGCCCTGCGTGACCGAGTTGACCCAGCCGCGTGGCTGTGGGAAACCGTCGGCGGCTCCCCTGTGATCAACCGGTATGACCGACAGGAGCAGGTGCCGGCTCAAACGGACCTCTCGCGGTTTCTCAGCCGACGGTTGAAAGAGGCCGGCTTCGTCTTCGTCGGCCCGACGATCTGCTACGCGTTCATGCAGTCGTCCGGCATGGTCTGCGATCACCTCACGTCGTGCTTCTGTCACCCGGACAACGGGCCGTTCGGACCGCGGAAAAACTCATGACCAAGTCAGCTGCTGACAGGTGTATTAAAACAATTCATGATGAAAAGGGGCGCTCTTTAAAGAGCGCCCCTTTTTTTGTCGCGGTCCAAAGGGTAGGGGAAACCACCCGTAAAGGAAGATGACAGGAAAAAATAAAGGTGTTACGATACAAAAAACAGCGGATCATCGGGACATCGCCCGTTGTCGCTCGACCGGGGCGAAAAAGAAAACGGCCGGGAAAATATCCGCGCTGTTTTTGTGGGGCAGACCGACTCGGAAAGTCCAGCCTCAGGACACGTTTTGAACGGAGAAAATTCCGCTGCCCTGGCGGCCTCAACGCGGGCATCAGGGCGCGGAAAAGGCAGGCCCGTCTGGGGTCTGAGGGGAGGAAAAATCGTGAAGAAAAGGGCGGCATTAGTCTGTGCGGCGCTCGTCGCGTCTGCTTGGGCTGCTTGGGCAGATGCCGGTCCTGAAGGGGCCGACAGAAAGGGGAGCGATCCGGCGAGCCAGTATCGGCTGGCCGAGGCATATTTTAAAGGCGACGGGGTCAAAAAAGACACGGCCAAAGCGGCAGAGCTGTATTTACAGGCAGCAGACGCCGGATATCCCCGCGCCTAGTTTCAGTTAGCCAGAATGTACGAGTTGGGCATCGGAGTTCCCAAAGACAGGACAAAGGCGGCGGAACTGTGCGTCAAATCGGCAGAAGGCAACGACTCGGACGCGCAGATTCACCTGTCAGTCATGTATTATTCGGGCGACGGAGTTCCGCAGGACATGACGAGAACGTACTACTGGGCCTGCCGCGCTCTCTTGGCCGGGAATAAAAAAGCGGACAATCTCAAAAAACGGGCGGAAGAAAGATTGGAGGCCGAAACAGTTGGCGTTCTGGCGTCCCAAGCCCAGGAGGACCACCGTCTCGCTCAAGCGCAAACAAGATAATTGGGGAGCAGGGCGAGGGAGAAGGCGCGGACAGCGAAACGCTGGGGAGATTTTCCCCGCTCATCAAATGGGTTCAAGGGCCTTCGTATCGAGGCTCATTTTACAAAAAGGAGATTTCACGATGAAAAAAATAGCTGCAGTCGTTTGTTCCTTGTTGGTGGCAGTTTCCGGGGTGGCGTGGGCAGCGGATGTCCCCGACTGGTTCAAGGGCAAAGAAAATGACCCGGAAAGTCAGTTCTTGCTTGGGCTGGCGTATTATAGCGGCGAAGACGGCGTGACCGAAGACAAAGCCAAAGCGATCGAATGGTTCACGAAAGCGGCCGAAGCCGGCCAATCTGACGCTCAGTACGGCCTCGCGTTGATGTACGACGAAGGCGACGGCGTGCCGGAGGACAACGCGAAGGCGATCGAGTGGTACACCAAAGCGGCATTGGCCGGCAATACTGACGCTCAGTTCAACCTCGCGTTGATGTACGACGAAGGCGACGGCGTGCCGGAGGACAACGCGAAGGCGATCGAGTGGTACACCAAAGCGGCATTAGCCGGCAATACTGACGCTCAGTTCAACCTCGCGCTGATGTACGACGAAGGCGAGGGCGTGCCGGTCGACAAGGCTAAAGCGGTTCAGTGGTACACGAAAGCGGCCGAAAACGGCAACGTTGGGGCCCAATACAACCTTGCGCTGATGTACGACGAAGGCGAGGGCGTGCCGCAGGACAAGGCAAAGGTGATCGAATGGTATACCAAAGCGGCTGAGGCAGGGAACGGAAAAGCGCAGTTCAACCTTGCGCTGATGTACGACGAAGGAGAGGGCGTGCCGCAGGACAAGGCAAAGGCGATCGAATGGTATACCAAAGCGGCTGAGGCAGGGAACGGAAAAGCGCAGTTCAACCTTGCGGTGATGTACGACGACGGCGAGGGCGTGCCGGAGGATAAGGCCCAAGCGGTTAAGTGGTACACCGCAGCGGCCGAAAGCGGGCTCTTTTCGGCTCAGTATAACTTGGCGATCATGCACAAAAACGGCGAGGGAACGGACAAAGACCTCGCCAAAGCGTACTACTGGGCTTGCCGGGCCGTGTTGGCGAGCAGAGATGACGGCGAAAAGAACGGCAAGGCGGAGGAACTCAAAAAGGACTTAGCGAAAGACTTGGACGCTGAAAAGGCCAGCGAGCAGGAAGAGCAGGCCGCGGCAGATCACGATAAAGCACAGGAGAAGTAGTTAAGTACTGACTTAGGGGCCGAAAGAGAGCGGAACGGCGACTCCTTTCGGCCCATTTTTAAGGCGTGTAAGGGTTGAATATTCCAACAAAGGAGAGCTCATCGTGAAAAAAAACTGGGGTCCTGTGCGGTCTCGTTTGGGCGGCCTTTTCCGCTGCCTCTTGGGCGGCTGATTTGCCCGACTGGTTTAAGGGAAAAGAAAACGATTCCGCGAGCCAGTACCGGTTGGCTCAAGCGTATGACGAAGGCAAAGATGGGGTCGCTGAAGACAAGGCCCAAGCGGCCAAATGGTTCACCAAATCTGCCGAAGGCGGTTATACTAACGCCCAGTTCAGCCTCGCCCGCATGTACCATACCGGCAACGGCGTGCCGGTGGACTTGGCTAAAGCGGTCAAGTGGTACACGAAAGCGGCCCAAGCTGGCGACGAGGTCGCGCAGAACAACCTCGCGGTCATGTACGACACCGGCGAAGGGGTTCCGATCGACAAGACAAAGGCGTTCGAGTGGTACACCAAAGCGGCCCAAGCCGGCTACGCCCCGGCGCAGCATAATCTTGCGCTCATGCACTACAGCAGCCGAAGTTCAGCGGCCGATCAGGCGAAAGCAATCGAGTGGTGCACAAAGGCCGCCGAAGCCGGCGAGACCGAAGCCCAGTACAATCTCGCTCTCACGTACGTCTCCGGCGAGGGAGTCCCCCAAGACGTTGTCAAGGCGGCCGAATGGTTCACGAAAGCTGCTGAAAGCGGTCACGCGGACGCTCAGTTGAATTTAGCGCTGCTGAATTGGAACGGCGTCGGCGTGGAACGCGACAAAGTAAGAGCGTACTACTGGGCCTGCCGGGCGGACCTCGCCGGAGCGGACAAGGCGGTCGGACTGAGAAGCGAAATTGTGGGAAGCTTAGATAAAGAAACGAAACGGGCGCAGGAAGAGCGAGCGCGGGCCCATGACGCTAAAGTGCGGCGGAAATAGCGCTTTTTGCCTGAGGCTCGCAGAGGAACAGCAGACGACGTGCCGGGGGCAGCGCGGGCTGTCTCCGGCACCTTTTTTGCCTGATCAGGGACGTTAACGCAAAGCGCCGCGCCTTTATCCAGAAAACGGTCCCAACTTTCGGCCGCGCGGGGGAAACTTTAGAGTATGATAGGTTGGTGTTGAGTTTGTCGTTTTGTGGCGCCTCGTTGTTTATGGAAATCTGCGCGGCGAATAATTGGAGGAGATGACGGCGTGAGACGTTTTTTGTCAGTGGCTTGTGCGTGGTTCGTTCTGTCCTGTAATGCCTTCGGCGCGGAACCGGCGTGGTTTGCCGGTCACGAGACCGACCCGGCGGCTCAGGGGCGTCTCGGCTGGGCCTATATGATCGGCGACGGCGTGGAGAAGGACCAGCAGAAAGGGCTGACGTGGCTGAACCGGGCTTCGGCTGCCGGAGACCCGGAGGCTCAGTTCATGCTGGGGTGTTGTTATCATTTCGGCATGGCCGTGCCGATTGACCGCGCGAAGGCGCAGGAGCTGTACCGTTCGGCCGCCGGCAGCGGACACGCCGGCGCGGCGTTCAACTTGGGCAACATGTACTATTTCGGCGACGGGGTGGCGGAAAACCGCGCTGAGGCGGTCAAGTGGTTTGAGGAGGCCGCGTCCCGCGGCCATGCCCGGGCGATGTTCAGCTTGGCGCTGTGCTGCGCGTCCGGCGACGGCGTGGCGCCGGACAAGGCGAAGGCCGCCGAGTGGTACGCCAAAGCGGCGGAAGCCGGCGATCCCAGAGCGCAGTTTCACCTCGGCTCGGCCTATGAGACCGGCGACGGAGTTCCCCGCGACCGGGTGAAGGCGCTGAGCTGGTATAAAGCGGCCGCCGAGGGCGGCGACCCTCGGGCGCAGGAGACGCTGGCCCGGCTTTTTGTGGAAGCGCAGGACGGGACGGCTGATCCGCAGCAGGCGTATTATTGGGCCTGTCGGTGCCTTTTGAACGGGGTAAAAGACTCCGAGCGGACGATGGAAAAAATACGGCGGGAAAACGGAATAGCCCCGTCAGACGCGAAGCGGCTGGAGGCGAACGCCGCAGCCGATACGGCGGCACTCCTTCAGAAAAAAAGAAGCCAGCCGATGAAATAAACAAACGGCGCCCAGCTTTCAAAAGAAAGCTGGGCGCCGTTCTTGTTAAAAGTCTATCGGTTCGTGTCGCCTCGGCGGTAGCAGATTTCGCCGCCGATCATGGTGAAGTCAACGGAAGACAGGCTGTCCAGCGGGTCGCCGTTCCACAGGACGAGGTCGGCGTCCTTGCCTTCGGTGATGGAGCCGAGTCGATCTTGTAAATCCAAGTGCTCGGCGCCCGAAAGAGTGACGGCTCGGAGGGCTTCCGCCTTGGTGAGCCCGGCGTTGGCGGCCAGCGACGCGTTAAGGATCAGCGAGTAGAGTGGAATCACCGGGTGGTCGGTGATAATGCAGAAGTGCACGCCCGCGTCCCGAAGGACCGACATGTTCCTCCACGTCTGGTTGTCCAGCTCCGGCTTGGTTCGGGTGCTGAGCGCCGGACCGCAGGCGGCCTTCACGCCGCAGGCGGCCAAGTAGGGCGCGATCATGTGGCCCTCGGTGCAGTGCTCGATCGTCAGCTTCAGGTCGAACTCTTTGGCAATCCGCACCGCGGTGCAGATGTCGTCGGCCCGGTGAGCGTGGACGGAGAAATTAATCCGCCGCTCGAGGACGAGCGCCAGCTCTTCCATGTCCAGCTTGACTTCCCAAGCGTCCCGGTCGCTCTCTTCCTTGGCGGCGTTGCGCTTTTTGCCGTCCATGTAGTTTTTGGCGTCTTGAAGGGCTGTTCTCATGACCGCCGCGTTCCCCATGCGGGTGCTGGGTATGGCGTGACGCTCTTTGTACACGCCGATCGGGTTTTCGCCCAAGGCGGCTTTCATGCAGCTTTCAGCCTTGACGGCCATCTGGTCGACGACCGTGCCGACCGTCTTGAGCACCGCGCCGCGGCCGCCGATGACGTTGCCGCTGCCCGGCAGAGTCTGCACGGTGGTCACGCCGCCGCTGCGGGCCTCGACGAACGCCCGGTCGAACGGGTAGACCGAGTCAATAATGCGGACCTGCGGTGTGACCGGCGACGTCATCTCGTTCTCGTCAGTCATCGAGTAGTGCATTCCCTCCGGGCAGGAGCCAATGTGAGTGTGGGCGTCGACCAGCCCGGGCGTGAGTATGCCGCCGTGACCGTCGATTCGCTCCGTTCCTTCCGGCGCTGAGACGTTTTGCCCCACGCTTAAAATTTTCCCGTCCCGGACGAGCACCATGCCGTCCTTGATCGTCGGCCTGTCCACCGGTTCCACTGTGACGTTATAAATCAGTTTAAGCATCGTTTCCCCTCCTCCAAGATCCGACGGGACGAACCGTCGGGTTGTTCCCCTGTCCTTTGATGAACTCTTTCAGGCCTCTGATGCTGTTGCGCATGAAAAAGCGCTCCCTGCCTTGGACGTCCGGCTTCAGGTCGCCCCATGTGCCCAGCTCGCCGTCGGCGGCTAACAGCCGGTCGACCGTCTCATCGTCGTCCCAGCCTTCCCGAACGGCCTGATCGGCGAAAGCGCCCCACAGGCGGAGTTGGGCCAACGCCCGGTCGGGCAGCCGCCTGTCCCGCGACGCGGCGAAGTGGGCGGCGCAGTACAGGGACCAGCGGGCGTTTTTTACCGAGCCGATCGACGCGGCAGTGACCGAAGGCTTTTGTTTCGGCGGGGTGGCCGGCCTCAGCCAAGGAAGTGGCGCCGAGTCGATAAACCACGACGGGTGCCCCAGCGTCCCGAGCGCTTCGCCGCCAAAACACGCCCGCTCGCCCTCCGGCAGGTCGCAGAAAAACGACAGGTGATGAAACGCGTGTCCCGGCGTCGGCAAGGCTTCCCAGCCCGGCGGCAACATCTCCGGGCCGAAAAGCTGGCCCGGCCGGACGGGCGTCATCGGTCCATAAGCGTTGGCCAGCTCCGACCCCAGCGCCGCGCGGGTGTCCTCAGTCAGCTTCTCCGGGGCGGCTAAGTGGGCGAGGGCCTTTTCATGGGCGACTACCTTGAGGCGAGGCCAGCGGCGGGCCAGTTCCCCCGCGCCGCCGGCGTGGTCCATGTGAATGTGGGTGAGCAGCAAATACTCAGGCGTCAGGCCCAGCCCTTCCAGCTGGGCAATCAACGCGCCGGCTGTGCTGGGAGCGCCGCAGTCCACGAGAGTTGTCGGTTCCCCCGTGACGACCCAGCAGGAGAGAAACGTCTCAAAGCCCGCCGGCCCCAGAGGCAGAGGCAGCAGCCGCAGTTCGAGGCGCAGAAGTTCGGTGTCGGTCATGGCGTCTCCTTTCGGCGTTGAAGCTCGCTCAGGCGGTTGATACAATACTGTTACCGCCGGATAGCTGAACTCTATTCTAAACCGTCTCGGCGGTTTTGTGCCGGGAATTTTCAGGTCAAACGCTGTCGGCCGAGAGGAGCGGGGAACGTGAGCGTATCGGGAATTTGCCGAATCGAAACGACGCTCAGTCTTGGCGGGGAAGAAGTACCCGGCCGACTGTACCTGCTGTCCTGCGACTGCGGGGACCTGCTCGACGTGACCTACCTGTTCGAGCGGGACGAAAACCCGCTTAAACCTCGGCGCGGGGTGATCTGTTGGATGCAGACGGCGTTCGTCTTCGTTCACCCCGTCCAGCCGCTTCAAAGGCTTTTTCGCCTCAGATGGCCCAAACGGGGATGGCGTGAACTGGTTCGTCGCGTCCTCGCCGCCCTCGACTTCCTGCCTGGGGTGGTCGCGCGGGCAGCCTTTCTGGCGTGTCGGCGGCCGATGAAAGCCGAGCTCGTCACGCTTTTTTCGCCGCCGGCGGCCGAGCTGGCCGTGGCGGCTCTGCGCCGAATGAAGCTGAACCCGCTCTGTCGGGTCGACGCTGATGGCTCGGTGACCCTGTGCGAGATGGCTCTGCCTTCTGTGCGACTGCCCGCTTGGCGGGCTTTTGAGTGGGGCATGACAGGCTTCGTCCGAGTGCCAGCAGAGCTTTTGGGGTACGCCGACGGATCTTCGTCGATCTGCATGAATTAATACCTAGAGAACGAGCGGCCGCAAAGTGCGGCCGCTCGTTTTTTTGAATGCCTAGCCGATGGTTCGGGCCAAGAAGGACATCAGGTTCTCCCCGAGGACGCCTTGAAGCTCGCCGTCGGTGAAGCCTTCGTCGATGAGACAGACGGTGAACTCAGGCGTCGCCGTGTGGCCGCCCAGCGCGTCATGTCCCTGACCAGCGGGGGCGAACCGGTCGCAGAAGTCGAAGCCAAAGCACAGGTGCTCCGAGCCGATCAGCTCCTTCACGTGTCTGGCGTGGAGCGCCAGCTCGTGCGGCGTCGCGTTTCGCCAGTCCGGATCTGTCGGCCGGCGGAGCCGATCCGGCGACGGAATGACAAAGCCTGAAGAGCAGTTTGTCCCCATCACGCCGCCTGCCGACGCCAGACGGGTCATCTGCGCGTCCGTCAGGTTGCGCATGGTAAACGTCAGGGCCCGGCAGTTGGAGTGGGACGCGAGGAACGGAACGCCCAAGGCGGCCAAATCGTCGAAGCCTTCGTCGTTCAGGTGGCTGACGTCCAAGTACATGCCCAGACGCTGAGTTTCCTTCACCAGCTGAACGCCCCAATCGGTCAGGCCGCCCTTTTTTCCTTCCGGACGGGGAGCGAAAAACGCCCCGTCGGCGGCGGCGTTGCGGCGGCTCCACACCAGCCCGACGCCGCGGACGCCCAGCTCGTAAAAGACCCGGAGCAGGTTCAAATCCGTTCCCAGCGGGTCGACCCCTTCAAAGGACAGCAGGACAGCGACCTGGCCGGCCGCACGGGCCCGGCGAATCTCATCGGTCGAACGGCACAGCGCGACCGAGCCGCCGCACTCGTCTAGCTCCTCGTGAAAGCAGGCGATCTGATCTAAGGCGTGACGCAGAGCCATCTCGGGAATGTAACGGTTTTCGACGAAAATCGACGACACAATCAGGTCGACGCCGCCGGCACGGAACTCCGGCAGAAAATCGTCCCGTAGGACGTGAGAGCGGCCTTTCTCGAGCCGTTCTATCGCCAACAGGGCGAGCAGGTCAAAATGAGCGTCAGCCACAAGAAACTCCCGGTGAAGCGACCGGGCTCGGTCGAGAGAAGAAGTCAATTAAACGTCCTTTCTTGCCTGCACGGCAGGCCAGCGCAATTCAAACCGCTCCACAACGGCGGTCATATCCTTTGGAAGAGAAGCTAGGACCGGAAGGGCCAAAGAAGACGGAACGGGAAAGCGGGCCTCGGCCAGAGCCCCGGCCATCGCGTCGATCGTGTCCGCGTCGCCGCCAAAACGGCAGGCTCGAAGCAGCGCGTCCTCAAAGCTCGCTGCGCCGAAAAAGGCGGAAAACGCCAGCGGCAGGGTGCCGGCGCAGGACGCGTCCCAGCCCCGGTTGGCCAGAGAAATATCCCACTCGGGAACGGCCCAGCCGAACGTATCGGTGAACCAGCGCTTTATTTCCCCGTCGCTTTGGCCGTGTCGGGCGAGAAAAACGCCGCCGGCTACAGCCTGAGCGCCTCGAATCCCGTCCGGGTGGCCGTGAGTGACCGAGGCGGACTCGTTGGCGAGGGCTAAGCACTCGGAGAGGGAAGACGCCACCCAGCCGATCGGCCCAGCGCGCATCCCGCTCCCGTTCCCCCAACTGGCGCGCCGTTGCGTCGGATCTCCGACCGCCAGCCAGCCAGCGAAACCCGGGCCGTACCCAGCCAGCGGATAACGATTTCCCCAGCTCATATAGTACTCGGCAAAGCCGGCCGCGTCTGTCCGTCCGTCGAGCAGGGCTTCTGCCGTGGCAACCGACAGAACCGTATCGTCGGACCAGCGGCAGGCCGGCGACAGAAGTTGAGTTAAGTTTTTCGGTGCCGGCCGCCCCTCGTAGGGCGAGCCGCAAAAGTCGCCGATGATTGGCCCAATCATAACGTTCCTCCTTCAGCCGTCAGGAGGGCGGCGGAAATCGTCTCAGGCTCCCTATTATATGACGCCATGACGGGAACGAAGAACCGCGAAAGACGCAAAGCCGGCCTGCTGTTCAAAAACGGACAGCAGGCCGGCTCGACGTGGAACAGGTGCAACACGCGCGGGTAAGGGCTTGAAATTGTCGCGCCCGTGAAGGCGCGACTCTACCTTGGAAGTATCAAACTCGACGGATTGATTGTTTCAATTCACGCGCCCGTGTAGGGCACGACTTCAGGTGGTTCTTTGCGCTGGACGCAGTCCCAGTTTCAATTCACGCGCCGGTCGAGCAGGGGGTCGCCTGTGGCAACTGAGGGAGCGTCGGAGCAGCGGGTTGGCGGCAGAGTCGCGCGAAGTTTTTAGAGCGCCGACCGTCCCTCGGGGGACGAGCCGCAAAAGTCGCCAATGATCAGGCTAACCGTGACCGCTTTCCTTCAAACGCTGGCGTTTTTCTAATTATAAGACGTCGACCGAGAACTGAGAACTGTGGAAAAGCAAAGTCGGCCTGCTGTTCAAAAACGGACAGCAGGCCGGCTCAACGTGGAACAGGTGCAGTACGCGCGGCTGGGTAAAGACTTGAAATTCACGCGCCCGTGAGGGCGCGACGTAATAGTTTAATAAGCTAAATAATATAGTTTCAATTCACACGTCAAACTGCAGAAGAGGACGGAACGCTAGGTCTGTTTGTGATAGACGTTTTTACCGCGCGTTGCAAAGAGTATAGCATGACAGTGTTCGGTTATTGTACAAGTGCACGAAGATGAGGCATGGCTATCGGCGCCAGAGTGGCGATACACAGCGTTAGTATGGGCATAAATGAAAGAAGATCATAAGTTGCTAGGTCGAATAACTTCGTCGTGATGAATTGATCACTTGACAAAGATAAAGAAAAGACGGATACTCATTACAATGAAATTTTAAATTAAATTATATAGAACATTTCATATGTTGGGGCCAAAGGAGGTCGCAAACCTTGAAAGCAATCGCTCACACTCGACGCGAGGAAGACCATCTTATCGAACAGACAGTAGAAGAGCACGTTCGCGGCACTGCCGCGCTGGCGGAGTCTTTTGCTAATCAATGGGGAGATGGTTTTTGGGGGCGGCTCGCTGGGATGTACCATGATTTAGGTAAAAGTACGTGTCAGTGGCAAGAATACTTGCGCGTTCAAGACTATGACGAGAGCGCTTCCTCAGAAAGTTCCGAAGATGAAGACAAGGACGACGACAAGAAGAAAAATCCTATTCATAAAGTATCACACAGCGAAGCCGGAGCGGCCGCCGTACTGGAAGGCTTTTGGGACAACTGGGACGAGCCGAACGTTTCAGGACCTTTGACTGGGTTGGCCTACGCCATTGCCGGCCATCACGCTGGGCTGGCTGATTGGCGCACGGGCGGCCGCGGGGCGCTCATCAACCGGCTGGCGACGAAAAACGGCGATCTGGACGTCAGCCGCCTTCTGAATCCCCTTCGGCAGGCGCTCGGGACAGGTGCGCGGCAGGTGGACTACCCGGCCGAGCTGACGCGTCTCGATTCAGTAGCGTTGAACTTGAATGAGGAAATCCGCCAGTGGCTTGAAAAATGGTTTGCCGATGACGGTTCGGAGGATGTCCCGAGAGAATATCTCAATCTATGGGTTCGAATGCTTTACTCGGCTCTGGTTGACGCGGACTCGCTAGACACCGAACGATTCTGCCGCCCCGACCAGGCCGCACAACGGTCCCGCCAGTTCGACATGCAGGACCTGAAGCACCGGTTCGACTCTTATATGGACGAAAAGGAACGGCTGGCGGAAAAAAGCCCGGTCAACGAAGTCAGATCGAAGGTACTCGGCTGGTGCCGACAGGCCGGTCACTGCGAGCCCGGCTTCTTTCAGCTGACCGTGCCGACCGGCGGCGGAAAAACGCTTGCGTCTCTGGCTTTTGCTTTGGAACACTGCTTGACAAATGGTAGGCGCCGAATCATCTATGCAATACCATATGTTTCGATAATCGAACAAACAGCGGACGTGCTGCGCGGCATCTTCGGTGACACTGGGGCAGTTCTGGAGCACCACTCCAATATCCTGCCGGAGCGCGAAACGCTTCAGAACAAACTAGCGGCTGAAAACTGGGATGCGCCGATTGTGGTCACCACAAACGTTCAGCTTTTCGAGTCCCTGCTGTCCGACCGTCGAGTGCTCTGCCGAAAGATACATAATATTTCCCGCAGCGTCATCATTCTCGACGAGGCCCAGATGCTCCCGCTGCAGCATATGCGCGGCGTGCTGTCCGTCCTGAAAGGACTGGTTAAGCATTTCGGCGTGACCGTCCTTCTGTGCACCGCAACCCAACCGGCTTTAACGCGGACTTTTAGCGACGGTCAGAACGTTTCGTTTCCCGGTCTGCCGGAGCCTCGCCAAATTGTTCCGGCGGGCGCGGACCTTTATCAAAAGCTGTTGCGGGCCGAATGGGTACGGGATTACAACCCGACCCAGCCGCGAACGTGGGACGAGCTGGCCGACGACTTGCTGAAACACCAGCGAGTCCTCGCCGTCGTCAACCGGCGGGGCGACTGTCGGGAGCTGTACGAAGTGATAAAAAGCCGCTCCGGCGAGAATTTATTCCACCTGTCGGCGGACATGTGCCCTCAGCACCGGAGCGATCGAATCGGCGAGATAAAAGCACTCCTGAAAGACGAGAGCAGGACCGTTCGCGTGATCAGCACCCAGCTCATTGAAGCGGGAGTCGATATCGATTTTCCGGTGGTCTTTCGGGCGCTCTGCGGGCTTGACTCGGCGGTTCAGGCCGCTGGCCGGGCGAACCGGGAAGGGCAACTGAACAAGCTGGGCAAATTGGGGCAGCTGTACCTTTTCTCGCCGATGAAGCCGTCTCCCGTGGGACTGCTGCTCAAAGGCGAGCAGACCTTCAAGGCCATGCTGGGCCAAAAGACGGAGTTTGATTTGTTTTGCCCGTCAGTCATAAAGGAATACTTCAACAGGCTGTATCGGGACGTCGGGACGTTTGACCAGTCAAAATACTACGAACTGCTTGTGGAAAACGCTGAGTGTTTTGAATTTCAGTTCCGCACGTTTGGAAGAGATTTTCACATGATTGACGACGAAGGACGTCAGAGCGTTTTTGTGGCCTACGGGGCCGGAGCAGAACTGATTGGGGAGCTCAAACGCAATGGGGCGAATCCCCAGCTGCTGCGGGCGCTTCAGCGGTATTCGGTGAGCATTCCGGAAAGCAAACTGAAAGAACTCCGGTATTCTGGAGCTGTTGACGAGACGGATGAAGGATATTTTGTCCAGTCCGAGGCGTTCGTGTACGACTTGGAAACCGGAGCCATCGGCCAACCGTCAGTAGGATTTTTTATCCGATAAAAATTTCAACGTGAAAGGAGGGAAGCAAATGGATTTTTTTAACAAAAGTTTTTGTCTGGAGGTGGCGGGAGACTTCGCGTGTTTCACCCGGCCGGAAATGAAGGTTGAGCGGGTGAGCTACGACGTCATCACGCCGTCGGCGGCACGGGGAATTTTTACGGCCATCTTCTGGAAACCGGCGATTCGGTGGATTATCAGAGAAATTCACGTGCTTGAGCCGATTCGCTGGCTGTCGTTCAGGCGGAACGAAGTTGGCGCCCTGATGAAGCTCAGTTCCGGCGGGCTGTGCATCGAAGACCACAGGCAGCAGAAAGCGTCGATTCTCCTTCGGGACGTGCGGTACCGATTGGTCGCCGAGCTGGAGTACATCCCGCCTCACAAGCGTCCGAGGACATTCTTGCAGGTGCCGGACTGCTTGGGGGACGAGAACGAGCGGGAAATTATTCGGTCAGGGGAAAACCCCGGAAAGTACTACGGGATTTTTGAGCGCCGAGCCCGAAAGGGGCAGCACTTTATGGCGCCATATTTGGGGTGCAGAGAATTTTCCTGCAGCGAGGTGCGGTTGATAGACCACCCGGAAACGGAGAAACGCCAGCCGATCGACGAAACGAGAGACTTGGGAATTATGCTGTACGACCTTGATTTTTCGCGGCCGGAGGACCCGCAGCCGGCGTTTTTCAGGGCCAAGATGGACCGGGGAATTATTAAAGTCCCCGACTGGGAAAGCGAGGCGGTATTGCGATGATTCTGCAGGCGCTGTACGAATACGAGCAACGCCGCCAGAAAGTGGGAACAGGCATTCCCACCGGCTGCGGCGACGTGGAGTTCAAGTTTTTGGTGGAAATTGATTCAACCGGCCGATTTCACCAGTTTTATGACATGCAGGAAGAGCAAGTCGGGCCGAAAGGGAAATCGTTCCTCAAAGGCAAACGGTATTTTGTGCCGGATACGGTCAGTCGCACGAGCGGAGTGAAGGCAAAAGTTCTGTGGGACAACGCCAAATACCTGTTGGGTGCGGAAATCGACAAGGAGAAAAAAATCCACACGGCGCAGGACGATCAAGGCCTTCGCCAGCGGCTGGACGCGTTTATTCAAGAAACGAAGGACTGCCTAAAACGGTCGAAAGACCGGACCCTTTCTAAGGAAATTCAGGCGATCATCAATTTTTACGAAAATCCAGAGGGCTTAGACGCCGCCCTAAAAGACCTAACGCTGGGAAACGTCCTTGAAGCGGGCGGGAACTTGACGTTCCGTTTAATTGACGGTGACCTGCCCGTTCCGGCCCAAGAGGCGGCCAGAAATCTGGCAGCCTTTGAGCCCAGCGAGGAAGGCGTCTGCCTGATTACTGGCCAAAGGGCGCCGCTGGCCCGAATTCACTCGGACTTCTTGATTCGCGGGGGAAAACAAACCGGCGCGTCGTTGGTGAGCTGCCAGAAAGACTCGGGATACGACTCATATTACAAAGAACAGGGCTACAACGCGCCGGTTTCCCAAGCAGCGGCTTTCGATTACGCCTCAGGGCTAAAACAGCTCCTCGCCTCGGAGAAGAACAAGGCCATCATCGGAAAAGACACCTATGTGTTTTGGTCGGTTCCGAAGGACGCGCCGATCGGCGGCGAAAATCCGGCGTCAGAAGGGAACTTTCGGGCCGTGTTGCAGGGAGACCCGGACAAGCAGGTCGGCCGATTAAAAGTCGTTTTTGACCATATCCGTCAGGGAACCGATCTGGTCGTCGAAAAAGGGCGCTTCTGCCTCTTGGGACTGACCGCAAACTCGGCAAGAATTGCCGTCAGGCTTTGGCGGGTGGACAGCACGGAACACTTTGCGGCGAACCTGCGCCGTCACTTGGAGGATACGGCCATCGACGCCTACGGCGGCCAAGTCGTGAACTTCCCGCTGGACCGAATCCTCTGGGCAATGGCGTTGGACGGAAAAATCGAATCGCTGCCGCCCAACATTCCCAGCGGATTATTGTCCAGCGTGGTGGACGGCGTGCCGTACCCGTTGGCTGGCTTCCAGCGGGCAATCGTGCGGATTCGGGCAGAACAGGAAGTGAGGCCGGAACTGGCATCACTCCTTCGAGGGACGCTGAACCGGTGGCGAACTTCAGCGGGCGAACAAAAGGAGGTCTTTGGCGTGAAACTGGACGACGCGAGTCAAGATCCCAGTTACGTTCTGGGCAGGGTATTTTCTATCTTAGAGTCAATTCAACGGATCGCTCAGGGGGAATTGAACAAGAGCATTACAAGTCGGTTTTTGGGCGCTGCGGCGTCCACGCCCGGAATCGTGTTCCCAAAGCTTTTTAAGTTATCAGTTCACCATCTGCAGAAAATATCGCAAGATCGTCTTCCACGCGCCGTATGGTGGAAAAATAAGCTCGCCAGCGTTATGGAAGGGGTCGGCGAATTTCCCAGACAGCTTAACCTCTACGAGCAGGGGAAATTTTTCCTCGGCTACTATCACCAGAATCAGGACGTGTCAGCAAAAAAAGAGGATCTTCAGCTGAATAACGATGAAGAAAGGAAGGAACAGCAGAGATGACGACTTTAACGAACCGATACGACTTCGCGTTTTATTTTGACGTGCAGGACGGCAACCCGAACGGCGACCCCGACATGGACAACCAGCCGCGGATCGATTTGGAGACAGGTCACGGTCTTGTCAGCGACGTGTGCTTGAAACGAAAAGTCCGCAACTACATCATGATGGCCTGCCGGACGCCGGAAGGCCAGCCCAAAGAGGGATACGAGGTTTTCATCAAGGAGAAGGCCGTCCTGAACACCATGATCGGCCAAGCGTGGGACGACGCGGAGAAAAAATCTTCCGGCGAGAACAAGAAAGATGGAAAGAAAGATAAGAACCCGCAGGTTGAAATGGCCGCTCAGCAGCTGATGTGCGCGCGTTTTTACGACGTCCGCGCCTTTGGAGCGGTGATGTCAACCGGCAGCAGCGACAGCGGCGGGAAAAAGACCGCCGGGCAGGTTCGCGGTCCGATTCAGCTGACCTTCGCCCGCTCGCAGCTGCCGATCGTCGTCGCGGAACACTGCATCACTCGCATGGCCGTCACCAACGAAAAGAACGCGGAAAAAGAACGGACCATGGGCAGAAAATTCACGGTTCCGTACGCCCTGTACTGCGCTCATGGCTTCGTCTCTCCGTTTTTGGCCCAGCAGACCGGGTTCTCCGAAGAGGACATGGAAATTTTCTGGGACGCGCTACTGAACATGTTCGAAATTGACCGGTCAGCCGCCAGAGGCTTGATGACCGCCCGTCGGCTCGTCATCTTCAAGCACTCGTCCGCGCTAGGTTCCGCCCCGGCGGCCGACTTGTTTGAAAAGATCGCCGTTGCAGTGAGCGACGGCGTCACGCCTCGGTCGTTCGGCGATTATCGGCTGACGTTGGACGGGCAGGAACTGACTGAGCGGAAAAAAATCGTCCTGATATAGAGAAGGATGTTTCCGGGGCAGAGCCCCGACTGCTGGACGGAGAAAGCGAGATTTTCCTCTCGGAACTTCAGCATTTGCTTTTCTGTGAGCGCCAGTGGGCGCTCATTCACATGGAAGGCGAATGGGAAGAAAATTACCTGACGGCGACGGGGACAGACGTACATCAGCGCGTTCACAGCAACGAAAAGGAGTTTCGTGACGGCGTACTTTCGGTTCGGGGACTTCCGCTTCGGTGTGTTCGACTCGGTCTCTACGGGGTAAGCGACGCGGTGGAGTTTTACCAGTCAAGCGACGGCGTCCGTCTCCCGCAGCGGCGTGGGCGCTGGACGCCGCTCCCAGTGGAATACAAACGGGGACGCGGTGCCGGCGGCATGGCAGACAAAGTGCAGCTTTGCGGCCAAGCGCTCTGTCTTGAAGAAATGCTGCAAGTTTCCGTTCCCGTCGGTGTGCTGTTTTACGCCCAAACGCGCCGGCGAACTGAAGTGACGTTGACGAAAGACCTCAGGGATCTGGTGGAGAGACTCTGCTGCAGAGCGCGCTCGCTTCTGCAGAGCGGAGTTCTCCCGCCGCCTGAGGCGGATAAAAAGTGCAAAAGCTGTTCAATGAAGGACTTGTGCGGTCCGGAGCTTCGAGGTAGAGGTCAAACAAGGCAATATGTGTTGAATACCGTAGAGGCGATCATCCATGAAACAGCTTAAAAACACGCTCTACCTGAGCTATGACGAAGGGCAAATCTCATGCAGCGGACGAGCGCTGGTAATTCGCGCGAAAGATCAGGCGCCCCAGCAGTTTCCTGTCCATATTTTGGAGCAAATTGTCTGTTTCGGATCAGTCATGCTCACTCCCGACGCGATGAACCTGTGTCTTGCTAACAACGTCACGATCAACTATCTATCGGTATATGGGCGCTTTCGGGGACGAATCAGCGGACCAGTCAGAGGCAACGTCCTGCTCCGATGGATGCAGTTTCGGCGTGCCGATGACCCGGTTCAAACGGCTGAACTGGCAACTGCTTTCCTACTGAGCAAAATATCCAACGCCCGGACCGTCCTGCTTCGCCATGCTCGAGAAAGAGAAACAAATGTATTTGATGAAGCTGTCAGGGACATGGCTGGGCTGCTTGTCAAGCTCAAGGGTTTCACAATAACCGACCTCAATGAGCTGAGAGGCCTCGAAGGCGACGCGGCCAACATCTATTTTCGCTGTTTCGACTCTATGATTTTAAAGAACCGGGAGACCTTTTCATTTCACGGCCGTTCTCGACGGCCGCCGTCGGATCCCATCAACGCGCTTCTGTCGCTGGGGTACTCGCTGCTCGCCGCGGAAATAACCGGCGTATTGGAAAGCGTCGGACTTGACCCTTCTGTGGGATTCCTTCATAAAGACCGCCCCGGACGTCCCAGCTTAGCGCTTGACTTGATGGAAGAATTTCGCGCCGTCGTCGTCGATCGGTTTGTCCTCGCGTTAGTAAACCGCGAACAGCTTCAGGCAAACGATTTTGAGACGGACGAAGCTGGCGGAGTTGCCTTAACAGAAAAAGCGCGCAAGGAAATTTTTCTTAACGAGTGGGAAAATCGAAAGAGGACGGAAATAATTCACCCAGTTTTAGGCGAAAAAATATCCTTCGGCTTGCTGCCTCACGTTCAGGCGATGTTGTTGGCGCGATTCCTGCGCGGGGACCTTGATTTTTACCCGCCGTTTTTCCTGAAGTAGGAGCGCGGCCATGCTCGTATTGATTACCTATGACGTCAACGTGTGCGGAGAAGGAGGAACGCGTCGGCTGAACCACGTTGCAAAACTTTGCGAAAGCTGGGGCCAGCGCGTGCAATTCTCGGTCTTTGAATGCCTGCTCGAACCAGCTCAGTGGGTTCAGCTCAGAAGGGATCTGCTCAATGAAATTGACATGGAACACGACAGCCTAAGGTTTTACATGCTGGGAGCCAACTGGCAGAGACGGGTAGAAGTTATCGGGGCAAAAAAGAGCTACAACCCGCAGGGGAACCTGATTTTATAGCGCGAACCCTAAGCGGTCAGATCGCCGCGGGAGAATAAAATGCCCGCAGGACTGGCGGTTCTAGGGAGAGTGAAGGGATAAAGAGAAAACAGGGCCGCGCTGTCCTGTCTGCCTGCAAACACAAGCAAAAGACCTCCCCGCAGAATGCCAAAAAGGGCAAAAGAAAAGACGGTCGCGGAAAAGAGGCCGGGAAGTAAGCAACGAAGAGGAACGAAGAAATGCCTGTCGCGCCCTACACGGGCGCGCGAATTGAAACGGCGATTGTCCAGTTGGGGTATTCTCCGACAAGACGTCGCGCCCTACACGGGCGCGCGAATTGAAACTCACAGCTTGGCGCAAACCAGGCATGCCAGCGCTGTCGCGCCCTACACGGGCGCGCGAATTGAAACAGGGTCTCGCTGGTCTCGTGCGTGCGCGAGCTTGGTCGCGCCCTACACGGGCGCGCGAATTGAAACGCGATAGGCGGCCCTTAACTCAACAGCCCTAGGCTTGTCGCGCCCTACACGGGCGCGCGAATTGAAACAAGCATGTGGCGCAAAAACCAACGAGCTTCAGCAGTCGCGCCCTACACGGGCGCGCGAATTGAAACATTTTATTGAATACGCCATAAAAGGCTTCAGGGAAGGTCGCGCCCTACACGGGCGCGCGAATTGAAACCATTAACGGGGCAAACGTAGGGCTGGGCGTCTACAGTCGCGCCCTACACGGGCGCGCGAATTGAAACCCACCGCAAGCTAACAACTCCGCTCCCCGCGGAGGTCGCGCCCTACACGGGCGCGCGAATTGAAACTATGACGAAAGTCTGTCTTTGCAGTCGGATTTGTCGCGCCCTACACGGGCGCGCGAATTGAAACAAATTTTTTGCAAAAAACGTATCGATTTTGCGCAGACGTCGCGCCCTACACGGGCGCGCGAATTGAAACGCTGTGGGGCGGTTATTTTTCCTCCTCTGTCTTCGGTCGCGCCCTACACGGGCGCGCGAATTGAAACACCAACGACCAACGACCTCTTGGGGGGTCGTAGGTCGCGCCCTACACGGGCGCGCGAATTGAAACCATCATGGCTTTGTGTTCCTATGGCTTGAAGTGTGTCGCGCCCTACACGGGCGCGCGAATTGAAACCCCTCGTACATCACCATCACGTGATAATGGGCCTGTCGCGCCCTACACGGGCGCGCGAATTGAAACACCCACGTGCCTTTGACCGTGAAAACCCAGTATTGTCGCGCCCTACACGGGCGCGCGAATTGAAACCATTCGCCTGCAAAAGCTTAGGCAAAGTCTTGCGTCGCGCCCTACACGGGCGCGCGAATTGAAACATCTGTAGGCTCGGCGTAGCCCTCATCTTTTCTTGTCGCGCCCTACACGGGCGCGCGAATTGAAACCGTCTCGGCGCCCGCGTCGTAGGGCAGCGCCGTTGTCGCGCCCTACACGGGCGCGCGAATTGAAACCTTGCTTGATGTCCGATAGCGGCTTGAGCATGGCGTCGCGCCCTACACGGGCGCGCGAATTGAAACCTCGCCAGCGTCAAAGCAGAAACTGCCCGGCGCCGTCGCGCCCTACACGGGCGCGCGAATTGAAACATCGACCAGCAACAAGTTATCCGGGTACTCAACCGTCGCGCCCTACACGGGCGCGCGAATTGAAACACAGTACATTAAGACTCATATCATTAGGCCGTCATGTCGCGCCCTACACGGGCGCGCGAATTGAAACCTAGGCGGACGTATTTACGCTATGGTGGCCCTAGGACGTGTCTGAATTGAAACGATTCATCAAAATTTACGTTGTGCTGTCACTGGCATACAAAGAGAAGAGCCCGGGAAGCATTTGCTTCCCGGGCCCTTCGTTTTTCTTTGATTAGCTACTTGATGACGAGTTTGTCCGCTTTGCCCAGATACCCGATGCCGGGGTTGGCAGGGGATTCGACGGACAGAGGCGGAATGATGAACGTTCCGCGGAAGACTGCCCGGCAGGGGAAGTTCCATCCAAATTCGCCTGTTGCGTTGACGGCGTTCAGGATGACCCGATCAAGCCGTTTGTCAATTCGCAGCGATCCAACGTTCCCCGTTGTTCCTTCGCCCGCCTCGGTCAGTTCAAGTCCGGCGGGAAGGAGCACGCTGGTCCTCAGGTTCGCGCTGTTGCTGTTCGCTTTGACGGTCACGCGGAGAATGACTTCCTGTCCGAGTTTGACGTCTTGGGCGTTGATCTTCTCCCCGTTTTTGTCCGTCAGGGTCAGAGAAGCTTTAATTCCCTTGGCGAACGGAGCAGGCTGGTTCAAGGGTACGCCATGGACCGACCAGCTGTACCAGAGCGTCCCGCCTTGGGCCTTGACGGTCAGGGGGCCGTCCACCGGTCCGGTCCAAGTGACCGGTGAGCCGTTAAAGGTTGCCAGCTCTTTGCCGGTTGAGTCAACGAGCGTTCCGGATGAGGCGGATTCACCGGCGTGTTCCGCAAACGAGGACAGCGCGGCGATCAGCAGGCCGCTGGTCGAGCTGTCAATCCAATACAGCGAGTCTTTTGCCAGAGCGGCGGCGATTGCTTCGGCGTCGTTGCGGGCGTCAGCTCCGCCGGGGGCGATGGCTTCGTGAGCGATCAGCCGAAGGGCTAGGCTCTGAAGCGCAGGCGACCAGCTTTTGTTCGGCTTGTCGACCAGCGAAGGCGCCTTGCCTCCCAAAATGGTTTCGGCTTTGCTCCGGTCGCCGGCCACTGCCCATGCTGCCGACAGGAGAGCTGAGCCATCAGCCGGCAGGGTCTTCTGGTCAATCAGCCAGTTCATCCAACCGAGCGGCGCGTCGCCGCACAGGGCAAGAGCGTAGCAAGCGTAGGCGCGGCCAACGAGGTCAAGCTTTTGAGCCGCGTTGTCTGCCGGAACTTCGTCCGACAGGCTCTGACGAAGGTACCGGGTGCCTTGGGAGATCATGCTCTCGTCGACAGGTACGCCGTGTTCTTTCATGGCGGAAAGCAGGTGGAGGACTTGGGCGGTGGTGTAGATGTCGCCGGAATCATCGCCGCGCCAGTAGCTCCAAGAGCCGTCGTAGTTCTGAAGCGCCTTGAGGAACGTGATCGACGTGTAGAGTTTCCGTGCCAACTCTTCTTCGTTAGTCAGGCTTTCGTCGCCAAGGGCCTGGGGCAGTCCGATGCTGATCCAGCCGAGGGCGATGACTTGCTGAATCCGGGATCCCCAGCCGTCGGTAGCTTCAAGGAGCTTGGTTACGTCAGAGACGGGGCTCCCGCACAGGGTGACGGAAGCGGTGCCGGTTCCGGGGAACCACTCCTGAGGCATCGAGATGTTCGATTCTCCGTCGGTCTTCCCGCCGCCCGAGAGGACGACGTGCGGCCACGCGGGACGCAGCATCGAGGAGACGGTCTGAGAGGCCGACAGGTCGCCCTGGCTGAGTTGAACGGTCAGCTTGGCCGTGCCGGACGACTTCTGCGCGGTGAGTGCAGGCAACTGGACGGTAGCCTGTCCCTTGACGACCTTAACGGTTTGGGCAGGATCGCCGGACGCGTCGAGCAGGGCTTCCGGCTTGACGGTCAGCTGCACAGGGCCGTCTTCCTTGGCGAAGATCTGGTCGGAGATGGTGAACTGGTCCCCAGCGGCGAGGTATCGGGGCAGGGAAACGCTGTTCATCAGAGGACGGGCGACGTTGATCCGTTCGGTCTGACGTCCGACGCCGTCCAAGGCGGCGACGAAGGCTTCAAGTCTGACGCTGCCTTGGAATTCGGGGATGTCAAGCTGAACGTCCGCTTTGCCGTCCTTCATTGGCAGGTCAACTTCCCAGATCGACGTGGGCACGTAGTCTTCAGCTTTGATGGGCGAGTAGACGTCGCCTTCGCACATGGCCATTCGGCAGGATTCTGCATCGCCGCCCGCAGGATGAAGGGCCGGCACGCCCAAGTCGAGTTTGCTCATCAGCTGGTCGTACGTGTCGCAGGTGGAGCCGTCCAGCCGACGCAGCCGGGTGAACCACTTCCAAGGATCTGAGTTGTCGGTGTTGGACATTCCCAAGATGCCCCGGTCAACCAGCGCAATTGTGACGGTCCCGTTGACTGGCTTGCCGTCGGCGCTCTGAGCTTCGATGACGGCGTTGAACGATCCGGGTTCGGTCTCTTCGGGGGCGTTAACTGTGACTTTGAGCAGGGAACTGGTCAAGTCTTTCTTAATTGCGATCGCTCCGAGGGCTCGGTAGGGGCGCTTGCTTCCTTCCGGACGAACGAGAGAGGCGACGCACCAGCCGTTGGGAATTAACCCGTCGGTGGGAACGTCGACGGTCGTCTGAGTGTCGGCCATGTCGAGCGATTTGATAAACAGCGGCTTGTCGGTGCCGGAGCAGAGGATCAGCCGTCCGGCAAAGGGACTCTTGACGGTCAGATGAGCCGATTCGCCGTCCTTGTAGCTTTCCTTGTCGGTTGACAAGGTGAGGTTCTCCGGGCCAGTGAGGGCCGCCGGCTGGGCGCCTTTCCACGCGCAAAGGCGGATCGTCGTTCGGCTTTTGCCACAGGAGAATTCAAGCTGCCATTCGCCCTCGTCGTCGGGGGTGTAGTTGATGGAGCCTTTGCCGTCGACCGATACGGAGGTCGCTTCGGTCTCAACGAGGTTTTCCTGCCACACGCAGCGGCTTCTGCCGTCTTCTGTGACCATGACCCACTCGGAGTCAACGCGCGAGACCTTGACGTCCACTTTGCCTGATGCGGGCTCGCCCTGAGCGTCAACGAGAGCCAGAGGAATGTCGACCGCTACGCCGGGACGAAGATCCGATTCTGGGACAAGCACGCCAACCATGTATTTGTCAGGAAGCAGCGGGACGGATAAGGTTTTGCCGGACCAGCGCCCGCCTTTTTCCTGAACGGACAGGATGAGGTTCAGCTTCATAGGAGCGGCTTCGGGCGACGAGAACGGGGGATCTTCAGGCCACGTCCAAGATCCCTTCCCGTCTTCGTCAAGCGTGTCCTCGGCGAGCCTGTCGGCTTCCGAGGCGATCTTGCGGTAGTTCCACGGTCCGAAGTGATATCCCGGGAGCTGAGGAACGGTCCATTCCATCGGCACGGCGCGGTAGCTCAGCTCCCATTGAAGGTCGGAGCCCGGGGCGCCGAACAGGTAGTCGGACTGGAAGTTGATCGGGGTCTCTTCTCCGGCGACGAGAATGTCGGGAGCGTCAACGAACTTGACCTCAATCTGGGGCGGCCGGAACTCTTCTACTTGGATGGTGCGAACGGTGATGGGCGATTTCGCGCCCGGCGTCTCGAGAACGAGCGAGTACTGTCCCGAGGCCATCGCGTCGGGCAGAGCCGTCTCAAGGGAGGCCGTCCCAAGCTTCGACAGGGTGAACGAGCCGCTGCTCAGTTCGCCGTTAGGGCCCTTCAGGCTCCAGCGAAGCGGGACTTCGGGGACGGGCAGGGCCTGAGCGTTTCTGACAAGGGCCTGGGCCTGCAGCGTCTCGCCCGGCTGCCAGATGTTGCGGGGCAGGATCCAAGTGCCGTCCAGGCTGTCGGTCCATGGAACGCCGTCGGTGTTTATGCCCCGGTCGCTGAGCAGGTCGCCGTCCAAGGGAACGAGCGTGACGTCGTCGTCCTTCTGCAGGACGGCGAGCGACGGCTGGGTATCGTTCGTCCAAGGTTCTTCTGGGACGATGGTGACGAGGCCGTCAGCGTCGGTCGTGCCGGTGCCGACGATCAAGTTTTTGCTCGAGTACACGGTAACCGTTCCGTTCGCCACCGGTTTGGTGTCGGAAATGTGGCTGGCCCACAGGTGGAGTCCCTGACGGTACACTCGGGCGGAAAGGGTCATGTCGCTGATGCACACGAGCTGCCAGACGGTGGAGGAGTAGCTGTCCTCGTCGTTGTTTTCTGCTTTGAGCAGGTACAACCCGTGCGGGTTTTCGTCGAACCATTTCAGGTTCACGGCTCGCGTGACGGGTTTGTTCAGTTCGCCGTTGGTGGAGAACGTTTTGGTGGTCAAAAGCTTGGCCCACTGAACGGCGTCAGAGATGCCCCAGTCGCCTGACCGGGCGGACTGAATGCTGGACAGGACCAGAGGAAGGTTTCTGTCATAAACGCGGTAAGCGGAAATGCTCACGTCTTGAACGTTCGTCGTCTGGATTGGAATACGGGGCTCCTGAGATGGCGAGAGGAAAATGCCCGTGCCGGTGAACTCAATATCTGCGGACAGATCAGGGAAGACAAACGATTTAACGTAGTCCTGCGTCAGGCCTGATTCGCCCCCAAGACCTTTTTTCAGCGTCACGGTGAATCTTGAGCGGGGGACAAACGAGTCGCTTTCCACGTAGAGATAGCCGTACGAGTTGGAAACTCGGAACGGGACGTTCGGCTTAACTTTGATAAAGTTCTTAATGCCGTCGACGTCCACGCGCGTTGTCAGGGAGAAGACGATTCTTCCGCTGTTGGTGTAGGAGTTGTCAATTTCCAGTTGTCTGGTGATTTTGACGTTGTACTCCTCGGTATTGGCCAGTCCAAGGCTGCCGGAGTCCGGCCGGAGACCGGCGGCAAGCGAACAGGTTAAGGCGCTTGCGTCGTCAACGGACTGAGTCGTGACGATCAGATTTTTCTGAGGCTGCTTCGTATCGACGGTGTAGGAAATTTGATTTCCTTCTGAATCCTTAATGGACAAAAAACCGTACAGCCGCTGGGGTGAAATCGGCGCCGAAAAGACGAATTCCAGCGTGCACCGGTTGTCTGATATGCCGATTTGGCTGACTTTTTCGAGTTTTAAAGCCGGAGTGTTGAAAGAAAAGTTCTGCTGGCCGGCGAGAAGCTGTCCCTTGGCGTCCTTAATGCCGCCGGGACCGAAGTCGGCGAAAAACTCGGTTGCTGCTGGGAACTCGGTTTGAGGCGTGAACTGCAGTTTGTTGACGTCCTTCCAGACAGCGTAGCCGTCCACCGTCGGACGAATCCGAAGCGGCGAGGCCATCAGCGGGAACTTCTTCCCGACAGCTAAAGGTGCCACCATTGGATCGGAAAAGACGACGGTGATGGGACGTTTCGGATCGGTGAGTTCTCCCTGAGGGGAGAACGACTTGACCGTCGTCGCGGCCCACCCGACGGCGCCGGCGAGCGTGACTGTCGCCAAGGCTGCCGAGATGGTGTGAATGAATCTGGAGCGTTGAGCCATAATGGACCTCCTTTGTTGATCGATAGGCGCAAAACTTGCTGGGCGCTCAGCTAAAAAAATATTGCAAGCGGCGTGAAACTCGCCGCTAAAGCCGCCAAGGCACAGGCAAAAAGCATGACTTGCGGGTACGAGCGGATAAAGGCGCTTTTCCACCACAGACAGGCCGCGAGCAGCGTCAGCGGCCACAGAACCGGCCGGCCGGCTACCGGACGGGCGATGCTCCACAACGAGGCTACCAGCATGGCCGCGACGACAGGTCTCATAGCCATGCGGACTCGGTCGACCCACAGGGCCGCTTTTCCGGACGCGGTCCGAATGACCCACATGAGGGCTCCGACGACGAGGAGCGGAGCGGCCACGACGCCGGCGGAGCAGGCTATCGAGCCCCACATGCCGCCGAACCGCCAGCCGAGCATGGTCGCCGCGTTGAGGACGATCGGGCCGGGGGTCATCTGGGCCAACGCGGTCACCTCGGCGAACGCGCCGGCGGTCATCCAGCCGTTTTCCAGGACGAACGTCTGGTAGAGAAATGGCAGCGACGCCAGCCCGCCGCCGTAGGTCAGCAGGCCGATGCGGGCGAAGATAAAAAAGAGCCGGATCATTTCTGCGCCCTCCGACGATCCCACTCGTGAAGGACGAGGCTGAGAACCGTTCCTCCGAACAGCGCGTGAATCGGCGGCAGCCCCGCGATCATGGCGGCAGACAGCCCGACGCAGACGAACCAGTTGATTTTCGACCGGGCGACGCTCTTTTTCAGGATGTCAAAAACGATTGACCCCATGAGAATGACGAGTCCGGCCGCCGCGCCGCCGAAAAACGCCGACGTGTGTCCCATTCCCATGTGGGTGAGCAGCCAGCTGGCCAGTACGAGAATGGTGATAAACGGCGGGAGCGCCATGCCGATCACAGCGGCTGCGGCTCCCGCCGCGCCAGCCAGTTCCCAGCCGACCTGAAACGACATGCTGTTGGCCATAGGGCCGGGAGACGAGAGGGACAGGGTGATCATGTCGGTGAGTTTCTCGTCGCTGATTAGCCCCTGGCGGAGCATTTCCTGCTTGATGACGCCGATCATCACGGCGCCGCCGCCGAGGGTTGTGGCGCTGATGCGGAAAATTGTGCGGAAAATTCCCCACGGGCTCAGGGAATTTGTCCGGTCAGATAGTACGTTGCTGGGCATACCGTAACCCCTTTCGTGCCGCAAGCTGCTGGCATACGCCAAATATTCGTCAGTCAGCTCGTTATCTTTCATTATAATACAGATATAATAGGACAAAAGCGAACGTACGGGTGGTTTTACAGCTCAGACCGAAGGAAAGGAGAGTGGGGACGATGTGGGGGGATACCATCGCTGCGATTGCGACGCCATGGGGAGACGGCGGCGTTGCCATCGTTCGCCTGTCGGGGCCTGATTCATGGAGGATTGCCCATGCCCGAGTCATTCTGCCATGCGGGGAAATGACGCCTCGGTACGCTCACAACGGCCAGCTGACCGACGAGTGGGGACAGACGATTGATCACGTGCTGGTCTTGCCCTTCAAGGCCCCTCGAAGCTATACCGGCGAGGACGTGGTTGAAATTCACTGCCACGGCGGCAGCCTCCTTGCCCAGCGGTGTCTGGAGCTGGTCATTTCCGCCGGAGCCAGACAAGCCCTGCCGGGCGAGTTTACCCGCCGGGCGTTTGAAAACGGCCGGCTTGACTTGAGCCAAGCTGAAGCGGTCGCCGCGCTGATTCACGCCCGCAGCAACGAGGCCCTCCGGGCGGCGAACCGAACCCTGTCGGGCGAACTGACCGAACAGGTGAAGGACCTGCGGGACGGCTTGATCTCGCTCGCCGCAGAGGTCGAAGTTGGCCTCGACTTTCCCGATGAGGACGTCCCGCTGGTCGATGACGGGACGCTGGCCGAGCGGATGGAAGTGCTTCGGTCCCTGCTGGCCGATTTAAAGGACCGCTGTGCGTCCGGCGTGATTCTGCGCGAAGGCGTCAGGGTCGCGCTGGTCGGCCGTCCGAACGCCGGCAAGTCGTCGCTGCTCAACGCGCTTCTTAAGGAGTCCCGATCAATCGTCACGTCCGTGCCGGGGACAACCCGGGACATCGTCGAAGCTGTCCTGACGTATCGGGGCGTCCCGCTGCGGCTGGTTGACACCGCCGGCATGGGAGAGCCGAGCCATGACGAGGTGGAGCTTCTCGGCGTCGAGCGGGCGAAAAAGGCCATGAAGAGCGCGGACGTTCGCGTCTGGATTATCGACGGATCCAGGCCGGCTGACGACCTTGACATGAAGCTGATCGCCGACGCCGCGGCCGGTTCCCACGTGCTCGTCATTTCTAAATCCGACTTGGAGCGGAAGTTCGACGAGAAGGAGCTGGCCGAGCAGTTTCCCGACAGTCCGCTAGTCGTCCTGTCGGCGAAAAAAGGCGCGGGGCTCGACGAGCTCAAAGAGGCGATCGTGTCGCTGGCCTACGGCAATAAGTCGGTAGACGACAGCTTAAACGCCAGCGTTCGCCAGGTCGGCGAGCTGAAGGCCGCGTCGGAGAGCCTAGAGGACGGTCGATTGGCGCTTGAGTCCGGGCTGGGACAAGGGGCGGTCGCCTCCTGTCTGGCCGACGCGAAGCGCGCGTTGGACCGCCTGTTAGGGCTGGAAAACGACCAATCCCTGCTGGATGAGATCTTCAGCCGATTCTGTGTCGGCAAGTGACCGGCCGGAAATCTGAAACATCATGTTATAATGTTAGAAGACAGAAAAAAGGTGAGGTGGTCTCTCTTGGAGAAGAAGGCTCGTACCAGCTACCCGATTAACGACCTCATCGCCAGACGTTGGAGTCCCCGAGCGTTTGATCCGACGAAAGCGCCGGGCAAGGAGTTTATCCTTTCGCTCCTTGAGGCGAGCCGTTGGGCTCCGTCGGCTTATAACGCCCAGCCGTGGCGGTTCATCGTGGCGTCTCGGGCGCACCCTGATGAGTTCCAGCGGCTGTTGGACTGTCTCGTCCCGCAGAACGCCGCTTGGGCGAAGGACGCCAGCCTGCTGTTGGTTGCTCTGGCGGACACGGTGTTTGAGCATAACGGCAAGCCAAACCCGACGGCCCAGTTTGACTTGGGGCTCGCGGTTCAGAACCTCCTGCTGGAGACGACGTCGAAGGGCATGTTTGGGCACGTCATGTCCGGCTTTGATCATCAGCGGGTCATCGACACCTTCAAGGTGCCTGAGACCGTCATCCCGGTGGCCATGATCGCGCTGGGCTTCCCCGGCAAGGTGGACGCCCTGCCGAAGGAGCTTCAGGAAGCCGAAGCGTCCCTTCGGGAGCGCAAGCAGGTGTACGAGTTTACCTGCCGGAATACCTGGGGAGACAACCGGGGCATCTGAATAAACAGCGTCGGGCCGGCGGCACATTTCGGTGGCCCGTATCACGAGGGTTTTCGGCAGGACATGCCGGAAACCCTCGCGTCGTTTCAAGGCGCGCTTCGAGGGGACACGGTTATCCCGTCATGATAAAATAAAACGATACATTCAGCTGCTCGGACGAAAAGAAGGTGATCGGCGTGAAAAGCTACGGAATTGGCTTAGGGCTGACCGCTGTTTTGGCGGCGATTTTCGCGGTTCAGAACCCGGACATGATCTCGGTTCGGTGGCTGGCGTGGGAATTTGCCCTGCCGCAGGGGCTGTGGGAGGTCCTCATGTTTGGCCTCGGTGTCCTGCTGATGGGCGTTTTCGCCGTTGTCGCCGGTTGGGAAAATAGATATCGGGTCGCCCGGGAGCTCTCTCGGAGCAAGCTGCGGATCGCCGCCCTCGAGAAGGAGCGGGAAGCCCTGCTCTCGGCGGCTCAGGCGGCCGGGACGACCGAAGAAGAGATCAACTTCATCGAAGGCGGCCTGAAGGTTTAACTGGGACAAAGACTTTCGCTTAAACTGGCAGCAGACGTGCCGAAATAGAAAAGGGGAAAATCATTGATCGCCACCTGTACGATTGAAGAATTAGACCTGTTCAGACCCGAGCCGGGCGGGGAAACCCGAGCCCGCGGGCTCGGGTGTTCGCCCCTCTGCGTGGCGGTCCTTGAGAGCCGGGGCGTGGCGGCAGATCAGATCCCGCAGTTTTTACGCCAACAGCCGTTGGTGGATCAGCTGGGCTCGCTCAACTTGGGATCCGGCGCGGCTCGGGCGGCGTCAAAGTGGTCCGACGCCCTTCGCGGCAAGTCGGTGCTGGTATACGGCGACTACGACGTGGACGGCGTGTCGTCAACCGTCTTGGCCATGGCTCTGGCTCAGATGAGCGGCGCGGCTCGGACGTACTACTACATTCCCCGCCGGTCAACTGAAGGCTACGGCCTTCACTGCGAGGGCATCCGCATGGCGGCGCAGTCCGGAATCCAGACGGTGATCGTGACCGACTGCGGTTCCCGCGACCGCAGCGAGGTCGCTCTTGCCAAGGAATCCGGGATGGACGTGCTGATATTCGACCACCATCTGGTGGACGGAGAGCTCGCCGAGGCAGACGCGCTCGTGAACCCCCAGATTGACGGCGACGGAGAGGCTCGGACGCTTTGCGCAACCGGCGTTTTATGGTGTTGGGCCGCCCAATCCGGGCTGTTTCCGAAAGAATCGCTGCTCGAACTGGTTCAGCTGGCCGGTCTGGCAACCATCGCCGACTGCATGCCGTTGGAATTTCTTAACCGAGAGCTGATCCGTCAGGGGCTCGATTCAATGCGCCGCCGCCCGTTTGGAGGTCTCGGGCGGCTCATCTCGGCGCTGCGGCTCGAGGGAGCGTCGCTGGACGAGCGGGATCTGGCCATGAGGCTGATTCCCAGCCTAAACGCCGCCGGGCGTCTCGGCGCGGCTGATTTGGCGGTCAACGTGGTCGCCCAACTGGGCGACGCGGAACAGAACGTCGACAGCCTCATGAAGGTCAACCAGCGCCGCCGGGACCTGTCGAGCCAGATAGCCGACAGCCTGTCAAAACAGCTGGATACCGACTGTTCGACGCAGGTCTTCTTCAACCCGTCGTGGCCTGTAGGCATCTTAAGCGGCATCGCCAGCCGGCTCTGTCACGAACGGCGGCAGGGGTTTGCCCTAGCGGCGTCGACGCAGCGGGGCGTCAGGGGCACGCTGCGCGTGCCCGAAGGGGCTAACGCGGTCGAGTTGTTAAAACAGCTTTCCGATAAGTTGGACGATTGGGGCGGCCATCAGTACGCGGCCGGTTTTTCCGTCTCAGCGGCCCAGTGGCCGAAAGTGGCCTTGGGGTTGAACAAACTGCTGTCTCAGGTCCAGCCGGTAGCCGAGCGGCACGAGGCCATCCTGTATGACCCGCTTCGCATCGAGATGGACGACTTGGGCGACTTGGCCAAACTCGGCCCGTTCGGGAACGGCAATCCGGCGCCGTCGTTTTTTGTGCCGAGCTGTGCCGACGAGGTGTATGAGCCTCTCGGCAAGGACGGGCGTCACCTGACGGTGAACTGTCGGGGGGCTCGGCTTCTGGCGTTCGGCGGCGCCCGACAGATTGACGACGCGCCGGGAATCGCCGGCTGGATTTACCAGCCGAGGATCAACGTCTGGCGGGGACGTCGGAACGTCCAGTTCGTGGTGGATAAGATCGTTTTGGGCCGCGGCGCCTGATCGGCCCAAAGACGGGAAGGGGGCGTGAGTGATGACGGTGACGCAGGAAACGACCGGAACACCAGTTCCTCAGGAGATGACCGCCGCGGGCAAAAGAGAGCTGAACAGCCTGCGGGACAGCTACATCGGGCGGCTGCCGGCCACTCAGAGCTCCGCCACCGTCACGTATGCTTGGCGGGAGCTGTGGTCGAAAATATCCCGCTACCTGAATCGGGACGAGCTGAAAGGCGTCGGCGAGGCGTTTGTCTTCGCCGCGGGGGCTCACGGCGAGCAGATGCGTATGGGCGGCGAGCCGTACATCATTCACCCCGTCTTTGCCGCGTCAATACTCGCCGACATGAAGCTGGACGTGGCTACGCTGCAGGCAGCCCTGCTTCACGACGTGCTGGAGGACACCGAGTGCACCGCTGAACAAATGCGGGAACGCTTCGGCGAAGTTGTCACCACGCTGGTCGACGGGGTAACCAAGCTCGGCAAGCTCCCGTTCAAGACGTTTGAGGACTATCAGGCGGAAAACCTTCGGAAGATGTTCCTGGTCATGGCCAAGGACATTCGGGTCGTGCTCATCAAGCTGGCCGACCGAACTCACAACATGCGCAGTCTCGGCGCGATGCGCCGGGACAAGCAGATAAGGACCGCCAAGGAAACTCTTGAGATCTACGCGCCACTGGCGCACCGTCTGGGTATTTACCAGATGAAGCGGACGCTTGAGGACCTGGCGTTCAAGTACTACGACCCCGAGATGTACTACGAGATCAAGAGCAAGGTTAAAAAGCGGCTTCCCGAGCGGGAAGCGGTCGTCGAGCAGGCGTTGGAGATCCTTCAGGCCCGGCTGGACGAGATGGGAATTAAGAATTCCATCAAGGGGCGGGCCAAGCACTTTTACAGCATTTACGAGAAGATGAACCGCAAGAAGCTCTCCATTGACCAGCTATACGACCTGCTGGCTCTGCGGGTCATCGTGGAGGACGTGGCGCAGTGCTACTCCGTCCTGGGCGTAGTTCATACCATTTGGAAGCCTATCCCAGGCCAGTTCGACGACTACATCGCCAACCCGAAGAACAACATGTATCAGTCGCTTCACACCACCGTTCTGGGGCCATCGGGCGAGCCTCTTGAGGTCCAGATTCGGACGTGGGCCATGCACTGGCGGGCTGAGTACGGCGTCGCCGCCCACTGGCGGTACAAAGAGGGCGACAGCCACGTCGATGACTTGGACAGCAAGCTGGAGTGGATTCGCCGGGCTTTGGAAGGCAGCGACGAGACCAACTCCGAAGAGTTCATGGAGCGGCTGAAGGACGACGTCCTCACCAGCGACGTGTTCGTTTTTACGCCGGAAGGGGACGTGAAAAATCTCCCCCGAGGCTCGACGGTCGTCGACTTCGCGTTCTCGGTTCACACTCAGGTAGGAGAGCAATACGTTGGGGCGATGGTCAACAACCGCATCGTGCCGGCCGACTACGAGCTTCACAACGGCGACATCGTCAAAATCATGACGTCGTCCAGCGCCAAGCCGTCCCGCGACTGGCTGCGGTTCGTCAAAAGCAGCAAGGCCAAGAGCAAAATTCGGGCGTACTTCAAACGGTTGGACAGCTTAGCCAGAGAAGACGACGTCTCGCGCGGCAAAGAGCTTCTGGAAAGGGAACTGCGGGCCCGGTTGGGAGACGCCTTCACGTCGCTGGAGGCCCTCTCGACGTCGATGAACCGGGTTGCCCGAGACCTAGGGCTGTCCAATTACGACGACCTGTACTTCGCTCTCGGCTCCGGAAAGCTGAACACATCTCAGACTGCCGGGCGAATTGCCGAGGCGGCCAATCACAGTGAGGCTGAAGAGCAGCCCTCGGCTACTGAGGGGCCTCACAAACTTCGCAACAAGTCGGACAGCGACATCGTTGTCGGGGGAACAGGGGGAATACAGATCTCCTTGGCCCAGTGTTGCTGTCCTGTGCCAGGGGACGATATCGTCGGGTTCGTGACGAAGATCCGCGGAATCATGGTTCACCGCTCGGACTGCGAGCGCATCGCCGATGTTGTTGACGAACGCCGGGTTCGGGTTGCTTGGGGTGACACGTCCCGAAAACAGTATCAGGCTCAGATCGTCATCGACGCTGTCGACCGGTCGGGGCTTTTCGCCGATGTAGCGCGGGTCTGCGCCAACAGCGAGGCGAACATCAACTCAGTCCGCGCCACTCAGATTGGCGTCGCCGCAGGGCACGCCAGAATGAAAATGGAAGTTATGGTCAGGGACGTGGAGCACCTTTACTCGCTCATCGCAAAACTTGGCGGGGTGCGGAACGTCATTGACGTGAAAAGGGGATAAATATGAGAGCTGTCGTTCAGAGGGTAAAAAGCTGTTCGGTCAGTTCAGAAGGAACCCTCTGCGGGCGCATTGGCCCGGGGCTGTGCGTCCTTCTGGGAGTTAAAGACGGCGATGGGCCGGAGGACGTCCAGTGGCTGGCCGATAAGGTAGCAGACCTTCGGATTTTTGAGGACGAGGACGGCAAAATGAACCGGTCCCTTCTTGATCTCGGCGGCCAGATGCTCGTCGTCTCGCAGTTCACGCTGTACGGCGACTGCCGAAAAGGGCGCCGTCCGTCTTTTGTCAAGGCTGCGCCGCCCGACGAGGCCGACAAACTGTACGAAGGGTTTGTGGCCCGCCTGAGGGGAAAGGGTATTCAGGTCGAAACCGGCGTGTTCAGGACGCACATGGTTGTAGCGATAGAAAACGACGGGCCGGTGACTTTAATAGTCGACTCGCCGTCAAAGGCTGAGGCGCCGGCTTAAACCGGTTCGGGACAAACGGCAATAAGAGATGCGCGAAGGAGAGAAAACAGCGGTGTTCGACTACAAGCGAATTCCTCTCGGCCCACTGTGGACGAATAGCTATACTTTTGACGACGGCAACGGGACGGCGTTTTGCGTTGACCCGGGCGGAGATCCGGCTGACGTGGTGGAGTTTTTGCAGAACCGACGGCTGAAGCTCGGCGCTATCCTGCTCACCCACGGGCATATGGACCACTGTTTGGGGGTAGCTGATCTGGTGGAGGCGACAGGGGCGCCAGTTTACATGGCCCGCGGCGACTTGAACATGACAAAGGACAACTGGGCCAATCTGGCGGTCGAGTTTGGCAGAGAAGTGCCGCCGTACGAGCCGTCCAAGCTCCTTGACGAGGGCGACACGTTCAGCGTGGGGCGCTTTTCCTTGACCGTGCTGCTCACGCCTGGCCACACGCCCGGCAGCTGCTGCTACATCGTCGAGAAGGACGGCGAAAAACTGCTGATCTCGGGCGACACCCTGTTCGCCCGAAGCATCGGCCGGTCGGACCTGCGGGGCGGCGACAGCGAGGCGCTCGCGAGGTCGTTGGCGCGGCTCAAAGAGCTGAAAGGGGACCTTCCTGTTTTGCCGGGGCACGGGCCGGAAACGAGCTTGGACAGAGAGCGCCAGCTCAACCCGTTTCTCCAGTGACGGCAGGAGGCGTGAAACTCAAGCAGCTTCCCCAGTCTTCTCGACCGCGGGAGCGGCTCTGCCGTCTCGGGGCGTCCGGCCTGTCCGACGTGGAGCTGCTGGCCGTGCTGCTTCGGACCGGAACGGCCGCTCAGGGAGTTCTTGAACTGGCCGGCTCGCTGCTGGCTGAGTTTGGAGGGCTTCGGGCAATGGCGCAGGCCAGCCCGTCGGAGCTCGTCCAGTCTATCGGCGGCATGGGCGAGGCCAAAGCGGCCGCTTTGTTGGCTGCTTTTGAGCTGGGACGTCGGTCGTCGAACGAACAGGAAGGCCTTCCCCCGCTGAAAGCGTGGCTCGCCGATTGGGCGTGCCAGCTGAGGCCGGAAGCCCGTGAGTTCGTGGTGGCCGGTTTCTTTGACGACCAAGACCGCCTGTTGGGAGACGAGAGGCTTTCTTACGGCGGCCCGGACGGCGCGGCCCTCGACATGCCGTACTTGCTTCGCCGGGCGGTTCGCCTTGACTGTAGGGGCGTGGCTCTGCTTCATAATCACCCGGACGGGGTGTCTGAGCCAAGCATGGAAGACCGGAAACTGACAGACTATTTAGCCTGCCGGTTGGAACTGTTAAACATTCGGTTTATAGGACATTTTCTCATCGTCGGTGGTCGTGTGAGCGTTGTATCAGGAAGCTCGCGGCGCGATGAGCGATAAGGAGGCGGCGTGACGTGGGTTTTCTGAAAAAGAGCATCGGCCAAGGAATAGGGATTGACCTAGGAACGTCGAATATCGTGGTGTATCAGAGCGACCAGGGGATCGTCTTCGACGAGCCGTCGGCGGTGGCCGTCCGCAAGATGCCTCAGGGCGGCAGGGAAATTATCGCCTACGGCCACGAGGCCAAGGCGATGGAAGGCAAGACGCCTCAGGGCGTTACGGTCATTCGGCCCCTTCGGGACGGCGTGATCGCCAACTACGACATGACCGAAGCGGTCCTCAAACACTATTTGAGCAAAATAACAAGCGAGAGCCGTTTTTCCCGCCCGCTGGTTGTCGTCTCGGTGCCGGCCAAGGTGACCGAGGTGGAGCGCCGGGCCGTCCTCGACGCGGCGATTGGCGCCGGGGCAAAAGAGTCGTACATCATCGACGAGCCGATCGCGGCCGCTTTGGGGGCCGGTCTGCCGATTGCCGCGCCGCAGGGCAACATGGTGCTTGATATCGGTGGCGGCACCAGTGAGGTGGCTGTCATTTCCTTGGACGGCATCGTGGTGACCAACTCGCTTCGCTCGGCCGGCAAGGAGATGGACGAGGCGATCGTGAGCATGTTCCGCCAGAAGCGGGCTCTGCTCATCGGCGAAGGAACGGCCGAGACGATTAAGGAGACGATTGGCTCCGCGGTGACCCTCGACGAAGAGCTGACGATGGAAGTGAAGGGCCGGGATTTGGCCGACGGGCTTCCAAAGGCCGAAATCGTCACGTCGCTGGAAATCAGAGAGGTCCTTCTGCCGCTCATCAGCCGGATAGAGGACATGGTCAAGGTGGCCTTGGAACAGACGCCGCCGGAGCTGGCTAAGGACATTGTCGATCACGGCATCGTGCTGGTCGGCGGCGCTTCCCAGCTGCGCGGCCTGCCGGAACGGCTGACTAAGTCGCTGAACGCGCCGGTATTTTTGGCGGAAAACGCGATTCACGCGGTCGCGCTGGGCATTGGCAGGGCGCTGGAAGACATGGACCGGATGAGACATCTGCTCACGACGGTTCAGAAGCGAAACCGCTAAGGACTTCGGCGTGATCTCCGGAGACAGAAGACGGGAAATGACCTGTGCCCTGAGCCTTGCGGCTGCAGGGCTTGTGTTGTTGTTTTCCCTCATTCGGACGCCGGAGTTGAAATTTGCCATGGCTTGGACGGCCAGAATGCTGGCGCCGGCCGAGTGGCCTGCTCGGATGATTTCTCGTGGCTTTCGGGCTGGATTCGAGTGGGCAGCGGATCGGCAGGAGCTTTTGGCGGCCATTGAGGATTTAAAGGCCAGGGAACGGCGTCTCTCCGCTGACTTGGCGCTGAGCAAAGAGCTGGACGTTCGGCAGGCCGTGAGCGACCGCGGCGAGTTTGTCATCGACTTTCGCGACCCTCAGGCGTGGTGGGACGAAGTCCGCCTCGACATGGCGGGACAACCCTCGCCGCAGAAAGGGAGCCCGGCGGTTAAGGACGCCGGACTGGTCGGGCTGGTGACGGATTCGGCGCAGGGGCGGACTTGGGTGCGGCTCATCACGAGCGCCGACTCGTACGTTCCTGTGGTCGCGGAAGAGGCCCGGGACGTCGGGGTGGCAGTCGGAGACGGAAACGGTCGAGTGTGGCTCCGCTACGTCGCCCCGTCAGTAACGCTTCAAAAGGGCGAGCGGATTGTCACGTCGATTGGCGCTGGCGGACTGATGCCCGGAGTGCTCGTTGGGGTTCTGACGGGAAACGTCGAGCGGCCCTCGCCTGACCTGATCGACTACGAGATCGCTCCGGCAGCGCCGCTGTCGCGCCTTCAAAGCCTCGGCTTTTTGGAGAAAGGGCAGAAATGACTCTGGTTCTTCTTGTTGGAACATGGTACCTGCAGGATCTGATACAGGTGCTCGTCGGAGCAGGCCTGCTCGCGCCTGAGCTGTTTTTTATGGCGCTGAACGGCGTTGGGACAAAGCGGTTCGACGTCCCTTGCGTTTGGTACCTGCTGCCGGCCCTTGGCGGTCTTCTGCTTGACTTTCGCTGGAGCGGGATGCCTGGGCTGACCGCTGCCGTTTTTGTGATGGCCCATTGGGCGTTTCGGCTGTTCTGGTTTGATCTGCCCCGGGACGGACGGACCGGCGGCGCGTTCGTCGTAAGCAACTGGGTTCTCATGTCGATAATCAGCTGTATTCGGCTCGTGCTGCTGCCGCGGTCTTTAGGGGCGCTGAACTGGCTGGCCGTGTACCTGTTTCAGATGGTTCTGACCGTTCCGGCCTTTTTGGCCGCGTGGTCGTACAGAACTTGGAACGATGAAGACCTCTAGATCTGAAATTCGTCCCCGGGTTGACTCCCGAGTGTTGGTGATCCGCTGGCTGATCGTCTGCAGTATCTTGTTTCTGGTAGGCGGGCTGTTCTTTTTTCAGATACGGAACGCGGATCGATACGTTCAGCTGGCGATGAACAACCGGCTTCGAGTCATCCGCATTCCTCGGGTACGGGGACAAATTTTCGACCGACAGGGCCGGCCTTTAGCCGTCAACGTGACGGTATTCGACGTGATGGCCTACCCGGTTGACCTGACCGAAGAGTCTAAGGCGCGGTTCCTCGAGGCGGTTAACCGTCAGGGGATCCCGCTTTCCTCAGAAGAGCTTTCCGCCGGGATCAGCCGGCGATTCTGGGCGCCCTACCGGGCCGTCGCGGTCGTCTCCGGCCTGACGATGACCCAAATGACGTCCCTGCTCAACGACCCGTCGTTTCCATCCGGATTTTTCCCGCTGCCTCGACAGAGGCGCGATTACCCGGCAGGGCCGCTGACGGCCCACGTTGTGGGGCAGGTTGGCGAGATTTCTGAAGGAGAGCTGGCCTCATCCGGCGGCGAGTACGCTGGCGGCGACGTGATCGGCAAGACCGGCGTGGAAAAATACTACGAGACTCTTCTGCGCGGGGATCCGGGAGAGAGGGCGCTTCAGGTTGACGCCCGCGGACGGCCGCGGGGCGATTTAGACAAAAAAGATCCTGTCAGGGGGGGAGATATCCACCTGACTATTGACTTGGCGATTCAGAAAAAGGCCGCGGCTTTAATGGGAGACTTCCGCGGCGCTGCGATTGCCTTGGACGTCAAAACTGGGGAAGTCTTGGCGATATACTCTTCGCCGTCATACGACCCGAACCCGTTGGCTTGGGGGATCTCTTCGGCCGAGTGGGGGCCTCTTCAGGAAGACCCGCGGCACCCGATGATCAACCGAGCCGTTTCGGCTCAGTACTCGCCCGGTTCCTGCTGGAAGGCGTTTACCGGGTATGCGGCGCTCGAGTGCGGCGCTGTGACGACGAAGACGCAAATAACCTGCACGGGCAGCTACAAGTTGAGCAACCAAACGTTTCGGTGCTGGCGCCGGTGGGGACACGGGCAGGAGGATATTATTCGCGCGCTGCGCGACTCCTGCGACGTGTTTTTCTACACCACGAGCCAGCTGGTGGGCATCGACCGGTATCTGTCGTTAGGCCGGCGTCTCGGGTTGGACGGCCCGCTGGGGATCGACCTGCCGGGGGAGAGCCGGGGCAATCTGGCCGGTCCGGAGTGGAAAAAAGGGAAAGGGCTGGGGGCGTGGTTCAAAGGTGACACAGTGAACTACTCTATCGGCCAAGGGTATCTGCTCCTGACGCCGCTCCAGATGGTCAACCTTTTTGCCACGATCGCCAACGGAGGAACCGTTATTCAGCCTCACGTGAATAAGGATTTAAAGCCTCTGCGCCGGGATCCTCACCTGAACGGGAACTGCCTGTCGATCATCAGAAAAGGGCTCAAGGCAGTCGTCGCTCCCGGCGGAACCGGGTGGCGCGCCGGGACGTGGGGCGTTTCGGTGGCTGGGAAGACCGGCACGGTTCAGAACTCCCACGGCGACGACCACGCGGTTTTTATCGGGTACGCTCCGGCTGACGCTCCTCGGTACGCGGTCATTTATTATTTGGAAGCGGGCAAGGGCGGCGGCAAGGAGGCTGCGCCGATGGTCGGACAGCTGTTGGCATTTTTGCTGGAACAGGACGAAGGGACGAAGGAAAATGACAGAGCAAAAAACTGACGTAATGCTCAGAGGGCGGGGCGCCATACTGCAGGTTTCGTTCCCGTCCGGACTGCCGACCGTATCGGACGTAGGCAAGAGCCTGAAAGACGCCGGCCAAACTGCCCGAGGCATTCCGCTGGTTTTCGATTTTGGGGATTTGGAAGTGAGCCGTCACTGGATTCTCCACCTCCTGACGGACGTGGTGGAAATTCAGGATCTGATTGTCAAGGGCTGGGAGTCGTCCAACGACGTGACCCGTCAGGTGCTGTCCAACTTGGGATTGGCGGACGAGGCATCACATCGGCCCATGGTGACCGACAGCACGACGGCCATTCTCTCCCATCCGCTTCGGTCCGGCCAATCGTTTCAGCACGACGGCGACGTCATTCTGGTGGGGAACCTGCACGACGGGGCGGAAATTCAGGCGACCGGCTCGGTCTGCATCCTAGGAACGCTGAAAGGGCTTGTGCATGCCGGCTACGGCGGAGATAATGAGGCTACGGTCATCGCGATGAGCTACATGGCCAACCACATTCGGATCGGCACGACCGTCAGCGTGACAAAAGACCCGGCCGACTGCCCGTGGTGGGGTCGGCCCGTGTCCATAGCGCTGAGAAACGGCGTGTTCGTCGCCAAGGAACTGAGGATCGACACCAACAACGCGTAAAACGAACAGCCCGCGGGAGCTGTCTATCGGTCAAAAAACCGCGCAATAGCGGACAGACGACAGGAGGAACACCATGTCAGCACGAGTGATCGTCGTTACTTCGGGGAAAGGCGGCGTGGGCAAGACCACGACGACCGCCAACGTTTCCATGGCTTTGGCTCGAAAGGGCAAAAAAGTCGTCGTGGTGGACGGGGACATCGGACTTCGCAACCTCGACGTGATTTTGGGGCTGGAAAATCGGATCGTCTACAATCTGGTGGACGTCATCGAGGGCAACTGCAGCCTCAAAGCGGCGCTGATTCGGGATAAGCGCGTTGAAGGCCTGACGCTGCTGCCGGCGGCTCAGACCCGCACGAAGGACTGCGTGACCGCCGACCAGATGAAAGACCTGTGCGAGCAGCTCAAGCCCGATTTTGACTTCATCATTCTCGACAGCCCGGCTGGCATCGAGTCAGGGTTCCGCAACGCGTCTGCCGGAGCTGATGAGGCTCTGGTTGTGACCACGCCCGACGTGTCGGCGGTTCGAGACGCGGATCGGATCATCGGCATGCTGGAGTCTCAGGGCAAGAGTTCTATTCGGCTGGTGGTCAACCGCCTGCGGCCCGGCATGGTTCAAAGCGGCGAGATGCTCAGCGTGGACGACGTGCTGGACATCCTGTCGGTCAAGCTGATCGGCATCGTCCCCGAAGACGACTCGGTCGTCGTGTCCTCCAACCGGGGCGAGCCTCTGACCCTTTCCCCGTCGTCGTACGCCGGCATGGCGTTCGACAATATCGCCCGCCGGATCCTCGGCGAGGAAGTTCCCTTCATCGACGTGAACAGCCTGCACAAGGGCGGTTTCCTGTCGTCGCTGCTGAAGTTCTTCAAGCGTTCGTAGGAGGTTGAAGGATGCGTCTCGGATTTTTAGAGTGCCTTTTTGGAAAGAAAACGCCGTCAAGCCAAGCCGCCAAAAAGCGCCTTCAGCTTGTTTTAATTCACGATAGGACGGACATCACACCCGAGCTGATGAACGCGCTGCGGGCTGACTTGATCGAAGTGATCACCCGGTATATGGATGTGGACGAGAAGAACATCGAGCTGGGCATGGACAGAGACGATTCGGCCGGGCAGGTGGCTCTTGAGGCGAGCATTCCCGTTCTGCGGCTCAAGCGGGGCAGTCAAGTTTCAGGTGTCCGCGCTTCCAAACAGTAGGAATGTTTGAGCGTCGGACGCTGGGAGAGCTGTTCAGGGCTTCCGACAAAACGCTGTTCGTCGTCTTGGCGGCGCTCTTCTCGGCGGGGCTTCTGTCCATCTACAGCGCCGGCAATGGAGCGTCGGGCAATGGGTTCCACTACGCGCTTCGTCAGCTGACGTGGGGGGCTGTCGCTCTGGCGGCGGCCTTGGCTGTCTGGAAGCTGGACATGCCGGCTCTCCTGCACTATAGCTATGTCATTTACGCGGCCGGCTGTTTCCTGCTGGTCGCGGTTCTCTTCGTGGGAAGCCGAACCAAGGGGTCTCAGGCGTGGTTCGGCTTCTCCGGCGTGTCGATTCAGCCGTCCGAGTTCGTCAAAATAGCCCTTGCCCTCGTGTTGGCGCAGCAGTGCCGCTTGTTCTGTCCTGATACGTTTCCCCGCTTCCTCGGAGCGCTCGCGCTCGCGGGGGTGGCGGGGATTTTGGTGTTAGTTCAGCCCGACTTGGGTAGCGCGTTGGTCTACGGGACAATAACGTTTTTCGCTCTCGTGGCGGCCGGCGCTCCAGGCAAATATCTGGGTGGTCTGGCTGGCTGTGTTCTGGCCGTTCTTCCTGGAGCGTGGTTCTTCCTCAAAGAGTATCAACGAAACCGGCTTTTGGTGTTCATTGAGCCGGCGCTCGACCCCCTTGGGGCCGGCTATAACGTCATCCAGTCCCGAATCGCCGTAGGCTCCGGGCGGCTGTTGGGAAAGGGATTTATGCACGGCACCCAGAGCAAGCTGCGCTTTCTCCCCGAACCGCACACTGACTTTGTGTTCAGCGTGTTCGCGGAGGAATTTGGCTTTGTGGGCAGCTGTCTTTTGCTGGCGCTGTACGGCGTGCTGCTTTGGCGGCTGACCGCCGTCGCCCGCCGAACCCGGGAGCTGGAAAACAAGATTTGGATCGTCGCTCTGATCGGCTGGCTGTGGTTCCAGTTCTTCGAGGCGATTGGCATGAGCATGGGCCTTCTGCCGATCACTGGTCTGCCCCTGCCGTTCATGTGCTACGGCGGCAGCTCTCTCGTGGCCGCCGTCCTGGCGGTAGCGCTTGTGGCAAAACAGGGCGCGCTGGACAAGCTGGAGCGGCTCGACTCGGCCGTACCTGACACGGTGGGGCTGAAGCTGGTTGACTCGCTGTCCGGCCGATCGGCAGGTTGGGGAGGACCAAACCGTGGCATATCGCTTCGCTGAGTTTGACGATCCCCAGTGGCCGTTGATCGCCGGGGCGAAGATGCCGACCCGCTACGCGGTCTGTGAGTGGGGAGCCCGTCCGCCCAAGCTGCAGGCAAAGCTTCGAATTTGCCTGTGCTTCCCCGACGTGTACGAGGTTGGCATGAGCTATCTGGGGTTTCAGCTCCTGTATGAGCTGATCAAAAACGGCACCGACTACGACTGCGAACGGGCGTACTGCCCTTGGACGGACATGGAAGGCCTGATGCGCCGCGCCGGACGTCCTCTCCAGTCGGTAGAAAGCGGCCGAACCTTGGCGGAGTTCGACGCGATAGGTTTTACGTTTCAGCACGAGATGAGCTTTACGAGTATGCTGACCATGCTCGACTTGGGACGCGTGCCCCTGCTTTCGTCTGACCGGGACGAACGCAGTCCAATAGTGATCGGCGGCGGCCCGGGGGCGATGACTCCCGAGCCGATGGCGTCGTTTGTGGATATTTTTTCGTTAGGCGACGGGGAGGCGCAGCTGCCCGCGCTGTTGGACTGCCTAGCCCGGACGAAAGGCCGGCCTCGGCGGCAGCGGCTTGAAGCGGCAAGTTCCGTCCCGGGGTGCTACGTTCCGTCTCTGGTGGACTGTGCCTATGATGGCGACGGCGTTCACTTCAGCGCCGCCTCACCTCTGCCCGTTGCCAAGCCGGTCTGGCACGATATGGATGCGATTGCGCCCCAGTCGATGATCGTGCCGGCGTCGTCGATCGTCCACGATCGGGCTGTGGTGGAGCTCTTCCGCGGCTGCTCCAGAGGCTGTCGGTTCTGTCAGGCCGGCATGACTTACCGACCGGTACGGGAGCGGAGCCTTCAGACCGTCGAGGAGTCGGTGACCCGGCTTTTAGATCGGACCGGGTGGGAGGAGTGTAGCCTCGTGTCGCTGGCCAGCTGCGACTACCCTCAGATCGACCGACTGTTGGCTGACTTAGCGCCGGAGATGGCCCGCCGGGGCACGAAAATCAGCCTGCCCAGCCTGCGGGTTGACGCGTTTTCTGTCGGTCTGGCCGAGGAACTTGCCACGCTGAAAAAGGGCGGCCTGACCTTGGCGCCGGAGGCCGGAACGCAGCGCCTGCGGGACGTCATCAACAAGGGCGTGACCGAAAAGGACCTGTACGGCGCCGTAGAGGCGGCGTTTTCCATGGGCTGGCAGAAGGTGAAGTTCTATTTCATGATGGGCCTGCCGACCGAAACTGAAGAGGATTTGGCTGGTATCCTGCGGCTGTGCGAGAACTCCGCTGAGATCGGCCGACGGCACACGAAAAGGGCGTCGATCAACGCCTCTGTGGCCGGTTTTGTCCCAAAGGGGCACACGCCGTTCCAGTGGGAGCCTCAGAACAGCTGGGAAGAGCTGGCCGCTAAAGGGCAATGGCTCAAGCGCAACCTGCGCAACCGGCACGTGAACCTGAAATACCACGAGTCCAGCCAGAGCTTTATCGAAGGCGTCTTGGCCCGCGGCGACCGGCGCGTGGGGCGGGCTGTTTTTCTGGCTTGGAAAAACGGCAGTCGCTTGGACAGCTGGAGCGACACGTTCTCGCTTGACGCGTGGATGAAAGGCTTTTCCGACGCCGGGATCGACCCGAGCTGGTACGCTCACCGGCCGCGCGGCAAGGATGAAGGGCTGCCGTGGGATCACATCGACTGCGGCGTGAGCCGGTCGTTTTTATGGCGGGAACGGCAGAAGGCCTACGCGGCTTCTGTCACGCCCGACTGTCGAACCGGCGGTTGTTCCGGGTGTGGCTGGCAGGGGCGGGGCTGTCATTGGTCGGGGGGACAGAAGTGAGTCGGAAGAGAATCCTTTTCGAGAAGCGCGGGTACTCGTGCTTTGTCCGGCACGTCGAACTTCCGCAGCTTTTCGGGCGAATCGCCCGCCGTGCTGGGTTCAGCTTGGAGCTGACCGAAGGTTTTTCCCCTCACGCAAAAATTGTCATGGGGCCGGCGCTGCCGGTCGGCGTGCCGTCGTTAGGCGAGCTGGCCGAGCTGTGGCCCCTTGAGGCGGTGACCGAGCGGGAATTTTTGGACCGGTTCAACGCCGCCGCCCCGACGGGCTTTCGTTTCTTGGCCTGTCGGGACGTTGACGGGCGGGTGTTGAATAAGGTCATCGACGCGGCTTCTTACTGGGTGTGCCCGAGAAACCGTCCCGTTTGGGAGGCAGTTGAGCCGGCGGCCCGGGACTGTTACGGCGACGGCCTGCTGAATCTCAGCCGGGACGAAACGGGGTTGGAACTGACCCTGTCCTCCCCGTCGGCGCTGGGGATCGGCATGCTGGTTCGAGCTCTGACCGAGCGCCAAGAGATCGCCGGCTGGCCGGAAATCTGCATCGCCCGGCTGGCACTCGGCACGTGGAACGGGGAGGCCGTCGTGCCGCTTCTGACGCCTGAAGGAGGCGAACGCGCGTGACGCAGGACGTGAAAATTTACGCCAACATGCTGGACGAAGAGGAGCGCCGCGTCGCGGTCGTCGAGGACGGAAGGCTGCGCGACTTGTACGTGGAGCACGGCCGTCCGGTGCAGCAAAGCGGGGACATCTACCTTGCCCGGGTCGAGTCCATTGTGAGCGGCATGAACGCGGCGTTTCTCAACCTTGGCGACGGGCGCAACGGCTTTTTGTACTTGGCCGACGCCAAGGGATTCAGCGTCCACGAGAACGGCGAGCTGATCGTTCAGGTGACGAAAACGCCGCGGCGCAGCAAGGGCGCTCGCGTAACGCCTCAGGTCTCATTGCCGGGGCGTTTTTTTGTGTATCTGCCGTTCGCCGGCAGCGTGGGCGTGTCGCGGAAAATCGGCTCGGCGAAGGACCGTCAGCGCCTGCGGGCATTGGTGGGGAGCGTTGAGCGCGGCGGGGTAATAATCCGCACAGCCGCTCAGGACGCGGCCGACGAGGACTTGGCAACGGATCTGGCCCAGCTTCAGGAGCAGTGGGAGAGAATAGAGCAGAGCGCCAAGCTTCGGATGTCGCCGGGCGTTTTGTGGCAGGAGGACGGCTTCCTGATTCGGGCCCTTCGGGACGAGTTGGCCCATCATATTTCCGAGGTGGTCACCGACAGCCGGGAGGCTTTTGACGCGGTCAAAGGGTTTGTCTCCGCGGCTGGGGCGGGCTGGAGCGGCCAGGTCAGCCTGCTGGAGAAGGGAATCGACCTGTTCGAGTACTGCGGACTGACCCAAGAAATCGAATCGCTCATTCGGCCGAAGGTTTGGCTGCCGTCAGGCGGGTATCTGGTCATCGACCAGACCGAGGCTCTGACCGCCATCGACGTGAACTCGGGAAAGTGCGTGGACGGCAGCTCATTGAGCGCCACTGTGAAAACGACCAATCTGGAAGCCGCGCGGGAAATTGCCCGGCAGATACGCCTTCGGGCCATCGGCGGCATCGTCATCGTCGACTTCATCGACATGGAGAGCGAGGCGGACCGAACGGCCGTGCTGGACGCGCTGAAAGACGCTTCGGCCGCCGACCCGAACAAGGTCCGAGTTTACGGCATGACGAGCCTCGGCCTAGCGGAAGTGACCCGCAAGCGGACACGGTTGGACCTGCGCTCTCAGATGACCCAGCCCTGCTCGTCCTGCTGCGAAGGCCGGACGTGGAAGGACGAAGCGCTGGCCGCGTCGGTCAAGCGCCGGCTGCGCAAGGCTTTCGCCGGGTCGTCGTCCGGCTGGGCTCTGGTGGCTATGAACGACGAGCTGGCCCAAATTGTGGCGCAGAAGTGGCTCAAAGGATGGGAAGAGACGTTCGGTCGGCGGATCGTGCTTCGGGGGCTACCCGGCGCGTCACGAACCGACTGGCGCATAGAGGCTCTCGGAGACAGCCGCAAAATTTTGACGCAGGCGCAGAGCCCATGGGAGCGGGAGGAGCCGTCACGTGTATATCGAACGACTGACTCTTAAAAACTTCAAAAGTTTCGGCGGCACTCACCAAATGCCCTTCGCCCCCGGTTTCACCGCTATCGTGGGGCCGAACGGGAGCGGCAAGAGCAACATCTTGGACGGCCTGCGCTGGGCGCTTGGGGAGAGCAGCGCGTCCAGACTGCGAATTGCCCGCCAGTCGGACCTGATTTTTCAGGGCTCGGCCGGCATGGTCGAGGCGAGCGAAGCCGAGGTGACCGTTCAGCTGTCCGACGGGGCGACTCACCCGACGCTGCGGCGAAGTCTTTCCCAGTCCGGGGCGGAAATTTGGGCTGACGGCGTGAAAATTCGCCTTGGTGACTTAGGGGCGTTCAAAGAAGAAGTCGGGTTGGGCGGGGAGCGGTTTGCGTTTATCGGTCAGGGAGAAGTGACCGAGGCGATCTCCCAGCGGCCCAAAGAGCGCCGCCTTCAGCTGGAAGAGCTGTTCGGCGTGGACAGGTACCGCCGCCGTCGGGACGACGCCGCGCTTGAGCTGAAAGAGGCTCAGGACGAGCTGCTGCGCCTTCAGACGCTGATCGGCGAGCTGACGGCCCGTCGGGATGAAATCGCCCCTCAGGCCGCCCTTGCCAAGCGGGCTCAGGAGCTTGAGGCACGTCTGGAAACGTTGAATGGCCGGCTGTACCACCTGCGGCGCTTTGAAGAAGAGCGGCGTCTTGCCGACGCGAAGGCTCGGGGCGAAAAACTGCAGGCCGGCTTCAGCAGGGCCACTTGGTGGAACGCCGGCTGGTCGAGCCAGCTCGATCGGCTTCGCCGCCGGGGCGACGAGTACCTCAAGCGCCGGGCTCAGCTTCAGGAGAGGCAGGACGAGCTGACGCCGATGCTCGAAAACGCCCGGCAGGCAGAGACGGCCGCTCAGGGGACGATTCGGGAAAACGCCTTCGCGCTGAGTCGGTTGGACGAGGAAAAAGAGCGGCTCTGCGCGGGCCAAACGAAACTGGCCCAAGACCGCAAGAGCGCGTCGGCCCGGCTTTCCGAGTGTCAGACTCGGCTGGCCGAGCTGTCCGGCCGGATCGCCGAGCTGGAGGATCGTATTCGCCGGCAGAGCGACGCGACCGCGTCTCGGCAGAAAAAGTTGTCCGAGCTGACCGAGCGTCGGGCCTCGTATCAGGAGGCTCTGGCGGACGCGCGGGGGCGCCTGTCAGGGGCAGCCAGTTCAACCGCCGCGGCGGAGGCCTGGCAGGCCGAGCTGGAAGCCGAACACCGGCGGCTCACCGACTGCGTGGCCCGCGGGGACAGAGCCCTTGAGGCGCTGGAAGACCGAACCGAAGAGCTGGTCGAGGGAATGAGAAACGCCACGTCCCTCGCGCAGGACCTGTCCATGCGCCAGGCCGGCGCGCGGCGGACTGCCGCTTCCCTTGAAGGCGAGCTGGAGGCCGCCCGGTCGTCGGCCGCTGAAAGCGCGTATCCCCGTCCGGTTCAGATGGTCTTAGCTGCCATCTCATTGGGGAAACTCGACATCAAAGCCTGCCCAGCCGCCGAATCGTTCGAGTGCCCCGCCGAGCTGGCTGCGGCAATGGAAGCGTATCTCGGCGGGCGGCAGTATTGGCTTCTGGTGGAGGACACCGCGTCCGCCCAGAAGGGCATCGACCTGCTGAAAGGGCGTTCCGGCGGGCGGGCGACCTTCCTGCCGTTGGAGCGGTGCCAAGCGCGGCTTGGCGCTCTGCCGTCAGGAAAGGGCGTAATCGGCCGGGCGTCCGAATTAGTCAAGCCAGCGCCGGAGTGGAAAAAGGCCGTCGATCACCTGCTGGGAGGCGTGCTGGTTGTGGAAGACTACGCGACCGGCGCGGCGCTCAGCCGAGGCGCTCATTTCTCGGTCGTCACGCTCGAAGGCGAGGTCTTCTCGCCGTCCGGGGCCGTCAGCGGCGGAAAAAGTTCTCATGCTGGCGCCATCTCGGCGCGCCGTCAGGCCGCGGAGCTGGCCGCCCGCCTTGAGGAAGCTCAAGCGGCGTCGAGGCGACTGAGAGCCGAGCTGACTCAGGCCGAGGAAGCGGAGAAGACCGCACAGGAAGAGCTGAACCGTCACCGGGCCGTCACGTCCCGGGCAAAAGAAGAGTTGGAAGGACTTCAAAACAGTTTGCGTGCCGTTTCCGCCGAGTTGGCAGAGCTGGAAGAGCGCCGCGGTCGGTTCCAGCAGAAACAGGAAGAGTGGCAGCGTTACGCCTCGGAGACGGAAAGCCGTCTCAAAGAGCTGGAGCGTGAAATTGAATCGCTCGCCGCCTCGCCGGATGGGAACGACGCCGCTCCCGAGGACGCGCTGCCCCAGCTTCGGGGCGAAGAGCTTTTGGCGCAGGAGCGGACCGACCACACCAAGCAGGAACTTCAGCGCCTGCTCGGCGAAGAGATGGCCCTGTCGTCCCAGCTGGTACGGCTCGAAAACGACCGCCGAACCGCTCAGACGAGGCTTGACGGGGCGAAGGAGCAGGAGACCGAAGCGTTAACCCGGCGGCGGGCTCTGGAGGCTCAGATGTCAGACCTTCGGGGCCTGTTTGACGAGCTGGAGAGAAGCGGCGCTTCTGACGCCGCTCGGACGGAGCGGCTCATCCGCCGATCGGACGCGGCCTCGGCTCGGCTGGAAAAAATCCGTGCTGAACGCGCCGCCGTCGAAGCTGACGCCGAAAGAAGCAACGTCCGCTTGGAGGAAATGATCTCGGCCAGCGAAGCGCGGTGGCCGTACCCGGAGAGTTTTGCCCCGGGCGACGAGCGGCGCGAAGCGGTTGAATCGGCAGCCCGCTATGCGGAGCGGGCTCTGCGCGAGTTAGGTCCGGTCAACGTCGGCGCGTTGGACGAGCAGGCGTCCCTTGACGGGCGGCTGACGTACCTGAACGACCAGACGGCGGACGTCAAAAATGGCATCAGGTCGCTTCAGGACGTCATCGCGCAGGCGGACCGGCAGGCCGCCGAGCTCTTTTCAAAAGCGATGGATCAAATCGACGTCCGATTCAACAGCCTGTTCGGCCGGCTCTTCGGCGGCGGCGAAGCGCACCTGTCATGGCAGGGAGAGGCGGGGGCGTGGGACAGCGGCGTTGAAATCACCGCCCGCCCACCGGGAAAGAAAACGCTCCTGTTGGCGCAGCTTTCGGGCGGCGAACAGTCCCTCACGGCTCTGGCTCTTCTTTTTGCCGCCATGGAGACCGCCGGAGCACCGCTGGCCGTCCTCGACGAGGTGGACGCGGCGCTTGACGAGGTCAACCTGAGCCGGTTCGCCCAGTTGGCCGCCGAATACGCGACCCGGGTTCAGCTGATCGTCATGACCCATCGGCGTCAGACCATGGAGGGGGCCGACACCATGTTCGGCGTCACCATGAGCGAGCCGGGGCTTTCTCAGATCGTGAGCGTGAGGACAGACCAATGGGAGTAACCGTCGACGACTTGTTGGGCGGCCAGCTGACGATCCGTCAGCCCGTCAGAGGCCCGCGGGTCAACATGGACACCATTCTGCTGGCCGGATTCGTTCGGCTGAAGCGCCGGGAGCGGGCCCTCGAGCTGGGCTGCGCGACTGGCGGCGTCGCCATGCTGATGGCTTGGCGCAGCAGCGCTCACGTGACCGGGCTGGAAATAGACCAGCGGTTCGTCGAGCTGGCGCGGCAAAACGCCGAGTCCAACGGCCTGTCCGACCGGCTGTCATTCGTCTGCGGCGACCTGACCCAGCTTTGGGGCCGAGGACAAGGGGGAGAATACGACGTCGTGGCGGCCAACCCTCCGTATGAGGAAATAGGGCAGGGCCAGCCCTGCGCGTCGCCGGAAGACCGCACGGCCCGGCAGGGCTCGGCTTGCACTCTGTCCGACGTGTGCCGAGCCGCGTCGTGGAGCCTGAGGGACAAAGGTCGGCTGTACATGGTCATGCGGGCCCGCCGTCTGGCCGATACCGTGGCGTGTCTTCGCGCCGCCAGCCTCGAGCCGTCGGTCCTGCGGTTCGTTCACCCGAAGGCGGACCGTCCCGCGTCAGTTTTCCTCATGGAAGCCCGACGCTTCGGCGGCGTGGGCCTTCGGGTGCTCCGGCCGTTGGTCATGCACGCTCCGGACGGCTCCCTGACCGACGAGTTTTTGAAGTTTTACGAGAAGGAGGCCCCGTCATGCCCCTCGTCGTGATTCCTACGCCCATAGGCAACTTGGGCGACGTAACCCTGCGCGCGTTGGACGAGCTTCGCTCCGCCGGGCTGGTGCTGTGCGAGGACACTCGGCACAGCGGCCCGATTTTGGAGAAGTGGGGCGTGACTGCCCCGCGGATGAGCTATCAGAAGTTCAACGAACGGGCTCGGGTCGACGAAGTGCTTCGTCGGCTGGCCGACGGGCAGAAAATCGCCCTGATCAGCGACGCGGGCACGCCGGGCATATCCGACCCCGGGGCCGTCGTGATCCGCGCGGCCATTGAGAACGGCTTCCCGGTGGACGTCCTCCCGGGCGCGACGGCCTTCGTCCCAGCGCTTCTCCTTTCGGGCCTTGAACCGCAGCCGTTCGTCTTCGTCGGTTTTCTGCCCGACAAAGAGGGTGAGCGCGCCGAGGTTTTGAACCGCTGGCGGAACGTGGGCGTCACGACGGTCTTTTACCTGTCGCCTCACAAGGCGTTTCGCCACCTGAGCGATATGGCCCGCCTTTGGGGGCCCCGCCGGGCGGCTCTCGCGCGGGAGATTTCAAAAATCCATCAGGAAGTTCGCCGGGGGGATCTTCAGGCCCTCGCTGAGTCGGTGGCGGACGGGGTCAAAGGCGAACTGGTCCTGGTCGTCGAAGGCGTTCTGCCTGAACCGGACGCGCGTGACTGGCAGGAAGAGGCGCTGGCCTTGCGGCAAAACGGCCTATCGGTCAAGGAAATTTCGGCCCGGCTTGCTTCGGGCGCCGTGACGAAAAACGAAATTAAAGAGTGGCTCATCGCCGTCGAGCGGGACGGCGAATAGCGGGAAGCCCCGCGCCGAAAGATCTCGGCGCGGGGCTTCTTCGTCTTTTGAGCAGCCTTCTTTGCTAAAGCGTCCTTTTATGATATTATCAGCCAAAAGATGTATTGTTTTATCAAAAAACGGACTTGAAGGAGGAAGAACGAATGGGAATGTACCTGAAAAGGCTAGGGGCTGCTGCGCTTCTGACCTGCTGGGCCGGGGTTTGCTTTGCCGCCGATCCGGCGCCGTTCCACGTGGGGATCTGCACCGGCACGGTGTCACAGTCGGAGGACGACCTGCGCGGGGCTGAAGCCCTGATCGCCCGCTACGGCGACGTGGCGAACGGCGGTATGATCAAGCACGTGACCTACCCGGACAGCTTCATGACCGAACAGGAGACGACCATTTCACAGATTGCCGCGTTCGCCGACGATCCTCTGATGAAGGCCGTTGTGGTGAACCAGTCGGTTCCTGGAACGACCGAGGCGTTCCGGCGTATTCGGGAGAAACGGCCTGACATTCTGCTGTTCTCCGCCGAGCCTCATGAGGACCCGATGGTCATCACCACCGTCGCTGATCTGTCGGTGGCGACGGACGCCCTTTCCCGCGGCTACCTGAACGTCGCGCTGGCTCACAAGCTGGGCTGCGAAAACTACGTCCTCGTGTCGTTCCCCCGCCATCAGAGCTACGAGCTTCAGGCCAGAAAGCGCCGGATCATGGAAGAGGCGTGCAAGGACCTGGGCATGAAGTTCCACTTTGAGACCGCGCCCGACCCGACCAGCGACGTCGGCGTGGCCGGCGCCCAGCAGTTTATTCTGGAAAAAACTCCCGCATGGCTCGAAAAATACGGCCCGAAGACGGCGTTCTACTGCACCAACGACGCTCAGACCGAGCCGCTCATCAAGGTCATCGCCGCGAAGGGCGGCTACTTCCTCGAGGCCGACCTGCCGTCGCCTCTGATGGGGTATCCCGGCGCTTTGGGCATTGAACTGGCCGACGTGGCCGGTGACTTCAAGGCGATCCTGAAGAGAGTTGAAGACGCGGTCGTCAAGGCCGGAGGGGCCGGGCGCATGGGCGTTTGGGCCTACTCGTTCGGGTTCACCTGCTCGGAGGCCATGGGCGAGTTGGCGATCAGCTGCGTCAAAGAGGGCGTGACGCCCAAGACCCTGCGGCGCAAGGTCAACTTGGACCGTCTGGTGGCGGCGTTTGACAAAGAAACGCCGGGCGCCAAGTGGAACGGCAGCTACTATCGGGACGCTGGAACCGGCATGGAGCTGAAAAACTACATGCTGGTCTACCAAGAGACCTACCTGTTGGGGAAGGGATTCTCCGGCATGGGCTCCGTCAAGGTGCCAGAGAAGTACTACAAGATAAAATAAGCGATTAAAAGCTCGTTCGGCCGGGAGAGAAATCTCCCGGCCTTTTTGCTGACGATAAAAAGTAAAATTGGGCATTGATTCACTCGTCAAATGAAGGTTTCTGTTATATACTCGATTTATACAAAAAGTTATGTTCTTTTTTAGTCGTTTTTTATAGGAGGCTTGAAGAATGAACGCACAGTTTCTCGGACATTCGACGGTCAAGATCCAGAGTGATTATTGTTCGGTTCTGATCGACCCGTTTTTCACCGGCAACCCGATGGCCTGCAACACTGTTGACGATTTCATCGCGCTGGACGGCATGCTGCTCACTCATGCCTGCCACAAACGGCTGGCCGACGCGGTGACGATCGCCAAGGCGACCGAGTGTCAGGTGGTCTGCACCGAAGCCGCCGCCGAGTGGATGAAAGAGCAGGGCGTCGCTCCCAGTCAGCTGGTCGTTATGGCTTGGGGCGAGACCCGTCATTTCCCCTTTGGGACCGTGACGGTTGTTCCGGCAAAAAGCGGCACCGAGACGGCCGGCCCGATCTGCGGCTACGTGATTGAGGTCGAGAAGCACAAGGTTTACCACGCCGGAAACACCGTGCTTCTGCCGGAGATGAAGGACTTGTCCAAGATGGCCATCGACTTGGCGTTCCTGCCGATCGGCGGGGAGACGACGATGGACGTTCCCGCGGCCGTGCAGGCCTGCGAGCTCATCAAGGCTCGGGAGGTCTGCCCGGTTCACTACAACACGTTCCCGTCCATATCGGCTGATCCGGCAGCGTTCAAGAAGGCCGTCAAGGGATCCGAAGTGATCATTCTTCAGTCGAGCGAGAAGGAGACCCTGTAGTTTCAAAGAGCAGGAGGAGGGGCCCGTCGTGAAACTCACGTTTTTGGGACATTCGGCGTTCGTGCTGGAGAGCTCGGACGGCCGGATCATCGTTGATCCGTTTCTGTCCGGCAACCCGCTCTGTCCCGTCCCGATCGACCGGATTGGGAAGCTGGACACGATTCTGGTGACTCACGGTCACGGCGATCACTTAGGCGACACGGTGGCTCTGGCCCGACGCGACGGCGCAGCGGTCGTCTGCGTCCCTGAGATCGGCCACTGGCTGGCCGGTCAGGGCGTGTCCCGGCGAGTCGAGATGAACTTGGGCGGGACAGCCCGGTTCCCTTGGGGCAGCGCCAAGATGACGCCGGCGCTTCACAGCTCGTCAATCGCCACGCCTTCCGGGCTGGTGGACGGCGGGGTGTGCTGCGGCTTTTTAATCCGCATGGGCGGCGCGACGGTTTACCACGCTGGGGACACCTGCTTGACGAGCGATTTTGCCCTGTTGGCGAACCAGTCGGTTGACGTGGCCCTTCTGCCGGTCGGCGGGCACTACACCATGGACGAATGGGACGCCGCGCAGGCGATGAGCATGATTTGGCCGACCTGCGTCGTCCCGATGCACTATGACACGTTCCCGGCCATCGGCGCCGACATGAAGCGGCTGGAAAGCCTCGTGCCGCCGTCGGTGCAGTTCTGTCCGCTCAAGTCGGGAGAAAGTCTCGAGCTGTCGGCTTAAACAAAAAAGCCGTCCCGCCTTGAGGCGGGACGGCTTGAGGACGAATCAGTAGCGCAGGCCGAACACCGGGTGGTAAATCCGCTCATCGTGAAGGCAGGCGGCCTGTTCTTCCAGCGCCTTGCGGGCCCGGTCACCCATCTCGACCGACAGGGCCGATGTGAGCACGTGGATCAGGAAGACGGCGCCGATGAGCGAGCTGCCGAATGTGGGGCTGCTGTCGCTGACGAAAAACGACAGGTCGGCCATCTTGCAGATCGGCGCGGCAGGGCTGTCGGTGACGGTGATGATCTTCGCCCCGGCTTGTTTCGCTCGGGCGACCGACTCGGTAAGAAGCAGGGCGTAGCTGGGCAGGTCGAAGGCAATCAGCACGTCCCGACTGTCCAGACAGCGAACCTGTTCTATTAAGGTAAGGCAGCCCGGCTGGAGGGTAAAGCTCTTGAGGCCCAGTTCCCTCAGTCGGCTGAAGAGACACTCGGACGTCATGGCCGATATTCCCCAGCCGGCGCAGAAAATCGAGTCGGCGGCCAGAAGCATGGCGCTGAATTTCTTGATATTGGCTGGGTCAAGCCGGTTCCACGTGTCTTCCAAGTTGGCGTGTTCCATCTGGTGGATTCGGGCTGCCAGCGCGGACTCGTTTTCGGAAAGTGCCCGGTTCAGCATCGCCGCGGGGTTCACCTGTTCGAGCACGGTCTCCTGAATGGCGGCCTTGAGCTCTGAGTAGCCGCCGAACCCGAGCATACGGGCAACCCGAACGAGCTGGGCCTTGGAGACGTTCAGCTCGCCTGCCACGTCGCCGATGGTGAGAAAGGCCGCTTCTCTCATGTGGGACAGCAAGAACTCGACCACCCGGCGGGCCTTGGGCGGGGAGTTTTCCAGTCGGGCGCGCAGGACTTCCTGAAGTTGAGAGTTTTCCATGAAGTGCCTCCGATCAGCTGATGATGAGTTTTCAGCTACCATTCGGTTCCCGCCTCTTCCCACAGCGGCAGGACGGCAGCCCAGGCGAAAAGGTCTGCCTGAGTTTCAAACCGGCTGAGCGGAACGAGAGTCTGGGACCAGAAGTAACACCCTTTATGGTCGTGAAGCAGGTGGTGCAGCTCGTGGTAAAAGGCGAACTGCTGCCAGATGTAAGGAAGGTCGGCATTGACGTAAATTCGCCCTCGGCCAAGCTCTCGCCTGACGTAGGTGAACGCCCAGAGCCGGGGCGAAAGGGGCGCGTGATGAAAGTCCACCTTCAGCCCGGTGTCCTCTTCGAGGCGAACCTGAAGCTGGAAGTCGTCCAAGTCCCGCCACTTTTTCGCCTCTGATTCGGCCCAACTGGGGACCGACTCAGGCGGCGGCGGAAAGCTGAACTCCAGCTGTGGTTCTTGATCGTTCATTGACCGCTCAGAGGTTTTCGGCCGATTTCGCTTCGTTCTGCCAGTCTGCCAGAGCCGCGTCGATGAGCCGGTGGACCATCGCCACGTCGCGGGGCGTCAGCTTGTGGCTGCGGTACCAAATCTCAAGCTCTTCCGGACGCTGGAACAGCTCTTCCAGCTGAAGACGGCCGCTTCTCTCGCTGGGGAACTCCTCCAGCAGGTCGGCCGGGTCAACTTCCAGAGCGTCGGCCAGTTTGTGAAGCAGTTTCATCGACGGCGACCGGCGGTTGCTTTCCAGCGCTTGTATATAAATCCGGCTCACCTCGGTCACCTCGGCCAGCTGCTGCTGAGTCAGCTGGTGAGCCTTACGGAGCGAACGAAGGCGCAGTCCAAAACTCATGGCATATCCTCCTCGTAACAGATACAAGATGTTATCTTTATCATAAGCCACTTACCGAAGAATTGCAACCAGATTGGAGCCGGACGGACTCCAGCAAGGAGTGATGACAGTGGATTTGAAAGAACTGGAAACGTTTATCGCCATCACCGAAAAGGGCAGTATTTCCGCCGCCGCGGTGACCTTGGGCATCTCCCAACCGGCGGTCAGCAAGCGCGTCGCGCGCCTTGAGGATGAGATGGGGGCGGAGCTATTCGTCAAAGGGCACCGGCATTCCGATCTGACGGCGGAAGGCGAGATCTTCTACAAGACGGCCCTGCGCATGCTGGACATGCACAAGAAGACGAAGCTTCAGATCGCCGAGCTGTCTCAGGACCTGTTCGGCACCGTGACGATCAGCGCCAGTTCCATTCCCGGCGACTTCATTCTGCCGGGCTTGCTCGTCGAGTTCGCCGAGCTGCACAGCGGTGTGTCGGTCCACGTGAACACCACTGACTCCCAGACGGCCCTGAAGGCCCTGTCCGACAAGGAGTCGGACTTGGCGGTCATCGGCGTTGACAGAAGTCTACCCGGCTACACGTCGGTGCCGTTCTTTGAGGACGAGCTGGTGCTCATCGTCCCGAAGACGCACCCGCTGGCGGGACGCTCCAGCGTGGAGATGGACGACCTGACGAACCTGAAGCTCGTCGGCCGCGGCAGCGGCTCGGGCACGCGGCAGGTCTGGGAGCGCCAATACAAGAATCGCCTTGGGGCGATGAAGGACATCGAACTGCAGTTCGGTCATGCCATCGGCGTGGTGAACGCGGTGGCGAACGGCGGCGAGGCCGGCGTCATCTCCCGTTTTGCCGCCGAGACGAACCCGAACGTGGCGATCATTCCGTTCAAGCCGTCGCTCCATCGGTCGTTTCATCTGGTATACGGCATGGCCTCCACGAAAGCCGTCGACGTGCTGATTTCGTTCCTGCTGAACCGAACCGGCAGGTAAGTGATGTTCGGCACTTGTGTTTGTTACATTGAAGTGTTAATATAAGAACGATTGAAAGGCTCGCGCATTTCCGATTGAAGAAGGGAGACGTCGGCCAATGGAGAAATGGAAAGATCAACATACTGATCAGCTCTGCCGAGCATTTTTGTCCTTGAAGACTATTGACGAGATGTACGCTTTTCTTGAGGACGTGGCGACGATCGGTGAGATTCGAGCGCTTTCTCAGCGGTTGGAAGTCGCCCGGCTACTTCAGGGTGGGTTTACGTATCCTCAGATTGCCCAGCAGACCGGCGCGAGCACCGCGACGATCAGCCGAGTGCGTAAGTTCCTCGACTACGGAGCCGATGGGTACCGTATCGCCCTCGAGAGGGTTGCCGCGGAAGAAGGCGGCGTCAAGTAGTTTTATTCGGTTAAAAAGTGGCCCTCTGCTTTATGCAGAGGGCCACTTTTTGTCTTGGGCGTTGCCGCTAGTTTGAGGACGAAGAGAGGATCTTCACAGGCTGGCCTTCGGTCAGTCCGGAGCCGCCGAACGTGATGACCTGGTCGCCCTGCTCGAGGCCTGACGTAATTTCAACCTTGTCGCCCGACGTCATGCCGGTGGAGACCTTTTTGCGGTGCGCCACGCCGTCCGCGGCCACGATGACCCACGTGCCGGTCTCGTCGGTTGTCAGGGCCGACCGCAGAAGGATAAAGGCGTTTTCCGCGCTTTTCAGGATGATCTGAGCCCGTCCGAACATGCCGGGCCGGAGCCGGGACGCGCTGCCCGTCGCGTCAAGGTGGACTTCCACCGGAACGGTGCGGGTGTTCGGGTCAACCGAGTCGCTGATGAAGGCGATTTTTCCAGAAAAAACGTCGTTCGGCAGGGCGTCGACCTTGACCTTCACGGGTTCTCCCAGACCAATGTCGTAGCGCCGGCTTTCCGGGACGCTGAGGGTGCCTTTCAGGTGCGTCAGGTCGGAGAGCTCGACGACCGGCGTCGCCTTGCCGACCGTTGCTCCCGGGGCCAAGTCGAAGTCGTTCAAAACGGTGCCGCTGAACGGCGCCTTCAAGAACGCCTTGTCTCGCCTGACCTGCTGTTCGGCCAGCTGGGCTTGAGCCTGAGTCACTGCGGCTGCAGCGGCTTTTTCGCTTGACGAGGCCGAAAGCCAAGCCGTCTTTTTGGCCTCCAGTTCCTGCTGGGTAGAAAAGCCGGACTCGCGGAGCTTTTGGTACCGAGAGAGCTCCGACTTGGCGTTGGCCGCTTGGGACCGGGCCTGTTCGACCCGCGCTTGGGCCGCGGCGACGGCCGCCTTCGCGGATTGGAGCGCGGCGTCGGATTCTTGATGGTCCAGTTCGGCCAAGAGGTCGCCTTGAGCGACCGTCTGCCCCTTGTGGACGTGCAGGACCGACAGCTGGCCGTCAATCTGCGGGGCGAGTTTGACGTACTGTCGGGATTTGAGCGAGACGTTCTGCTCGATGACGTTTTGAAGCGAACCGGTCGGTGAGACGACCGTCACGGAAACGATAGCCGGCTCCCCCGCGAAAGCGGACGGAAGAGCGGCGGCGAGCGCCAAAAGAGCGAGAAGGAAAGGGCATTTCATAGGAGGTGCTCCTTTCAGATGCGGGCTGCTGCCCCGAAGGCGGCGCCTTTGCGCCGGGCAGAGCGAAGTCGGCTCCACGCCTTGAGCCGAGAGAGGCGCGCCTTGAGCTTGTCGGAGAACTCGTCGACCACGAGGTAGACGACTGGAATGACCAACAGGGTGAGCAGGGTAGAAGTGACCATGCCGCCGATGGTGGCGATAGACATGGGCTGACGGATTTCGCCGCCCTCCACCATGTTGAGGGCCACTGGGACGGCGCCGGCGATTGTTGAGATGGACGTCATGAGGATAGGCCGAAGCCGACGGGGGCCGGCGGCCAGCATGGCCTCAAACCGGGACAGGCCGGAAGCGCGGAGCTGGTTGGCGTAGTCCACCAGAATGATGGCGTTGTTGACCACGATGCCGACCAGCATGATGATGCCCATCAGGCTCATGACGCTCAGCTTGAGGTGAGCAGCCAGAAGCAGGCCAAACGCGCCGCTCGTCATGAGGGGGACGGCGAACATGATGATCAACGGGTGGATAAACGACTCAAACTGAATGGCCATGACGGTGTAGACCAACAGGAGGGCGAAAAGCAGCCCGGAGAACAGATACCCGAAGTTTTCCTGCATTCGCTGCGCGTCGCCGGAAGGGATTGCCATGATCCGCCCGTCGGCAGGCGCGTGGCGCTTAAACGCCGCCTCGGCGACCGCGTAGCCTTCGCCGGGGGAAATGCCGTCAACGTCAGCAGTGATTTGGATGGTCTTCAGCCGGTTGTACCGCTTGATCACGTTGGGAGCCAAAGTCATCTTCGTCTTGACCAAGCCGTCGGCCCTGACGAGCCGGCCGTCGTTCGTGCGGGTGAAGACGGATAAAATTTTCTCCGGCGTCGTCCGGTCCTCTGCCCGGGCCTGAAGCCGGATATCGTAGCTGTGTCCCCGGTCCTTGAACGACCCGACGTTGGAGCCGCCGAAAAGCGTCATGACCTCGGAGGCCAGACTGCTCACCTTGACGCCCAAGTCGTCTGCCAGCGGCCGGTTGATTTCCACGTCGATTCTCGGCTGGTTCAGTTCCACGTCGGTTTTGACGTCCACCAGCCCTTGCGGCGTGGACTGGAGGTCGGCCGTTATTTTATTGGCCAAGTCGATCAGCTCTTCGGAGCTGGAGCCCAGAAGTCTCATTGACACGGCGGAGTTCGAGCCCCGGCGGCCCAAGGTGATCTTGACTCCCTTGAACGCCTCAAGTTCTTTTCGTAGCTCTTTGACGATGACCGACTGGGTAGGCCGTTTGTTCCGGTCGATCAGCACCAAGTTAAGAGTCCCTTTGGAGAGCTCGCCGCTCATTCCGCCTCCGATCGTGCCGTACGTGTAGGCCACGTAGGGATTGGACTTCATCGAGTTGATCAGGTTCGTGATAAACGCCTGACTGGCTTCTAGGGAGGCGGAAGCGTTCAGCTCAAAGTTGACGTTGATCTCGCCCTCGTCCGAGGAAGGGACGAACTCGGAGCCCAGCCGGGAGGCGAAAAACAGCCCGACAGCAAACGTCGCGCTGGCAAACAGCAGGGTGAAAAAACGGTGGCAGAGCGCCCACCGAAGCAGCCGGGTATAACCGCGCTGAAGCCACGTCTCCGGGGCTTTCAGGATTCGCTCCAACATCGTCTCGCGCTTGCGGGCCAACAGTCTGGAGCACAGAAAGGGCGTCAGAGTCAGCGAGAGCAGCAGGGAGACGAGAATCGTCACGGTGATGGTAAAGCCAAAGGAGCGGAAGAACCGGCCGACGACCCCGGGCATGAGAGCCACGGGCAAAAAGACCGCGACGGTCGTCGCCGCCCCGGCGACGACGGCGCTGCTCACTTCGGTCGTTCCGTCCAGCGAGGCCCGAAAGGCCGTCTTGCCTTGGTCAAAATGGTGGTGAATGTTTTCCAGCACAACGGTCGTCGCGTCCACCACCATGCCGATGACGAGGGACAATCCCATGGTTGTCATGTTGTTGATGGTAAAGCCCATGCCCCATAGGAAGAGCATGCCAATCAAAAGGCAGACCGGCATGGTGACTATTGTGACCAACGTCGATTTGAGCGTCCTCAGGAACAGGAACATGATGACTGCCGTCAGCAGGATGCCGGAAATGATGTTGCTCAGCACGCCCTGCATTGACAAGCGGATAAACCGGGCGTTGTCCTGAACGACCTTCAGCTCGATGCCGGCAGGCGCCGTCGCGTTCAGGCTTTTGATTCGCTCTCGGACGGCGTCCGACAGGGCGACCTCGTTGGCGCCCCGCTGTTTGCGGATGACCAGCAGGATCGACGGGGCTCCGTCGACGACCGCGTAAGAATTTCTGTCCTCGAAACCGTCCTCGACCCGGGCCACGTCGTGAAGCCGAATCACCGTACCGTCGACCGTCTTCACCGGCAGCGACGCCAGAGAGTCCACGGTCTCATATTCGCCTTTCAATCGGATAGAATAGTCCTGCGTCCCAGTTTGAATCTTACCGCCGGGCAGCTCGATATGGCTGGCCGCGACGGCGTTTCTCACGTCCGAGACGGTCAAGTTTCTGGCAGCCAGCGCCTCAGCGTCGAGCCACACGCGGATTTGGCGTTTCTGAAGGCCCTGCATGTCCACGCCGCCGACACCTAAAGCCGTTTGGATCTGTTCTTTGGCCACCGAGTCGGCATAATCTGATAGAAGCGTTCGGCTGACGCCTGACGACGCTGTGACAGCCACGTACATGACCGGCGTGTCGGCAATGTTGAACTTGTCAACGATCGGCGTATCCGCCGCGTCGGGCAGCTGGCGCTGGGCCGTGCTGACCTTTCCTCTCACGTCCGCCGCCGCGTCGGCGATGTCCTTGGACAGCTCGAATTCCACGATGGTAAAGCAGCGGCCCTCGTAGCTGTTCGACGTCAGGCTCTTCACGCCTTCGACGGTGTTGATCCGAGATTCCAACGGGTCGGCCACGTCGTTGTCAACGACGGTTGGACTTGCGCCCTGAATGGTGGTGGACACCAGCACGATGGGAATATCCACGTTGGGCATATTCTCCATCCCCATCTGCCTCAGGCCGTACAGCCCAAAGAAGATGGCCACAATCGTGGTGATGATGACCGTCACCGGGTGGGTGAGCGCGAAGCGCGGCAGACCTCTCATTATAAAAAGCGTTCTCCCTTCAAGTCTCAGACAAATAACAGCATGCGCCTTCAAAAAATGACAGCAGCTGAACCGCTCGGCGTCTTATCCCGAGGGATCGCACGCGGACGCCGTCAAATAGGACGATGATTGAAGTATTCTAACATTCACGTTTTCAAGGTAAAGCGGTGAAACGACCGAAGTTGCTTCCAAGCTGATTTATCTGATGTTGCGTGATGTTACGCGGAGAACAGGCCGGCCCTGCCGGTACGGTAAAGGTGTCTGGCCAGGTAGAGGAACGGGGTGTCGCAGAGGGCGACGATGAACTTGAACAGGTACGTGGAGATGACAATCTGCCAGAACACGTCCGTCGGCACCGTGCCCCAGAACGCTAGAAACGAGAAGACGACGCTGTCGATGAGCTGCGAGACCATCGTGCTTCCGTTGTTGCGCAGCCACAGCATTCGCTCGGCCGTGTGCTTTCGGATCCAGTGGTACGCCCAGACGTCGTGAAACTGAGAGATGCCGTAGGCGGCTAAAGAGGCCAAGGCGATTCGGGGCATGACCTTGAAAATGGTTTCCAACGCCGGCTGGGCCGTGTCAGCTTGACTCGGGACGAAAACGAGGGCTAAATTCATAATGCCGGTCATGGCGATCAGCGAGAAGAATCCGATCCACACGGCCTGTTGGGCCGGCCCTCGGCCGTGGTTTTCCGACAGGATATCGGTAACCAGAAACGACGTGGCGTAGACGATATTGCCCAGCGTGGCTGTGACGCCGAAGAGCTCAACCAGCTTGACGACTTGGACGTTCGCCAGCACGACGGAGAGGGGAATCCAGTACAGCAGGCCCTCCCGTCCCCAAAGGCGGTACAGCAGCATCACGCAGCCGAAATTGGCGAGCATCATGCCGATCCAGAGCAGTTCGTTCAACTCGTTTTTCCCCTTTCAATTTGAGTACTCGAAAGGTATGATAACAAAACGGCGCCCGTTTGGGGCGGTTTGTGAGGTGGTGTTAGGGTGGAATGGCAGGGTTTTTTTGACGGCGCGTCCCGAGGCAATCCGGGGACTGGCGGCGCCGGAGCCGTTTTGCTGTGCGGCGGCCGGCCGGTATGGCAGGCTGCCCTGCCGATTGAGCTGTGCACCAACAACGAGGCGGAGTACACCGCCCTGGGCTTGCTGCTGAGAGAAATCGAACAGCGCGGCCTGCGCGGCGCTTCCGTGTTCGGCGACAGCCAACTGGTAATTCGGCAGGTGACCGGCGCGTGGAAAATTAAAGAGCCGCGGCTCGCGGCTCTGGCGGCCCCGCTGATCGAACTGGCGAAAACGTTGGGCGTTTCCTTCCGCTGGGTGCCCCGGGAGCAGAACGCTCTGGCCGACCGGCTGTCCAACCGGGCAATCGACGAGGGCGAACTGGTGGAAACCTTCGACGTGCCGGATATGGAACCGGTGCGCGGCTCGGCGTCATACCGGCAGGTCGCCTCAGGCATATGGCTCGTCGAGGAAAACGGCGAGACCTACGCGGTGGACCGAACGCACGGCAGCTGTACCTGTCCGGAATTTGCGGCCCGCGGGCGATGCCGTCACTTCAAGCCGGAGGCCGATGACTGACTTTCCCGCGCCGGTAACCCGTCGGACCAGCCGAGGAAAACGGCTGACCCTTCGGTGGCGCGGCAGCTCGTTCCTCCTGTCCGTGCCGCTCGGGACGGACGAGGTGCTGGTGCAGGCGTTTTTATCGTCCCGGCAGGACTGGATGGCCCGTCTCGCAAGGGAGGCGCCGCCGCCCTTTGACGGCGCAGACGGGGACGTTTTTTCTTTGTGGGGACGGGAGATAACCGTTCGCACGGCTTCCTGCTCCCGGTGGATTTTTAACGGCGAAACGCTGGCCCTGCCGTCCGCCGCGTCGGCGGCGGAACGGCTCATTCTGGTCAATCGCTTTTTGTGGGATCAGGCGCGGGTGAAGCTGCCGGATATTTTCTCTCAGGCGTGCCGGCTTTTCGGCGTCCCCCCGGGACGGCTGTCCATTCGATCTATGTCGTCCCGATGGGGAAGCTGCACGCCCCTCAGGCGGGCCGTGCGGCTGTCGGTGCGGCTGGTTCACTTTCCTGAGAAAATGGCCTTGGCCGTCGCCGCTCACGAGGTGGCGCACTTTTTTTGCCGCGGGCACGGGGCGGAGTTTCGCCGGATCCTCGAGAGCGCTTTCCCGGGCGGCACGGCGCTGGAACGGCAGCTCAACGGCGCGGCTCGGCAGGTTCGCTTCCTGTGCTGACTAGGGCCTTGAAAAAGTCCGGCCGGTTCAAAGAGCCGGCCGGACTTTTTTGTCTTTATAGGTCGAGGACCGTCCCGCACCCGGCCCACTCGACGTCGTCGAAGAGCGTCCTCAGCCTGACGGCGGGCTGAAAACCGGTGCAGTGACAGAGCCGCCACTTCTTCACGCCCCAGTGCTTGAAGTCGTCGAGCCACAGGTCCATATCGGCCGGGGAGAGGCCCTGCATGTGCGTGCCGCCCAAGACGCAGTGATACGAGTCCAAGCCGTTAAAGAGCTTTTTTGCGCGGCGGAACACGTTCGGCAGCGCCGCGTGAGAGCAGCCTAAAAGGAGCGACGGGCCGTTGTCCCCCTCGAGAACGAACGACAGGTCGTCCCGGAATCGATCCTGAACTGGCTGCCCGTCTTCGCCGTCCGCGGCTAAACCTTTGCCGTTGCTGAACCGTTCGTCCCGCTCTTCGGCGGGGACGTCGAACGCCCAAAGTCGAGGCGCGACTTGAACGGCGCCTGACACAGGACGAAACTCCAACCCAGCAAGCTCGGGGACGTCGAGGACTTCCATGCGTCCGTCGGCCGCTAACCAGCGGCGCCGCCTGAAATCGGCCCCGGCCCAGACGGTCGCTTGGGGGCAGGCCTTCAGGACCGAAGACAGTCCACCGCAGTGGTCCACGTGAGCGTGGCTCAGCAGGATATGGCGGATCTGGGACAGGTCAAGCCCTAAAGCGGCGGCATTATGGCAGACCGCAGTTCCTGACAGCCCGGTGTCTATCAGCGTCGGTTCGGCAGAGCCGACCCAGAGGCTGAGGCCCCATTCGCCAATTAAATATGGGGACATACGGGTGACCCAATTTTCGACGACCACGCAGACTTTCAAAATCTCGCTTCCTTTCGTCCAAATTTCTTTTTATTTTTATTATACGATCCCACACGCCGATTGAACGGCAGTTAGTGGTACAATGCAAGAGCTGGTATTGTCCGCAGAAACGGAGGAAATTCCATGAAACTGGGAATCGTTGGGCTGCCCAACGTGGGGAAAAGCACGATTTTTAACGCCATTACGCAGGCCGGCGCGGAAGCTTCAAATTACCCGTTCTGTACTATCGAACCGAACGTGGGAATGGTCGCCGTGCCGGACGAGCGGCTGGACGTGCTGGCCCGGATGTACGAGTCAAAAAAGATAACCCCGGCGACGGTTCAGTTCTTCGACATCGCCGGACTCGTTAAAGGGGCTTCCAAAGGCGAGGGACTGGGGAACCAGTTTTTGTCGCATATTCGGGAGGTCAACGCCATCTGCCACGTGGTACGGTGCTTTGAAGATTCGAACGTCACCCACGTGGACGGCTCGGTTGACCCAATGCGAGACATTGAGACCATCGAGCTGGAACTCATCCTGTCGGACCTTGAAATGGTCGAGCGGGCTGTGGCGAAGACGGAAAAGCTGGCAAAGGCCGACCGGTCGCTGGCGCCGACGCTCGAGCTGTTCGAGCAGGTGAAGAAGACCCTCGAGGCGGGCCAGCTGATCCGAACGCTGAGCCTGACCGACGAGCAGAAATTAATTTTAAAGGGGATGAACCTGCTCTCCGACAAGCCGATGCTGTACGTGGCCAACGTGTCGGAAGACGATTTGGCCGGAGGATTAGGCGAGTACGCCGCGGCGGTTCAGCGTTTTGCCGCGTCTCAGGGCGCCGGGTTCGTCGCCATCAGCGGCAAGGTCGAATCGGACTTGGCTGAGCTGGAGCCGGAAGAGCGCAAGGAATTTCTGGCTGACTTGGGGCTGGAAAGCGCCGGGCTGGACCGGCTGATCAGCGCCGGATACAGCCTGCTGGGCCTGATGTCGTTTTTAACCGCCGGAGAAAAGGAGACCCGGGCTTGGACTATTCCCGTGGGGACAAAGGCGCCGCAGGCCGCCGGCGTTATCCACACCGACTTTGAGCGGGGCTTTATCAGAGCTCAGATCGTGAGCTATAACGACCTGGTGGCGTGCGGTTCCGTCGCCGAGGCGAGAGCCCGCGGCCTTCTGCGGCTCGAAGGCCGGGACTACGTCATGCAGGACGGAGATGTGGTAGAGTTCCGGTTCAACGTATAGCGCGTTTGGCGCTGGCACGAGATCTTTTTTCGATCAGAATGAAATCAAGCTCAGAAAAAACGCAGTCAAATTGAAGGAGGATCCCCAATGGCAATGCCGATGCAAATCAGTCTCGACGAGGTTTTATCCATGCTTCTCGCCCGGGTTGACAGCCTGTCGGTTCAGGGTGAAAACACGAAAAATCGGTTCAACGTCCTCGCTCGGGCGCTTTATAAAAAAGGCCTGCTGACCGACCAGGATCTGCTCGATTCCCTGAAGGACGAGCACCAGCTGCTGCTTGACTTAGGGGCAATTCAGTCCATGCCCGACGATGAGGCTCTGAAGGCGATGGCCGACAACTTGGTTCAGTGGCTCCAAGGCGACGCGCCGGCCATTAAAAAGTCCATGGAGGAGTACGAGGCGAAAATCAAGAAGATGGTCCAAGAGGAGCAGAGCAAGCCTCGGCTTGACGTGGCGTCGGCCGCGGATCTGAAGCGCCTCGATCGGCTCAGCGGACAGGGAGCGGCGGGCTCAAGCAAACTGCTTCTTCCGTAACAGTGGGTATTCAGAGCGGGAGAAAGGAGGCATATCTCGTGAAGGAAAGTTTTTTTGAAAAGCTAGTTTCCTTCTGGCGCGGTGTTGGAAAAAACAACGGAGATGTGATGGTCATCGACGCCGTTGGATTCGCGCTGTCTGCTTGGATTGCTTTCTCGATGCGCTGGACTCTTTACTTCCCAAGTAACTATTGGAGCCAGATGTTGACGATGATGGGAACTTTCATCGTCTGTCAGATCGGGGCCATGCTCGTTTGCCGGGTTTATCGGATTTATTGGCCGTTTGCCAGCCTTGAAGAACTGTTGCTTTTGGGTCGTAGCTTTTTGTACGGGTATGTAGTATTCCTTGGGTTGCAGTTTTCCCTTGGAAGACTGACGGGGTTTTCTCGGGCGATTTTGATCATCATGCCGGTTTTCGGGATGGGATCTCTTCTGCTGACCCGTCTGTCCTGGCGGCTGCCGCTGAAGTGTCACGCCGCCGGACTGCCGGAACGAGTGGTTATCGTCGGAGCCGGCGAGGCAGGCAACATCTTGGCCAGGGACCTGATTCGCCAAGGCGGCCGAGGCTGCATTTTGGGTTTTGTGGACGACGACGCGCAAAAGCTGGGCAAGCGGGTCGCTGGGATTAGAGTCTTTGGCCCGCTGTCGTCGATCGAGAAAATCATTGAGCGCCTGAAGCCGGAAACCGTTATCGTCGCCATGCCGTCGGCTCCGCTGGGAAAAACGCGGGGGCTGCTGGACCAGCTGGTCGACTTGGGGGTCAACGTTCGGTTTCTTCCCAGCATGAAGGACTTGGCCAGCGGGGCCGTTTCAGTCAGTCAGCTGAAGCCCGTTTCGTTGGAGGATCTCCTGTGCCGCAGCCCAATTGAAATGGACTTGGAGCGGCTTGACGGGCTAGTCAAGGGAAAATCCGTCCTAGTGACCGGCGCGGGCGGCTCTATCGGCAGTGAGATAGTCCGCCAGCTCCTGTTGGCGAAGCCGCAGAAAATCGTGCTTCTGGGGCACGGCGAGAACTCAATTTATCAGCTGTTGGAAGAGCTGGGGCCAAAAGCCCAGTCTGTCCAGCTGGTGCCGGTGATCGCCGACGTGGTCGATCGGCCGACGATGAAGCGCGTCTTTGAAAAACACCGACCGTCCGTTGTGTTCCATGCCGGAGCCCACAAGCACGTCCCGCTGATGGAGGACAACCCGCGGGAGGCCGTCCGGGTGAACGGCTTGGGCACTTGGACTGTGGCGGACTTGGCCGGCCAGTTCGGCGTCGAGCGGTTCGTGATGATCTCCACCGACAAGGCCGTCAACCCGTCGAGCGTCATGGGCGCCAGCAAACGGTTGGCCGAGCTGGTCGTCCAGGATATTCAGAAAAAATTTCCTCAGACGTTTTACATGGCGGTTCGGTTCGGCAACGTGCTGGGCAGCCGAGGAAGCGTCATTCCCAAGTTCGAGCGGCAAATCGCCGCGGGCGGCCCTGTGACGGTGACGCACCCGGATATGTGCCGGTACTTCATGCTGATCCCAGAGGCGGCCAAGCTGGTGCTGGAGGCGGCGTCGATTGGGAACGCGGCCGATATTTTCGTCCTCGACATGGGAGATCCTGTGAAAATCGTCGACTTAGCCCGGGCGATGATCCGGCTTCACGGCCTCGTCACCGATCAGGACGTCAAAATCGAGTTCTGCGGCTGCCGGCCGGGCGAAAAACTTTTCGAGGAGCTTTTCTACGATCCGGCTCACGTGGAGCGGACTTCGCACATGAAGATTTTCAGGGCCCGTCTGGACAGCTTCAACTTCCAAGGGCCGGTCGAGGGGGTCCTTCAAGGGATCATGACCGCGCCGGACATCCGGCAGGCCATCCGTTCCGTCGTGCCGGAATACGCCCCCAATGCGGTCGACGCGTCGTAGGCGGAGGGCTTTTTCTCTCGTTGAGACGCTCGTTTGTCTGGCGGTTATATCCGTCGCGGCGGCCCTTTCCGTGGCGTTCCGGCCAAACGACGGCCGGCTGCGCCAAGAGACAGAGCTTTTAGCTGACTGGGTTCGCGGACAAATGGTTCAGTCAGACAGGCTGCTGGCCGGCTGTTCCTTCCGATTAGCTGGAGGGGAGGCAACGGCCCGGTTGACCGCTCGTTTTGCCGGCCGTCCGGGAGAGGAGACGTTCTTTCCCCGGCCGCCGGTCAGGCTTCTGTTGCCTTCAGGTACTGGCGCCGTTTGGCGCTGGTCGTATCAGCCGTTGGTTCACACCCTGACGCCTGCCGTCCGATGGCAGTTGGCTGACGGGAAGAGCCGGGGAACGGTAATCGTTTCGGGACGCGGGGCAGTCAGGACGTCTTTTGATTAAAATTTATTGGGAGGAGAGATGGTCGTGCTCAGCGTGTGGCAGCGGATAACCGACCCGTTCAAACGTATCTGGATAGACCTCATTCCAAACGCGCGGGTTCGGGATTGGGCCGAGACGATTATTTGGGCTCTGGTCATCGCGTTAATTCTTCGGACGTTTGTTATTCAGGCTTTTTACATCCCGTCGGGCTCGATGATCCCGACGTTGATGCCGAACGACCGAGTGTTTGTCAACAAGTTCATTTATCGGTTCAGGGAGCCGCGCCGGGGCGAGATTTTCGTGTTCAAGTACCCGGAAGACCCGTCCAAGGACTACGTGAAGCGCCTCATCGCGGTTCCGGGCGACAAATTTTCCATCCAGGACGGCACGGTGTTCATCAACGGAAAGCCGATCGACGAGCCGTACGTGAAGTACAAGGACAGCTTCACGCTTCCGGAGCTCGTCGTCCCGCCGGACAGTTTCATCGCTTTGGGCGACAACCGGCCGAATTCTGCTGACAGCCGTTTTTGGGGTTTTGTCCCTCGGGCGAACTTGAGCGGCCCGGTCATGTTCAGGTTCTGGCCGCTGAACCGTTTCGGCTTGGTGGACTGATGGCCGGCCGGACGGCTTGGTTCCCCGGCCATATGGCCAAGGGGACCAAAGAGCTGACCGCCCTGATGGAGAAGCTCGACGCGGCGGTCGAAGTCCGGGACGCTCGGGCTCCCGACCTGACGGCGTCCCCGTTGGCTTCTCAGCTGGGCGAAATGAAGCCCCTCTGGCTTGTGCTGACAAAATCAGACCTGGCAGACCCGGCGACGACCCGGAAGTGGCTGGACCACTTCCGTTCTCAAGGGCGTCTTGCCTGGGCACTCGACGCCAGAGCTGGCCGGTTTGATCAGGTTCGCAAGGCCGTGAGCGCTGCCGCTCCGGCGTACCGGGAACTGCGTCTCGCCGTTTTCGGCATTCCAAACGTGGGCAAGTCGGCTTTTTTGAACGGACTGGTTGGCCGTCGGGCCGCCGCCGTCGGCGGCGTGCCGGGAGTGACCAAGGCGGTGAACTGGTACAAAGGGGCTGGGTGCTTGGTCGTGGACTCGCCGGGGATCTTGGACCCCAAGGCGGATCCGCTGACCCAAAAGGCGTTGTGTTGGGTCGGCTGTTCCAAGCCCGACGTCATCGGCGGCTGGGAGACCGTTGCCACTGATTTGCTCCTGTTCCTGCGCCGCGGCGGCTTGTGGAACGTGATCGAAAAAAAATGGGGCGTCAAGCAGAGCGAAGACCCGGCGTTCGATTTGGAGACTGTCGGCCGCCGGCTCGGTTGCCTTGCTCCCGGCGGTTCCGTCAACTGGGAGTTAGCCGGCCGCCGGTTGGTTGACGCGTTCGCCTCCGGCTCGATTGGGAAATTCTCCCTCGAGGCCCCTGACAGCCCCGCGTCGTCAATTTTGGAGGGGCTCGAGTGATTTTAGCGGGCGTTGACGAGGCAGGCCGTGGTCCTCTGGCTGGCCCGGTGATGGCCGCCGCCGTGATCCTGTCGCCGGAACAAAAAAACGTTCTGGTCCAGTCGGGCCTTCGGGATTCAAAAAAGCTCTCGGCGAAGAAGCGCGAAAAACTCTTCGGCCTGATGCAGGAGTTGGGCGTGGTGTGGCGGCTCCAGGCTGCGTCCCGCCGACGGATCGACCGAATGAACATTCTGCAGGCCACGCTTTGGGCTATGGCTCGGGCCGTGAACCGGCTCCCGGCCACGCCTGACGGCGTGGCCGTGGATGGCTCGCAGGAGATTCCGGGGATCAGCCTGTACCAGCAGGCGATCGTCGGCGGCGATGACCTGTACCCGGAAATTTCCGCCGCGTCGGTTGTCGCTAAGGTCGTCAGGGATCGACTGATGACGGCTCTTGACCGGTTGTATCCCGGTTACGGGTTGGCCCAGCATAAGGGTTACGGCACGGCTCAGCACCAAGAAGCTCTGCTGCGCCTTGGTCCGACGCCTCTCCACCGCCGAAGTTTCTGCTGGGGAACCGCCGATGGACTTCGTCTCCCCAGATAGCGGCGCGCCTTTCCCGGGAAACGAAACGTTTTCCGGACAGGTGGGCGCTTCCGGGCGAACCGCGTTTCTAGCCCAGGACAGCTTGGCCGTTGGGCGGTGGGCGGAGGATTTGGCGGCTGATCTGCTGGCTGAAGAAGGGTATTCTGTCTGCGGGCGAAACGTGCGCGTCGGCCCGTGCGAGCTGGATTTAATCGGATTTATTGACGGCTGTTTGACGGTCGTCGAGGTTCGGTGCCGTCAGAAGAGCCGGCTTCAATCGCCCGAGGAGACCGTTGGTCCCAGAAAATGGAACGCGCTTGTTCGGGGAATCAGAGGATATGCGAGCCAAACAGGCTGGAACGGCCCGATGAGAATAGACCTTTTTGCCGTGACGGTCTGCGGGCGGCGCTGGTCCGCCCGGTGGTACAAGGACGTGGAGATGGGGGTGGCCGACTGTGGCAGGTGACGTGCTGGGCGTGACGCTTCGAGGCGTTCAGGCAGTCGAGGTGGAAGTTGAGACCGAGATAACGTCAGGGCTTTTTTCGTTCAGCATCGTCGGTCTGCCCGACGCGGCCGTCCGGGAGTCGCGGGAGAGAACTCGGGCGGCTCTGAGAGCCATCGGACTGCCTTTAACCGGCAAAGTCGCCGTGAACCTTGCGCCGGCTGACCTTCCCAAGGAAGGCAGCCTGCTTGATCTGTCGATTGCTGCAGCGTTAGTTGGGCGAATTTCCGGCCGGCCATTCAGCCGGCCGGCAGTGTATCTTGGGGAGCTATCGTTGGACGGCCGCCTGCGGGCGACCCGCGGCGCCGTGCCGGCGGCCATGCTGGCACGCTCCCTTGGCCGTCCTCTCATCTGTCCGTCGGCCAACGCGCCGGAGGTCGGCCTTGTGGAAGGCGTCGAGGCCTACGGGTTTGAAACTCTGGCTCAGGTGCTTGACTATCAGGGCGGCCGAAGTTCTCCCGACCCGATACAGTACGTGCCGTCGCCTGAGTGGGTTCCTGACGCGTCGCTTCCCGATCTGTCGGACGTGAAGGGACAGCTGATGGCCCGCCGCGCCGCTGAAATTGCCGCCGCTGGTCACCACAATATCCTGCTGGTCGGCTCTCCTGGCAGCGGAAAGACGATGATCGCCCGGTGCCTGCAGGGCATCCTGCCGCCGCTCTCGAAGGACGAGTTTTTGGAGACCCTGCTGATACGAAGCGCCGTGGGAATGCCTGTTCCGCCCGACCGGCGGCGGCCGTTTCGTCAGGTTCACCACACCGCAAGCGCCGTGTCAATCTGCGGCGGCGGCAACGACCTGCGGCCCGGCGAGGTCAGCCTGGCTCACCGGGGCATGCTGTTTCTGGACGAGTTCACCGAGTTTCGCCGTGACCTGACCGAGGCGCTCCGCCAGCCGCTGGAAGACGGGTTCATCACCGTGACGCGGGCGTCAGGAAGCGTCACGTATCCCAGCCGGGTTCTCCTCGTCCTGGCAGCGAACCCCTGCCCCTGCGGACACTTTGGCGACGCGCTGGAAAAATGTAGCTGTCAGCCGCAGGAAGTGGAGCGGTACCGGCGCAAGCTGTCCGGCCCGATGATGGACCGGGTCGACCTGTACGTGTCAGTGCCGAGGCTGTCGCCGCAAGAGCTGCTTGACCTGAAGAGCGCGCCCGGCGAGCCGTCGTCGGTCGTTCGGGCGCGGGTAGCCGCCGCCAGAAAGCGGCAGTGGGCCAGAGGCAAAGAGCTTGGCGTTTGGTGCAATGCCGAACTGCCCGAGCGGTTCCTCAAAAGCTCAGAGAGCCTTTCCTCCGAGGGCCGAAAAGAACTCTCCAGCTCGGCTCAGACGCTCCGTCTGACCGGCCGAGGCGTCGTTCGGGTGCTGCGGGTGGCCCGAACAATCGCCGACTTGAAGGGCGACAGCTTGATCGGTCCCGAAGCGGTGATGGAAGCGCTGGCGTTTCGGCAGGGGAGCGTCCTGTCATGAAGAAGGAAACGCTGGTCTGGCTCGGCTCCGGGACCTTGTCGGCTCGGGCGCTGGAAGGCTGTCCTGATGTCGACGGTCTGGAACTTCTTGATTGGCTCAGCGCGCGCCGCGCGGTCACGCCGCAGCAGGCGTCTCGGCTGAGAGATCTGTGGCGTCAGGGCTGGCCAGCTCGACAACTGGAAGACTGCACCGAGTCCGGCGTGACCGTCGTCACCTGCCGTGACAGCCAATATCCCGAGCGCCTGTGGGACTGCGCGGAACCGCCGATGGTTCTCTACTGCCGTGGCCCGGTCGTCCAAAGCGGCGTGGCCGTGGTGGGGACGAGACGGTGTTCCGCCTACGGGGCTCACGTCGCCCAGTGGGTAGGCCGCGGTCTCAGCGAGGCTGGCGTGACCGTCGTCAGCGGCGGTGCGGCCGGCGTGGATGGGGCGTCGCACAGCGGGGCGCTGGACGGTGGAACCCCGACGGCCGCCGTGCTTGGCACCGGCGTGGACGTGGTCTGGCCGCGGGGGCACGAGGAGCTGTTCTCCCGGATCATCGGTTCCGGCGGCTCTCTGATCTCCGAGTACCCGCTGGGAGCCGCGGGGAAACCGTGGCACTTTCCCCGGCGTAACCGTATCGTCGCCGCCTTGGCGACGTCCGTCGTGGTGGTCGAGTCGCCGATTCGGGGCGGCGCTATGATCACGGCTCGTCTCGCCATGGAAATGGGACGGGACCTGTGGGCTGTTCCCGGCCGTATCGACGAGGATACCTGCGCCGGCAGCAACCGGCTTCTTTATGACGGCGCGACGCCGCTGGTGGACCGGCAGTCGTTTCTGCAGTCGGTGACAGGTTTGGGGCAGTTGAACCTGTTTGACGCCGACGGCGAGTCCGGCCTGAGCGATGTCCAGCGAAGCGTTCTGGAAGCCGTCCGCTCGAGCGGCGACAAGTCGGCCGACCAGATTTCAATCGACTCGGGCGTCCCGCCCTATCAGGTGCCGGGCGTCCTTTCTGCGCTTCAGGTCAAAGGGCTCATTTATCCGTCCGGCGTCGGCAGGTGGCGGGCGGCAATGCAGGGAGGCAAACGATGACAGAGGGCCGGGCGAAAGATTTTGAGTTCTTCACGATTTCCAGCAGCGAGCCGGTGGACCACCAGATTTTCGTCGTGTCCGACTTCACCGGCGAGACAGCCAGCTCGACGACCCGGGCGGCCCTGCGCCAGTTTACAGGCGACAACGTGGCACTTCGCCGGTTCCGCAACGTCAGAGATCCGGAGCAGATCGTCAAAATCTGCGACCTAGCCAAGGCCCAGAAGGCGATGGTCGTGGCCACGCTGGTGGCTCAGAGCATGAGAGATCGGATGACCCTTGAGGCCACAGCTCGGTCTCTGGTGTTCGTCGACCTAGTCGGCCCGCTGCTGGACGGCATTTCAAGCACGATCGGTCAGGCGCCGATGGGGCAGCCGGGCAGCGACCACAACTTGGACGAGGAATATTTTCGCCGCGTCAAGGCCATCGAGTACTCCAGCACGTGCGACGACGGCAGCAATCCGGCGCTTCTTCCCGAGGCGGATCTGGTTATCGTCGGCGTGTCTCGGACCTGCAAGACGCCGCTTTCAATGTACTTGGCCAACAAAGGCCTGCGGACGGCCAATGTGCCGCTCGTCCCGGAGCTCGATCCGCCGGAAGAGCTGTTCCGGGTCACACCCGGTCGGGTCATCGGCCTGGTCATCGCCCCGGAAGCTCTGATGAAAATTCGTCGGGATCGGCTCGTCATGCTGGGGCTTGACCCGCAGCGGGCCTCGTACGCCCAGATGGAGCGCGTCTCCCTTGAGCTTTCCTACGCTCGGCACGTGATGGAGCGGCTGGGGGCCTACGTGGTGGACGTGACAGGCCGGGCGCTGGAAGAGACGGCGCAGGAAATTCTCGAGTACTTCCGAACCCGCGAAGAGGAATTGGCCAGCGCGTCGGGGGATCGGGCGGGGCGGAAAGTCTCGCCGGCTTAGGAACCGGTTTTGGAGGAAAGTCGGACGGATCGGGGGATTTGTCCGGCTCTGTGAAGTCTCAGGGGGGAACGCTCGGAGTTTTTGGGCGCGAGAGGGGAAGATCCTGTTGTTCGGGAATTTGTGTCTGCTGGCGTTCGGCTTGGGGGCCGACGCCTTCGCCGTGTCGGCATGCAAGGGCCTTGCCTGTCCCAAGGTGACCCTTCGGGAGGCCGGCATCGTGGCGGCTTGGTTTGGCGGGTTTCAGGCCGCCATGCTGTTGGGTGGCCTGTGGCTGGGCGTCCTGTTCGGCGGCGTCGTTCAATCGCTGGATCACTGGATCGCTTTCACTCTGTTGGCGTTGATCGGCCTGAATATGGTCGACGAGGCCATCAGGGGGGAGAGCCAGTGCAGAGGGGCGTTTGACGCGGGAGATATGCTCGTCTTAGCGGTCGCCACGAGCATTGACGCGATGGCGGCTGGCGTGACGCTCGTCTGGCAGGACGCGCCTCATGCCGTCGCGGTCGGCGTCGTCGGCGTTGCTGCCGCGGCCATGTCGGCGGTCGGGATTTTTCTGGGCCGGAGTGTCGGTTCGCTGCTCGGCCGTTGGGCCCAGCTTGCCGGCGGGGCCTGCCTCTTCTGGATAGGTTTGAAGATTTTGCTGACCCACACGGGCATCATATAAAAAATTCGCCGTCCCTTTCGGGGCGGCGAATTTTTTGTCGGTTACTTGTGGCAATCGAACCAGTCGGCGATCTCCCGAAGCCGGGCAAGCCGCTCTTTCGGCTTGCCGCTGCGGCTCAGCTCGTGAGTTTCCTCGTGGAACAGGCAGAACCGGCACTCAACGCCTCGGACCTTTAAGGCGGTGAAAATTTGAGTCGCTTGGTTCATGTCGCACCGCATATCCTTGTCGCTGTGAATCAGCAGAAGCGGCGTCTTGATGTTCGCCGCGAACTTGAGCGGCGAGTCGTTCCAGTACCGTTCAGGGTAATCCCACGGCGTGCCTTCCACGTGCTGGTCGTCCACGAAGAAGAACCCGATGTCGGTTGAGCCGTACATGGAAGTCCAGTTGGAGATGGAGCGCTGGGCGCAGGCGGCCTTGAAACGGTCCGTGTGTCCCACGATCCAGTTGGTCATGTATCCGCCGTAAGAGCCGCCGGTGACGAAAAGCTCGGCCGGGTCGATGAACGGCGCCTGCTTCAGGCACTCGTCCACGAACGTCATCAGGTCCGAGTAGTCCCAGTCGCCGTAGTGTCCCCGAATGTCGTCGAAGTCATCGGTCCGGCCGTCGGCGCCCCGCGGGTTCGTGTAAATCACCGAGTATCCTCTGGCGGCCCAGCACTGCATCTCGTGGAAATAGACCTCGCCGAACGCCGCCTTCGGTCCGCCGTGAATGTGGAAGACCGCCGGGTATTTCTTGCCGTCGGCAAATCCGTACGGCTTCATGATCCAGCCGTCCAAGTCCTGCCCGACGTCGTTTTTGTAGGTGAAGTGTTCCGGCTTTGAAAGCTCCAGTTCGCCAGTCAGGCCGTCGTTGAACGACGTCAGTCGGACCGTCTCGCCGCCCTGGAGGACGAACAGCTCCTGAAGGTTCAGTCCCTGATGGCCCACAAAGGCCACGGTTGAGCCGGCAACGCCAAAGTCGTTCACGGCGTTTAAGTCGGTCAAGGCCCGCCAAGCCCCGTCGCTTTCCACCGCGTACAGGTTGCTCTTGTAGCCGCGGGTGGCGAGGCAGATGATCTGGCCGTCCCGGACGTAGAAGGACTGACGCTCTCCGACGCCGTAGTGCACGTCGCAGCACACCGAGTCCCTGAACCAGCTGTCCAAGTCGCCGGCGATCAGCTCCGGTTTTTTGCCTGAAATATCGAAGAACTGATAGTCCTGATTCAGCCCGCCCCTAACGCAGTCGGTCGCCTGGACGACGATCCGTCCGTTTCGATAGCCGGCGTAGTTGAACCGCCAGTCAAGCCCGCTGGACTTGAGCTCCGGCTTGCCGGACGCCAAGTCAATTTCGTAAACCGAATTCTTTTTCGGGCGGACGTCGTGCCAGACCGCCGCGGTCAGAAGAACCCGGCTCCCGTCCGGCGAAAGGGTGGCCATCTCCACGTCCCAGTCCGGCCCGGTCAGCCGTTTTTCCTCTGAGCTGTCCCAGAGGAGCAGGGCCCACCGGCGCGAGGGCGTGAACCCCGAACCGTTTGAAGAGAACGGCAACTCGGTGAAAACCGAGTAGGACGCCTCCTCCGGGTTCGGCTCCTTTGCCTTAATCAGCGCCTTGACGAGGAACTTCCCGTCGGCCAGCGGCCAAATGTAGCCGCACTGGTAAGGCAGGTCGAACAGGTGTTGAGCCTCGCCGCCGTCGATCGGCAGACGCCAGAACCGGGTCGTCTCCTTGGGGGCGTCTCCCCGCTCGGAGGCGAACACGAGGGCACTTCCGTCAGGCGTCCAGTTGAAAAACTTTTCCCGGCCTGAGCCGGTCAGCTGACGGGTAGAGCCGCTGGCCAGATCGTGCAGCCACAGGTCAGAGTTGTAACGGTTCTCGTCCAGATTAGCCGAAGAGACCGTGAAGGCGATTTTCGAGCCGTCGGGCGAAGGGGTCGGCTGAGCCAGGAACTTCATCTTGAGAAGATCATCATGTTGAGGGGCGCGTTTCATGAACAGAACTCCTTTCATCGCGGCCTGCGAAACGCAGGCGGTTTTATTCTGCCGTTCGAGGATGGACAGCATACAGGCGGCCGGCTATTGACCGGCCGCCTGTATTATACATGGGCGATAAAGAACCACACTCCGGCGCCTAAGACGAGAACGCCGCAGATTTTTGACAGAATTGCCGAACTGTTTGACGTCTCGCTCCACTGGAGCCAGCCGGACAGCTGACGGGAGAACACGCCGGCGGCCAGAAGAAGCAGAGCGTACCCGGCAGCAAAGCACAGGACGATGCCCAGCGCGAACGACGGACTCTTCTTCCACGAGTTGATGGCCAAAAGGAGGAGCGGGGCCATGAAGCCGAAGGAGCAGGGGCCGGAGATCAGGCCCGAGAACAGTCCCATCGTCAGCGCGCCGCTGAGGCCGCTGCCTCTGGCACGAATGGTGCCGTCGGTCAGGCCGGGAAGCCGGAAAGCTCCCAGCAGGCCTAATCCGAAGACGACCAGAAGAACGGCAGTCAGCAGGCTGAGCCAAGGGACAAACTTGGCGAACGCCGCGCCGCCGGCCACCACGATCCCGCCGATCAGCAGGATGTTGACGAACACCCCGGACGAGAAAGCCAGAGAAACGAGAGCCGCTCGTGCGGTCGTCGGCTCGCCGTCATCGCGCTGCACCCATCCCATCACCATAGGAATGAGCACGAGAGCGCAGGGCGACAGGAGAATGCTCAGAGCGCCCCAGACGGCTGCGGCAGCCAGCCCTAGCGGGCCGGGAGTCGCCACGGCGTTTTGGACCGACGCGAGGAAATGCCACACGTTACTTTCCTGTGGTCAGATCGTAGCCTAGATTTTTCCAGAGATCAACGAGCACGTCCTGCTCGCAGTATCCAACATGGCGGCCGATCTCCTCACCCTTAGCGTTCAGGAAGACGAACGTAGGCACAGCAAGGACAGCGTACTTCTGGGCGGCTTCGCTGTCCTGAAGGACGTCGATCATCTTCACGTTGACCTGAGAGCCGTATTTTTTCTCAAAATCCTCGACGATAGGCTTCATAGCTTGGCAGGCCCCGCAGGAGGCGGTGGACAGGTCAAGCATCGTCGGCAGGTCATTTGTCGCTGGAGCCTGAGCGCCTTCGGCAGCTGGCTTCTGGACAGCAGTCGCCTCAGTGCCCTTCGCGGCGGTGCAGGTCGTTCCACCTTGATCGGCAAGGGCTAATCCGCTTCCGGCTGAAATGATGGCAAGAGCGGCGAATAATGGTATGATTTTTGTCGTAAACATGAGAAAACTCCTTTCAGGATCATGATGTACCGAATTATAAACGGTGTTTTTTGAGCGAAAGAGGCGTCTTTTACGGAGAGAGAGGCAATCAAATGAACGAGTCAGCTGTCGCCGGACGACTGGAAAATTTGCTGTTGAAAGCGCGTCAAGTCATCAAAGAAGAGTGGTCCACGCTGCTCAGCGTCACGGTCGGCACGGCGATCATCTGCTTTGCACTGGTCGCGCTGACCGTGCCGTACAAGTTCGCCGGTACCGGCGTCACCGGCATTGCCCTGATCACAAATTATCTATGGGGCATTTCTCCAGCCTGGGTCATCACGATCGGCAACGTGTTATTGCTCGTCTGGGGCTGGCGGGAGCTTTCAACCCGATTCGCCGCATGGACTGTCTACGTCACAGTTCTGACCAGCGTGATGGTGCCGTTCTTTGAGCTGTTTACCTATCCGGTCATCCAAAACCCGCTGCTGGCCGCCCTGTTCTGCGGCGTCGTGGGCGGGGCCGGATTTGGCATGCTTTTCCGCGTCGGTGCCTGTTCCGGTGGAACCGACGTGGTAGTCATGGTGGCGAGGCGCCGGTGGAACATGGAAGTCGGGACCATGTCGTTTTACCTCAACATGGTCATCCTGCTGTGCTCCATCACGGTAGTGAGCTTTGAGCAGCTGCTGCTGGGCGCTCTCGTGCTGTACGTGGAAACTTGGACGATTGACAACGTGGTGCGCAGCTTCCACCGGCGGACCCAGATTCTGGTCATTAGCCCGTACCACGAGCAGATTGCCTCCTACGTGATGGACGAGCTGGACAGGTCGGCCACGCTGATCCCGGTTACGGGCGCTTACTCGGGGCGGGAGGGGCGCATGCTGCTGATCGTCCTCAACCGTCGGCAGGTGGCCCTGCTGAAAATGTTCATCGCTCGGGTAGACCCGTCGGCGTTCGTCGTCTTCTCCGACGTCTCCGAGGTGGTCGGCGAGGGGTTCAAGTCCTGGGGCCGCGACTGACAAAACAAGACATGTCCAAGAGGCGTTCTCCGGTTTCCGGGGGGCGCCTCTTTTGGATGGGAATGTTACAATATCAAAAAGTAAATAAAGCTAACATTTTGGAGGTGCCCTATGGCTTTTCAGTGGAAAGATCTGGCCGACGACTTTTCCGGTCGGCAGCAGAGGATCGTCGGCGTCTCGCTTTACAATCAGGTTGGCGAGCGAATTGCCCGGGAGCGCGGCTTAGGCCGGGCCGTTGAGGTGGCCTGCGGCGACGGAGGCTTTTCGTCTTTCTGGGTCCCCAACGCGACGGAGGCCGTTCTCACCGACGTGGAACCTCTCATGTGTCAGGCTGCCGCGAAGCGGCTGGCCAAGTTCCCTCACGTTCGAGTCGAACCCGCCGACGCGCTGGCTCTGCCGTTCGAGGGCGGGACGTTCGATACGGCGTTGGCTCTCAACTTCATTCACGTCCTTCCCCCGCAGAAACGGCAGGCCGTTTTGGCGGAGCTGCGCCGTGCCCTTCGGCCGGGCGGCGCGCTGATCGGCCTCGACTTCGGCATCGACGGGATGACGGAAGAGCAGTTTCGGGCGATGGCCGTCCGCTACGAGCGGGAGTTCGGCCCGGTGAAGGAGAAGAAGCAGCCGATGACGTTTGATCAGCTGCTGGCCGAGGTGCAGTCGGCCGGGTTCAAGCTGGCCGAAAAAGAAGTGTTTCTCGAGCCGACCGGCAGCGCCGTGTTCTTCCGGGCCGTCGCTCCCTGAGATCGGCCGGCTCGGCGGCGAATCATGCTATACTGAAACACTGTAAGGCGTAAAAGTTTTGTCAGGAGGGATCCGAGGCCATGAAAATAGTGGTCGTCGGCGCCGGCGACGTGGGCGCGTTTGTCGCCAAGTCGCTGTCGGAGGAAGGACACGACGTCGTCGTCGTGGAACAGGACCCCGACCGGGCCGATTTGATGAAGGAAACGCAGGACGTGGCGGTCGTTCAAGGAAACGGCGCGCGGCCGATCGTGCTGGAACAAGCGGGGGTTTCCAAGGGAAACGACGTGGACGCGCTGATAGCCTGCACCAACCGGGACGAGGTCAACCTGATGGCCGGTTGGCTTGGCAAGCGGGCGGGCGTCAGGCAGGTCTTGGCGCGAGTGCGAGATCTTGAGTTTACTGACACGCCTGGCTGGGCTAAGGAACTGGGCATTGACATGCTTCACTCCCCCGAACGGGCACTGACGCGGGAAATCATGTCCCTGCTGGAGGTCACCGCGGCGCTTCACTCAACTGACATGGCCGGAGGTCTTGCCGGCAGTTTCGCGTTCCGCGTGGAGGACCGGTCGCCGGTTTGCGGGCGGTCCCTACAGGAAGTGGGCGTCGCGTACCCCGACTTGGGGGCTGTGGTCGTCTACGTGGAGCGGAACGGCGAGGGCTTTCTGCCCGACGGACAGTGGAGAGCTCAGGCCGGGGACCTGTGTTTCCTCGTGTGCCTGAAGGAACGGGCCATGAAGGCCCAAGCCCTTTTTCACCCCGGCCGGACCAAACGGCTGGGGCGAGTGGTCGTTGTGGGCGGCGGCAAGCAGGGGGCCAACTTGGCGCGGGGCATTCTGCGCCGTTATCCCGGACTTGAGACCGTGCTGGTTGATCTGCGGCACGACAAGTGCGTCAAGCTGGCTGGCGAGATGCCCGACTTAGAAGTGATCAACGGGGACGGCCGGGAGGCCGAACTGCTGATCAACGCGGGCGTTCAGAGCGCTGACGGCCTTGTGGCCACGACCGACTCGGACGAGCAGAACATCGTCATCGCGGCGTTGGCCGGGACGCTGGGCTGCCGCAAGACCGTAGCGGTTGCCCGCCGGCGCGGGTATTCCCGGCTGCGGAGCGTTCTGCCTGTCGACGTGCTGCTCAACCCGAACGAGACGTTGGCGTCGTCGTTTCTGCGGCACGTTCGCTATCCCCGAAGCGCCGGCGTCCTGTCGCTCATCGACCGAATCGGGGCCGAGACGCTGGAGTTCACTCTCCCGGAGGACAGCCCGCTGGCTGGCCGGGCGGTGATGGACTTGGGGCTGGACCGAGGGGCCCTGATCGCCTTGGTGAGCCGGGGCGGCGGGCTGATCGTCCCCAACGGCCGGACGACCCTGCTGGCCGGCGACGTGATTACCCTGTTCGCGTCGGGCGGGCTCATGCCCAAGGCGATGCGGCTGTTCGGCCTCTCGGCGTGAGAAGATGAAAAATCCCCTCGTCCTGAAAATTTTAGGGTGGTTTGGGCTGGTCGTCTCTGGGACCTTGGTCCTTCCGCTCGCTTGGGCGCTCTGGGACGCCTCGGCGGATTGGCTCCCAATTCTCTGTTCTTTAGCCGCCGGCGGCGTCCTGTCGGGGCTGATGATCTTTGTCGGGACCGGACTGTCGGCTCAAAAGGAGCAGAACATCAACGCCGGGGACGCGGCGGTGATTGTGACCGGCGCGTGGGTTCTCGCGTCCGCTTTGGGCGCGCTCCCTTACTGGCTTGGCGGGTACTGCAGCTACACCGACGCGTTTTTCGAGGCCATGTCGGGGTTCACGACGACCGGCGCGTCAGTTTTCCCGCTGGTGGAGGCCTTACCGCGGGGGATTCTCTTTTGGCGGGCCCTGACTCACTGGCTGGGCGGCATGGGGATCATCGTGCTGGGGCTGACAGTTCTCAAGCTGTCAGGCGTGGGCGGCATGGAGCTCTACAAGGCCGAGGCGCCGACGCCCCTGCCTGAGAAGCTCACCCCTCGGCTGTGTCAGACCGCCCTGTGGCTGTGGCTCATCTACATGGGGCTGACGGCGGCGGAGACCGCTGCGCTCGTCGTCTGCGGCATGACGCCCTTTCACGCCCTGTGCCACGCGTTTTCCACCATGGCGACCGGCGGCTTTTCGACCTTCAACGGCTCGGTCGGGCAGCTGAACAGCCCGGCGGTGGAGTGGGTCATCATCGTCTTTATGGTGCTGGCGGGCGTCAACTTTACCCTTCACTTTCTCGCCCTTCGGGGCGAGGTTTCTTGTTATTGGAAGGACGACGAATGCCGGCTGTACGGCGGAATTCTGTTGGCCGGCGGCGCCTTCGCGGCGGTCCTCGCGATGCGGGCAGGGTTTTTCACCCAATGGGGAGAGGCGTTTCGGCGCGGGCTGTTTACCGTCGTCAGCACTATGACGACCACGGGATTTGTGGTCTGCAACTACGACCTGTGGCCTGCCGCGGCGAAGTTCCTTCTTATGCTGCTCATCTGCATCGGCGCGAGCGCTGGGTCGACCGGCGGCGGCATGAAGTGCGCCCGGATCATCGTCCTCTTCCGTCAGTGCCGTCGGGAGCTCCGCCACAGCTTGGCTCCCTACCGGGTGGACGTGCTCCACTACGGCGGCGGGCAGCTCAAAGACCGGGACGTGTCGTCCATCGGGACGTTTTTTGTGGCCTATGTGTCCTGTCTCGGCCTGCTGTCATTGCTGGCCGCGCTGTTGGGCTGCGACGCCACGACGGCCCTCACGTCGGTGATCACCTGCCTGGGCAACACCGGTCCTGGGCTTGGCTCCGTCGGCCCGGTCGGCAACTACGCGGCTCTGGCCGGGTCGGTCAAGTGGGTGCTGTCGTTCGCCATGCTTTTGGGCCGCCTTGAGATCATCACCGTCGCGTTGGCCTTTTTTTCGTCCTTCCGGAGGCTCTGAACCTTTCGTCCTGCCGGCGCTCTGTGGTATTATTAGCGGGTGACGTGACCCCCGCGGAACGGCGAGGCGATCACCGCGAGATATCCCTAAAGGAGAGATAGCTATGAAAGAGATTCGCCTTGCTGATTTTCGGGCAGAGAACCTGATTTTTTCGATCAACCACCAGTTTAAGCCGAGCGACAAACAGGTGCCGCTTGCTTTGCGGGTGAACCAGCGCGTCCGCATGAGCGCCAAGCCGGAGGAGCCCGTGTTCCTCAACATGGCACTGACGGTTTTCGGCGACGCGGAGAAGAACAACTACCCGTTCACCGTCGTGGCCGACGTGACCGGCGTGTTCTTCGTCAACGCTGAAGGACAGGATCGGGAAGCGATCCTGAAGGATCACGGCTTGGAGATTCTCATGCCCTACATGCGGGCGATGGTCTCGCAGCTCGTCTCGCTGGCGAACCTGCCCACGCCGGTCATTCTCCCGCCGCTGGACGCCGACGCCTTCCACAGCGAGCCGACGGCCGAGCCTGAAGCCGACGGGGAGTCAGCCGAAGCGGAGGAGCCGAAAGAGTAGCTTTTGAACGATAAAGAGGACGGAGCCCTCAGGGGTTCCGTCCTCTTTTTGTTGCGTTCATTGGCTCGTTTCAGGCGACGATAATCTGGGAACTGATCAGCCGTTCGATTGAAACCCGGGCTTCAGCCACCCCGATGATGATCTGGCCGTCTACGTTCTTGCAGATCTCAACGGCCGATCCGGGGAAAATTCCCAAGTCGGCCAGCCGTTTGAGGGTGGCCTTGTCGGTGATCTCAACGGCTCGGATCAACACTTTCTCTCCAGAGGCACAGTCGCTCATTTTGCGTCCCATGCCGTTCACCTCCCGCGCGCAGTTTCGCCCTCGCCGGCGCAGCGCCGGATTCAGAGTTCATGATCACAAACACGCCGAGGGGCCGTCATGTTTTATATACCAATCGGACCGAAATTGCAAGAGAAACCGCAGAACGGCGGGCACGGCAGGCGCTTGCGTTTGAAGCGGGGACCAAGTAAAATATGACTTGTTGATAATAGCTAGTCATATTTACCGCTCAGGTCCTGAGGACAAGGACATTTCCCGCCTGACGGGGAGCCTGCGGGGGCGGAAACGGACGGAGGATTTTTGATGAACGGTGCGTCGATCAGAGGAATTTCTTGGGTGACCGGAACCCGCCGGGTGACGAATGAAGATCTCGTGGCCGAGTTTGGGACGTGGACGGCTAAAAAAATCAGCTCGAAGACGGGAGTGTCGGTTCGCTGGCTGGCGACGGGCGAGACGACGTCCCAGCTGTCGGCCCGGGCGGGCGAGGCGTTTTTCGCCGAACACCCTGGCGTTTCCCGGGAGTCGATCGACATGCTGGTGCTCTGCACCGAGACGCCCGACTATCTGCTGCCCGCCACGGCTTGCGTGGTGCACCGCCTGCTGGGCCTGAGAAAAACCTGCGGGGCGTTCGACTACAATTTGGGCTGCTCAGGGTACTGCTACGGCTTGGCGCTGTGCAAAGGGTTCATCACTTCCGGGCTGGCCCGGCGCGTCCTGCTGGTGACCTGCGACTTGGTAACCCGCCACATCAACCCGCGCGACAAGGCGACTCGGCCGATTTTCGGCGACGCAGCGACGGTCACGCTGGTGGAGGAGAGTGCGGCCGATCATCTCCCGTTTTTGAGCTTCGGCACCGACGGGAGCGGCGCGGACGCGCTGATCATTCCGGCGGGCGGCACGGCCTGTCCCCGCTCGGAGTCGACCGGCGTCGAGACGGCCAACCGGTTCGGCAACGTGAGCTGCGCTGAGAACCTGTTCATGGACGGCCGACGGGTGCTCGACTTTGGCGTGACCGAAGTCCCGGCGTCGCTGAGCGCCCTGCTTGCCGCCAGCGGCGAGAGCTTTGAGTCTGTGGACTTGATCGTGTTCCATCAGGCGACCCGGCTGATGCTTGAGACGCTTCGGGACAGCATGAGCATCCCGCCGGAGAAGTTCGTCATCGACCTAGAGGACACGGGCAACACGGTGAGTTCTACGATCCCTCTGGCTCTGGCCCGGGCCGTGCGCGCTGGGCGTCTTAAGCCGGGAATGAAGGTCCTGCTGTCGGGGTTTGGCGTCGGGTTCTCGTGGAGCAGCGCGCTGGTCCACTGGGACGAAGAGGCAAAGTAACGGGGAAAAAGAGAGCCGGACGGCGTGAAGCCGTCCGGCTCTTTGTTGATGAGGCCTACTCTTGAAACGCGTCGTCTGGCGCGAGGGGCAGCCCTGACAGCTTGGCCCGGGAGTCCCGGGTCTTTTGGGCGTTTTTGTCCCGGTACTCGACCAGCCGGGCGGCGACGTCCCGGTCGCTCAAGGCGACGATTCGGACGGCCAGCAGGGCGGCGTTTGACGCCCCGTCAATTCCGAGGCAGCCGACCGGCACGCCGCTGGGCATCTGGGCGATGGCGTAGAGGGCGTCAAGGCCGGTCAGAGCGCCTCCGGAAGCGGGAACGCCTAGGACCGGAAGGAGCGTGTGGGACGCCAATACGCCCGGCAGGGCGGCCGACAATCCGGCAACCGCGATAAGCGCCTTCAGCCCGCGGCGCGCGGCGTTCTGCGCGTAGCGCTGGGCGTCGACCGGCGTGCGGTGGGCCGACGCGACGGTCACCTCAAATTCAACGCCGAAGTCCTTCAGGACCGACGCGGCCTTCTGGGCTAATGGCTCATCGCTGGCCGAGCCGAGGACGATTCCAACCTGAGGGGTCATTCATCAAGCTCCTTTCAGGGCGTCATGCCCAATATCGTTTCGTTTTTGGCACCCGTCAAACGAGATCAGTTCGCTCGCTCGGTAGGCCAGTTCCCGCGCTTCGTCAAACGTCGCCGCCGCCGCTGAGACGCACAGCACCCGCCCGCCGACGGCCAAGAGTTTTCCGTCACGCCGCGACGTGCCGGAGTGGAAGACGCGGACGCCGGGCAGTTTTTCGGCCTCGTCGACGCCCGTGATGACCGCCGGGTCGCTCGGGCCGAACGGGTAGGTTTTCGAGGCTAAGACGACGCAGACCGCTGATCCGGATACGGGGACGCTGCCGGACGGGCCGAGCTCCCCCTGAGCGGCCGCAAGGCACAGGTCAAGCCAAGTGTCGCCGCAGAGTGGCAGAAGGACTTGGGCTTCTGGGTCGCCGAGCCGGACGTTGTACTCCAAGACGTTGATCTTTCCGTCCGGGCCGATCATCAGTCCGGCGTACAGCACGCCGCGGAACGGTATGTTCTGCGCGACAAGGCCGGCGACCGACGGCTCGACCACTTGGGCGATGATTCGCTTTTTCAAGTCGTCGCCCACCCAAGAGACGGGCGCATACGCGCCCATTCCGCCGGTGTTCGGGCCCTTGTCGCCGTCTTGGAGCCGTTTGTGGTCTTGGCTGAACGGGAGCAGTCGCCACGACTTCCCGTCCGTGACGATCATGACCGACAGTTCCCGGCCGGTCAACCCCTCTTCGATGAGAACCTGTTCTCCTGCCGCGCCCAGCGTCCGGTCTTGAAGCAGCTGGCGGCAGGCCGACAGGGCGCCGGAGAGTTCGGGCTCGACGAAGACGCCCTTGCCTGCCGCAAGCCCTGTGGCCTTGACCACGTAGGGCGGGACGAACTGGGATAGGGCGGCCTCGGCCTCGGCGGTGGAACGGCAGAGGACCGACCGGGCCGTCGGCACGCCGGCGGCGCGCATGAAGTCCTTGGCGAACGCTTTGTCGCTCTCGAGCCGAGCACCCGCCGCGCCCGGGCCGAAGACCGACAGCCCGGCCTGGCGCAGTTCGTCCGCGAGGCCGGCGGCCAAAGGGGCTTCCGGCCCGACGACGACCAAGTCGACGGCGCGTTTTTTGCACAGGTCAACCACCGCGGCGGCGTCCTGCCACGGGACGGGACAAACTTCGGCGAGACCTTCCATCCCCGGGTTGCCCGGGGCGGCGATCAGCCGGCCGCAGCGGCTTGAGCGGGACAGGGCCAGACAGATGGCGTGTTCCCGTCCGCCGCTTCCGATCACAAGACAGTTAATCGGCTTCATCGCTTCGCCTCAGTGCCGGAACGTGCGGACGCCGGTGATGAACTGGCTGACGCCGAGCTTTTCGGAGACGGCGAAAACCTCTTCGTCCTTCACCGAGCCGCCGGGCTGAATGATGGCCTGAACGCCAGCCCGAGCGGCCTCTTCCACTCCGTCAGGGAACGGAAAAAACGCGTCGCTGGCCATGACGGTGCCCCTAGCTTTCTCCCCGGCCTGACGGGCGGCGAACTCGACGGCGAACAGTCGGCTGCAGAAGCCCATGCCGATGCCGACCGTCGCGCCGTTCTTGACCATGGCGACGGCGTTGCTCTTGGAGAGCGCGGCAGCCTTCCAAGCCAGAATCAAGTCGTCCCAGAGCTCCGGCCGAGGTGTGCCGACCCACCGGCCCGCGTCAGGGGACGGAAGCGGCGGCAGCCCGTCGTCTTGGGCGAGAAATCCGGTCCAAGTGGAGCGCAGGCCTTTCGCCTGCGGCTGGACGCCGTCCCAAACGGCGATTCGCAGCTTAGGACGCCGGGCCGACAGAATGGCTAAGGCGTCGTCGTCGATGCTCGGGCAGAGCAGGACTTCAAGGAATCGGTCGGCCAGGATTCGGGCGAACGGCGCGTCGATGTTCCGCGTGACCGCGGCGACGCCGCCGAACGACGACACCGGGTCGCAGGCGTGGGCCAGCTGCCACGCCTCTTCGAGCGTGTCGGCCTGGGCAATCCCGCAGGGCGTCGTGTGCTTGATGACCGCTGCGGCGGGCCGGTCGCGGAGCAGGGCAAAGGCCCGCATGGCCGCGTCCAAGTCGAGGACGTTGTTGTATGACAGGCCCCCGCCTGATTTAATCTCCAGCGGGAAGCGGGAAGCGGCGGGCAGCAGAAGCTCGGCGGACTGGTAGGGGTTTTCGCCGTACTTGAGCGGATTGACCGAACTCAGAGCCAGCGGCGCGTCGTTGGGGCAGGGTTCGCCGAGGGACCGGCTCAAGGTCCTCACGATGACGGCGTCGTACCGGGCCGTTTGGTTCAGCGCTTGGACGGCCGCGTGGCGGCGGAACCCGTCGGAGAAATCTCCCCGCAGGTCCCAGTCGGCCAGCGCGGCGTCGTACTGGTCAGGGCGGCAGAGAACCGTCACAAACCGAAAGTTCTTCGCCGCGGCGCGCAGGAGCGAGACGCCGCCGATGTCAATTTGTTCGACCAGCTCGGCGGTGCCCGCGCCGTCAGACGCGGCGCGCTCGAACGGGTACAGGTTGCAGACCACTAGGTCAATCGGGCTGATGTTTCGGCTGACCAGTTCGCCCAAGTCCGACGGCTCGTCCCGGCGGGCCAGAATGCCGCCGAAAACGGCCGGGTGCAGCGTTTTGACCCGGCCGCCCAAAATGGACGGGAAGCCCGTGACGTCGGCGACCTCGGTCACTGGCAGTCCGGCTGAGCGCAGGAACTTGGCCGTGCCGGAGCTCGAGATTAGCTCGAAATCCCTTTCGATGAGTCCCCGGGCCAGTTTCTCCAGCCCGGTTTTATCGCTGACAGAAAGCAGCGCTCGTTTCTTCATTCAGGTCTCCTTTCCCCGCGCCGGGGAGCGACAGCGCGTAGTCTCGAACGGCGGGCCAGTAGATACGGTGTTCGGCCGCGTGAATTTTTTCCTCATACGACTCGCGGGTATCGCCGTCTTCCCTGGCGACGGCCTCTTGAACGAGAATCGGCCCGTGGTCGGTCAGCTCGTCGACGAGGTGAACCGTCACGCCGGAGTATTTCTCTCCCGTCGCCCAGAAGTCGTCGATCGCGTGGGCGCCCGGAAAAGCTGGCAGAAGCGCCGGGTGAATGTTGACGATTCGTCCCCGATGAGCGGCGACGAACTGGGGCGAGAGGATCCGCATGAACCCGGCCAGAACGATGAGGCTGACATCTGAGTCACAAATCAGCCGGGTCAGTTCGCCCTCAGCCGCCTCTTTCCCTTCCCTGTAGGGAAGGACGGCCGTTTGCAGGCCAAACTGTCGGGCTTTGGCCAGTCCGGGCGCGTCGGCTCTGCTCGAGGCGACGAAGGCCACGGAAAAACGGGGATCTTTTGAACATCGTTCGGCCAGAGCGGCCATGTTGGTTCCTCGGCCGGACAGCAAAACGGCCAGGCGGATCATGCCCGAACGACCCGTCCGATGACCTGTGGGTTTTCTCCGGCGGCTTTGAGCGCGTCAGTCAGCCGGCCGAGCGAGTCCGGCGACGTGATCATCACAAACCCGATGCCCAAGTTGAACACCCGGCGCATCTCGTCCTCGGCCACGCCGCAGGAAGCGATCAGGTCGAACACCGCCGGCCGCTTCCAGCTCGAAAAGTCCACGTCGCAAACGAGCCCGGCAGGAAGAACCCGGTTGACGTTGCCGGCCATGCCGCCGCCGGTGATATGGGCCATCGCCTTGACGGCCCCGGTTCGGGCCGCGCTCAGGGCCTGATTGACGTAAAGCCGGGTGGGCTTCATCAGCGACTGGCCAAGCGTCTCGCCGGGAACCGGCCCGGGACGGGACAGGTCGCCTTTGGCGATAGACTGGGCCAGAGCTTCCCGAACCAACGTGTACCCGTTGCTGTGGACGCCGGAACTGTGAAGTCCGACCAGCAGGTCACCCTCCTGAACCGACGAGCCGTCGATCACGTCTCGCTCGTCCACGACGCCGACGGCAAAGCCGGCCAAGTCAAACGTCTGGGGACCGTACACGCCGGGCATTTCGGCGGTTTCCCCGCCCAAGAGGGCGCAGCCGCAGGACGCGCAGGCCCGGGCGACCGACTCGACGACGGGGGCGAAAACCGGCTCGTTCAGGGCGCCGCAGGCGATGTAGTCGAGGAAAAACAGCGGCCGGGCGCCGCCTGTGACGAGGTCGTTCACGTTCATGGCCACCAAGTCTTGGCCGATCGGCGCGAAAATGCCCGTCGCGCGGGCCAGTTCAACCTTTGTTCCCACGCCGTCGCAGCAGCCGGCCAGAAGCGTTGTCCCGCTGAGCCGGTACAGGCCGCTGAAGCCGCCGATGCCGCCGACGACCGCAGGATCGGCGGGAACGCCCTTCATGATTTTCTTGATGGTCTCGACCCACTGATCGCCGCCGGCGATGCTGACGCCGCTTTTCTCATACGTCAAAGTCATCGTTCGTCTTCCTCCATGTAGTGTCCGTCAAAGCAGGCCGTGCAGAGCTCGCAGGCCGGCTTGCCGATGGAACGGATCAGAGCTTCTTTCGTCAGGTACTGCAGGCTGTCGCAGCCGAACTGGCTCGCCATCGCCGGCACGGACTTTTGAGCCGCCACAAGGTCGTCCCGGCTCGGCGTGTCGATGCCGTAAAAGCACGGGTAGCAGACCGGCGGGCTTGAAATCCGCAGGTGAATGCCCCGGGCGCCGCAGCGGCGGAGCAGGTCGCAGACCTTCCGCGACGTGGTTCCGCGGACGACCGAGTCGTCGATTGCCACCAGCTGGCGGCCCTCTATCAGGCTGCGGATCGGGTTCAGTTTTTTCTGCACGCCCAGCTCCCGCACCCGCGGCGTCGGCTCGATGAACGTCCGGCCCGAGTACCTGTTGCGGACGATCGCGGCCTGATAGGCATGTCCGCTCTCGGCGGCGTAGCCCAGTGCGGCGATTGTGCCGCTGTCCGGCAGACCTGTGACCACCGCGTCGGTCGGACAGCCGTTCGTCTTGGCGAGCTCCCGGCCCATGCGGATCCGGCTCTCGTACACCGACACGCCGTCGATGACGCTGTCAGGCCGGGCGAAGTAGACGTATTCAAACGCGCAGTGATAGTGTCGGGCCGGCGTGAGCGGCAACTTGGACGAGTGGAGGCCCGTCGAGTCGATCAGAAGAATTTCGCCTGGGTCAAGATCGCGGATGAAATGGGCTCCCAGCAGGTCAAAGGCGCAGCTCTCCGACGCCACGTAGAACACCCCGTCGCGCTCGCCTAGGGCCAAGGGACGGAACCCCCAAGGGTCGCGGACGGCGATGAGTCGGTTTTCGTGGACGATTACCAGAGAAAACGCGCCGCGAAGTTTGGTGCAGCTGCGCTGGACCGCGTCAGCGAACGGCACGTCGGGTTGATGGCTGATCAGGTGGAGCACGACTTCCGTGTCGGTGCGGGACTGGAAAATCGCCCCGCCGTGTTCCATCTGCCGCTTGAGCTCGTCGGTGTTGGTCAGGTTGCCGTTGTGAGCGACGGCGAACGACCCGTGAACGGACGAGCTGGCCGCAAGAGGCTGGGCGTTGGCAAGGCCGGTTCCGCCGGTAGTGGCGTAGCGGACGTGGCCGATCGCCGCTTGGCAGGTCACCTGAGCCAGCTCGGTCTGGGAAAGGGCCAGATGTACCAACCCGTTTCCCCGGCGGCACAGGACTTGCCCGGCCTCGTCAGACCACGCGACGCCGGCGGCTTCCTGCCCTCGGTGCTGTAGGGCGTACAGGCCTAAGTAAATTTCCTCCAGGAGGTGAGCCCCCCTGGAGGAAAAAGCTCCGATGATCCCGCACATCCTACGCTTCCCAGCTTCGGCGCAGCGTCTCGGTCGGGACGTGGAAAGCGCCCGACAGGGAGAGCGTTTTTCCGCCCGCCGTCCCAAGGAGAGCCAGCGGAACGTCGCCCCACAGGGCGGCAAACGCCTCGGCGTTCTCGGCCGACACGGCGTAAACGGCGGCGCAGGCACCTTCGCCGTACAGCTGAGGCTCGCTCAGACTGCCGGCGTTCAACCACGCGCCGACGGCGCTGGCCGCGGACTCCTTGGCCAAGGCGACGGCCAATCCGCCGCGGGACAGAGCCCTGCCGCTGTGAGCCAGACCGCTGCGGGCGGCCGCTCTGGCAGATCGATCGAACGTCCGCTCCCGGCCGAAGTCGACCGCTTCGGGCCGGCCGGCGGGGCCTTCGCCCCAAATTCGCTGGGCCAGCGAGCCGGCAAGGGTTCCGTTCAACCAGCCGGCGAGGAAAATAACGTCGCCTTCCTGCCACCGGCCGCTGCGGAGCAGGCCGCAGGCGTCGGGAATCAGGCCGACGGTCCCGACCAGCGGCGTTGGCAGAATCCCGCCCCGGCTCGTCTCGTTGTACAGGCTCACGTTGCCCGATACGACCGGGCAGTTCAGCTCGCGGCAGGCGTTCCCCAGACCGCGGACGCACTCGGACAGGGTCCAGAAGTTCTCCGGCTTCTCCGGCGAGGGGAAGTTCAGACAGTTGGTCAGACCGGCAGGCTCCGCGCCGGCAACGGCCAAGTCGCGGCAGCTCTTGGCGGTCAGCCGTTCGGTTCCCCGCTGAGGGTCGAGCCAGCACGCCCACGGGTCGGCTTCCATCGAGACGGCCGCGAGCCGGTCGGTCCCTTCAATCCGGAAGACCGAGACGGGCGAGCCGGGGCCGACGACCGTGTTGGTCTGGACCATCGAGTCGTACTGGACGTAAATCGCGTCCCGGGAACGGACGGCCGGATCGGCTAGGAGGGCTAAAAGGGCTTCGGCGCCCGATGGGATTGAAAACTCGCGGCTCTGCCAGCGGCTTTCCAAGTCCGGCCGCTCTGCCGGCCAGTCGATGACCGGGCAGTCGCTGCCGATCGTCGAGGCCGGAACGTCGGCGACGACATGGCCATTCCACAGGATCCGGTACGAGTCGCCTTCCTCGGTGCGGCCGATGACCGCCGCGCCAAGGCCCCACCTTGACGCGATGGCGAACACGTCGTCCAGCTTGTCGTCTTCAACGACGAGCAGCATGCGCTCCTGAGTCTCCGACAGGGCGATCTCCCACGGCTCCATGTCGGGGCTGCGGAGCGGCACGGCGCTGAAGTCCACCGTCATGCCCACGCCGCTCTTTGCGGCCACTTCGGACGACGACGACAGAATGCCCGCCGCGCCCATGTCCTGAACGGACACGAAAAGACCGGCGTCTCTCATCTCAAGACACGCCTCGACCAAGAGTTTTTCCTCGAACGGGTCGCCGATCTGAATGGACGGGCGGCTCGACGCGCTGTCGTCCTTGAGCTCTGCTGAAGCGAACGCCGCGCCGGCGATTCCGTCTCGGCCCGTGCGGGAGCCCAGCAGGACCACCGACTGGCCCGGACGGGCTTTCTGGGAGCTCACCAAGCTGGACAGCTTCACGACGCCGATGTTCATGGCGTTTACCAGCGGGTTGCCCTCGTAGCACGGGTCATACGCCGTCATGCCGCCGATCGTCGGAACGCCGATACAGTTGCCGTAGCTTCCGACGCCCTTGACAACCCCATCGTGGACCGACGACTCGGGCGAGCCGAAGAACAGGCCGTCGAGCGACGCCACTGGCCGAGCCCCCATGGCTAAAACGTCCCGAATAATGCCGCCCACGCCGGTCGCCGCGCCCTGCAACGGCGCCACGGCCGACGGGTGGTTGTGGCTTTCTACTTTGAAAGCGATTCCCCAGCCGTCGCCGCCGTCGATCACGCCGGCGTTTTCTCCCGGCCCCATGACGACCTTGGGCCCGGTGACCGGCAGGGTCTTGAGCAGCGGGCGGGTCGACTTGTAGCTGCAGTGTTCCGACCACATGACGCCCATAATCCGCAGCTCCAGATCGTTGGGTTCTCGGCCAAGCCTTCGGCACAGATCGTCGTATTCGCTCTGCCGAAGTCCCACGTCAGCGTAGTTCATTCGAGCCCCTCCGTTCAAGCCAGCTTTCGATCGACGTCCAGAATCTCCGGCCGTCGTCGCCGCCCAAGAGACTATCGGTGAAACGTTCCGGATGAGGCATCAGCCCGAAGACGTTGCCGGCTTCGTTGACGATCCCGGCGATGTTTTCCGTCGCGCCGTTCGGGTTGCTCTCTTCGGTCGTCTCCCCGGCGGCCGTGCAGTACCGAAGGACCACGCCGCGCCGTTCGTTCAGGCGTTTCAGCTCGTCTGGAGCGATCGTGAACCGCCCCTCGTTGTGGGCGATTGGGATCGTGATGACCTGACCGGCGGAAAAGTGTCCAGTGTAGGGCGTGTCAGTCCGCTCCACCCGCAGCGTCACGGGCTTGCAGACGAAGTGAATGCACTCGTTTTGCAACAGGGCGCCGGGCAACAGGCGCGTCTCGGTCAGCATCTGAAACCCGTTGCATATGCCAAGCACGAGGCCGCCGCGGGCCGCAAAGTCCTTGATCGAGTTCATCAGCGGAGAGTGGGCGGCCACAGCGCCGCACCGTAGATAGTCCCCGTAGGAAAAGCCGCCCGGCAGGACGACGAGGTCCGTCTCGGGCAGTTCGCTTTGGCCGTGCCACGCGGTGACCACAGGGCCGCCGGTTACCTGGTGAAGCGCCTTAATGACGTCCGTATCGCAGTTGCTTCCGGGAAAAATCGCAACGGCGCTTCTCACCGCCGCCCCTCCTCGTACTCGGCCGACCAGTCCTCAATGATGTCGTTGACCAGAAGGTCTGAACACATCTGGGCTACCGCCTTCTCGGCAGCCGCCTGATCGTCGGCCTGCAGGGACAGCCTGATATACTTGCCGACCCGGACGTCTTTCACCGCGTCAAAGCCCAGCCGCTTCAGCGAGCCGGCAACGGCCTTGCCCTGAGTGTCCAGAATGCCGTCCTTGAGGAAAACAAGCAGCTTGACGTCGAACGTCATGCGTCCATCCCCCGGGCGCTCAGACGCCGCCAGATCTCCTCGTACGCGCCCAGCACGTCGCCCAAGTCCTTGCGGAACCGGTCCTTGTCCAAATGGTCGTGGGTCTTCGAGTCCCAGAACCGGCAGGTGTCAGGGGAAATCTCGTCGGCCAGAAGCACGCGGCCTTTCTCGTCCCGGCCAAACTCCAATTTGAAGTCGACGAGCAGCACGCCGACGGACGCGAACAGCTCGGTTAAAAGTTTGTTCACCTTCAGGGCGATCGACTTGATCGTCGCCACTTCTTCTTCGGTCGCCCAGCCCAGAACGATCGCGTGATCGTCGTTGATCAGTGGGTCGTCCAACGCGTCGCTCTTGTATGAGAACTCGATGATGGGGCGGGAAAGCTTCTTTCCCTCTTCGACGCCCAGCCGGCGGCACAGCGAACCGGTCGTCACGTTTCGCACGATCGTCTCCAACGGGATGATCTCCACCTTGCGGATCAGCTGGTGAGTCTCGTCAACCTGCTTGATGAAGTGACTCTCCACGCCCTTTTTGGCCAGCCACGTGAAGATCCAGCTGCTGATGACGTTGTTCAGGTGTCCCTTGCCCGCCTTCTCGTCGCGTTTCTTCGCGTTGAACGCCGTCAGCGAATCCTTGTACTGAACCAGCAGAACGTTCGGATCATCGGTCGAAAAAATCTTCTTTGCCTTGCCCTCATACAGCAACTCTTCCGCCATGTCGAGCACCTCCAAAGGGGATTTTATGATTAACATTATCGTCCTATCTATTTAAATGTCAATGATATTTTAGGATATTAAAATCAGATTTGGTATTTTTGTCATCTTTAAATGTATTGGCGCTTTTTGTTGTTTTCAGCAAATTTTTCTTGGCCTAGGAATCGCTATGCCGTGGGGAGAAACTTTTCCCGGAAACGCGTTTGGACGGCATGGGAAAGCTGAGGCGGGTTCTCTTTTAGAAAACGAACTCGATTAAATACGTATGCTGAAAATTTTTTTGGAAAAGTAACGAAGTCTTGTCAGGGAGGGGGGGGATGATAAAATAAAGTCGCTGGTTCAAGGGGTAAGGATCAGCACCATACTTCGGCATTTTGGGAGGGATAACATGAAAGGATTTGCAATGCTCAAGATCGGACAGGTTGGCTGGATTGAGAAAGAACGGCCGGTTCCCGGTCCGATGGACGCGATCTGCCGCCCGCTCGCCCTTGCTCCCTGCACGTCTGACGTGCACACCGTTTGGGAAGGCGCTATTGGCGACCGGCACAACATGATTCTGGGACACGAGTGTTGCGGCGAGGTGGTTGAGGTCGGCTCGTTGGTCAAGGACTTCAAGCCTGGCGACAAGGTCCTCGTCCCGGCAATCACGCCGGACTGGAACTCCCTCGAAGCTCAGGCGGGCTTTTCCATGCACTCGGGCGGCATGCTAGCCGGCTGGAAGTTCTCCAACTTCAAAGACGGCGTGTTCGGCGAGTTCTTTCATGTGAACGACGCTGACGGCAACTTGGCGTTGCTTCCCGAGGGCGTCAGCCCGGCGGACGCCACGATGTTGTCCGACATGGTTCCTACAGGGTTCCACGGCGCTGAGCTGGCGGACGTTCAGTACGGCGACACGGTTCTCGTCATCGGCATCGGCCCGGTCGGGCTCATGTCGGTTGCCGGGACGGCGCTCCGCGGCGCTGGCCGGATCATCGCCGTCGGCACGAGAAAAGCCTGCGTTGAAGCCGCCAAGTTCTACGGCGCAAGCGATTTCGTGAGCTACAAGGACGGCCCGATCGACCAACAGGTTCTTGACCTGACCAAGGGCAAGGGCGTCGACAAAGTCATCATCGCCGGCGGCACAGTGGACAGCTTCGCCCCGGCCGTGAAATGCCTGAAGCCGGGTGGAAAGATCGGCAACGTCAACTATCTGGGCTCGGGCGAGTTCGTCAAGGTGCCGCGCGTCGAGTGGGGCGTCGGCATGGGACACAAGGTCATCGCCGGCGGCCTGATGCCCGGCGGACGGCTGCGCATGGAAAAGCTCGGGCTGCTCGTCTCGTCCGGCCGTCTTGACGTGAGCAAGCTCCTCACGCATCGGTTCGAGGGATTCAAGCACGTCGAAGACGCGTTGATGCTGATGAAGGCCAAGCCTGACGACCTCATCAAGCCGGTTGTCGTCCTGTAAAGTTAAAACACTCTGGGCCGAGGCAGAAGCCTCGGCCCAATTTGCAAAAGGAGCGTGACGCGGGTGAAGGTTCTCGTGGTATCCGGTTTTCTTGGGGCGGGGAAAACGACGTTTATCAAAGAGCTGGTGAAGCGAACTTCATTCGCGGAACTTGTCATTCTTGAGAACGAGTACGGACAAGTCGGCTTGGATGGAGAAGCCCTGCGGGAGCAAAAGTTGGACGTTTGGGAGCTGGCAGAAGGCTGTATTTGCTGTTCGATGAAAGGGAACTTCGCCGCGTCGGTGCTGACGATCGCCAATACGCTTGCGCCCGAGTTCCTGATCGTGGAGCCCAGCGGCGTCGGGCTGCTCTCGTCGATCACAGCCAACCTGAAAAAAATAGCCTACAGTCAGATCCAACTGCTGGCCCCTGTGGCGCTGGTGGACGCGCCGGCGTGGCGGGGCCTCATGGACGAGTACGGCCAGTACGTGACCGATCAGGTGCAGACTGCTGCGTCAATTCTCATCACGAAGACCGATCGAGCGGAAGGCCGAGATATGGAGAGCCTGAAAAAATGGCTGGCTCAGCTGAACCCGTCCGCTGAGGTGATTGACGATTACCGCGCCCAGCCGTCATCGTGGTGGGGCGGGCTCCTTCATCGCCCGCTGGGGCAGGTGGAGATCCCTCTTCCTCCGGCCGGCGTCCCGGCGCTGGAATCAGTCGCGTTTCTCGGCCTTGAGGCCGACGCGATCGAGAAGGTCATGGGGTGGGTGGAAAGCCTGCTGTCGGGTCAATGCGGCCGAGTCGTTCGGGCGAAGGGCGTTTTAACCGTTCAGGGACAGCCGACCCGGTTTGAGGTGGCCGGCGGGACGTTCTCCATCGAGACTTGCGAAGCGGCCCCGGAGCCTCGGGCGGTTGTCATCGGGACGAACCTGAACCGGCAAAACCTTGAAAAAATCTTTGCCCCGGCGGCCGTTGCGGTTCACGACAGCTGATTAAAAAACAGGAGGCACGAAACGCGCGCGCGCGTTTCGTGCCTCCTGTCGTTTGTGTGTTGCAGGCTCGGTCAGCTTTGTGTTAAGCCGGCGTCGCCTCTTTTTTCTTTTCTGGCTTAGGGGCTGGGACGTTGGGTCCGAAGCCGATAATCGCGCCGGTGGGGCATTTGCCGACCGAAGCGGCGCAGCCCTCGCAGTGGGCGTTAATGACCCGGGGCAGGTTGCCGTCCATCGCGATGGCGCCGTCAGGCGACAGCTTGGCGCAGATGGAGCAGCCGATGCAGCCCACAGAGCAGACGGCCTTGACCGCTGGTCCCTTGTTGGGGTTGTTGCAGGCGATGCGCACCAGCGAGTTCTTGGGGATCATGGTAATGAGTCCCCTCGGGCAGGCTTCCACGCAGGCCCGACAGCCGACGCAGGCATCATCGTCGACTTTTGCGATGCCGTCGGCCAGATGGAGCGCGTTAAACTTACACGCTTTGACGCAGGTTCCAAACCCCAGACAGCCCGACTGGCAGGCTTTGGAGCCGCCGCCGGGGATAACGCTGGCCGATCGGCAGTCCATAATGCCCATGTACCCCGACCAGTCGACTGCCGCCGAGCTGGTGCCCCGGCAGGCCACCCAAGCGACCATCGGCTCGGAGGCGTCAGCCGCGCGGCCGAGAATGGCGGCGATTTTCGCCGCGCATGCCGCGCCGCCGGGGCCGCACTTGTTGAGCGGCGCGCCGCTGACGACGGCCCGAGCGTAAGCGTCGCAGCCTGAGAAACCGCAGCCGCCGCAGTTCGCGCCGGGCAGAACCTCGCGAACCAACGACACGCGGGAGTCTTCCGTGACGGCAAATTTCTTGGCGGAGAAGCCGAGAAGCAGGCCAAGAACGGCGCCGATAATGCCAAGAATCAGAATAGGTCCAAGTATAGACATAGCCGCACCCCCTAGATCATGCCGCTGAAGCCCAGAAAGGCTATGGACATGAGTGACGCCGTCACGAGGTTAATCGGCAGGCCGCGCATGAACTCAGGCATATCCGGGTTGTTCGCCAGCCGTTCGCGGATTCCGGCCATCAGGCAGATGGCCAGCAGGTAGCCGCAGGCCGCGCCAAACGCGTTGACCATCGTCTGGGCGAACGAGTAGTGCCGGGCGACGTTCGTCAGCGCAATGCCAAGAACGGCGCAGTTGGTCGTGATCAGCGGAAGGTAGATACCCAGAGCAAAGTACAGCCCCTGCCACATCTTCTTGATGACCATCTCAACGAACTGAACCAACGCGGCGATGACCAGAATGAACCCCAGCGTGTTCAAGTATTCCAGACCAGTCGGGACGAGAACGAGCGTGTAGAGCAGCCACGAGGCAGCCGACGCCAGCATCATGACGAACACGACGGCGGCTCCCATGCCGAAGGCCGTCGCGATCGACGTGGAAACGCCCAAGAAGCTGCAGATGCCAAGGAACTGGCTCAGGACGATGTTATGAACCAGCAGCGCGTCGATGAAAATCAAAAACAAGGCAGACATTCGTCACGCCCCCTTAATGCGCGCAGCCGGACGGATTCGTGATCCGCCGGTTGACTCGGCGCAGCCGGAGGTTGTTCCAGCTGATGACGGCCATGATGAGGCCGATCACCAAGAACGCGCCGGGCGCCAGAACGAGCAGCAGCGCCGGCTGGAAGCCCTGAGGGAACACGGACCACCCCAGCAGAGTGCCATTACCGAACATCTCGCGGATTGCGCTGATGATCAGCAGTGCGACGGTAAAGCCCAGCCCAAAGCCAAGTCCATCCCAGAGGGAGTGGAGAACCGAGTTCTTCGACGCGTAGGCTTCGGCGCGGGCCAAGATGATACAGTTCACGACGATCAACGGCACGAACACGCCCAAAGAGGCGTTCAGCGCGGGGAAGTACCCCTTCATCAGCATCTGAATGACCGTGACGAAAGTGGCGATGACGATGATGAAGCAGGGGATACGGATTTTGTCCGGGACGAAGTTCTTAATGCTGGAAATAGCCACGTTTGACCCTAACAGGACGAGCGTCGAGGCGACGCCGAGCCCGAGGCCGTTGGCCACGCTGCTCGTGACGGCCAGTGACGGGCACATGCCGATAATCTGGACGAAAATCGGGTTTTGGAGGAGGATTCCGCTTTTCAGCCGCTCCATTAAAACGTTCACTGGCTCATCTCTCCTTTCAGCTGTTCTCTGAACATCTTCAACGCCTCATTGACTCCCCGGGCGACGGCTCGGGAAGTAATCGTGGCGCCTGTGATGGCCTGTACTTTGGTCGTTCCACCGGCGCCGTTCGCCGGGGCGGGAGCCGGAGCGTCCGAGTCTTCGTCGTCCGAGTTGGAAATCTCATTGGCGATGGCCGACGCGGTTCCAGCGGCGGTAGTGGTGGCGCTGCTGACGGCTTGTGCCTCGGTGCTCTTCGAAGAACCGCCCTGAGACGGTTCAGCCGCCTGCTTGACGATCTCGACGGTCCCAGATGCGTTCTTGAATCGGTCTTGGAACCATTGAGTTGAAGCGTTCGCGCCAAGTCCCGGCGTCTCGGTATGGGAGAGAACCTTGAGCCCCTGAATCACGCCTGAAGCGTCGATTCCAACCATGAAAACCACCGGCCCGCCGTAACCCTGACTGGATACGGTTACGTTGCAGCCGATCGTTTTTCCCGAAGCCTTGCCCATCGAAAGGGCGACCACCAACGGATAGCCGGCCGGGATGGCGTGTTCCTCGAATTGGTCCGCCTTCGGTAGCACGGCCCTCATGGCCGCCTGAGTCCTGGCGGCCTCCTCCCGGGCGATCGGTCCCCGGGTCACAGTCGAGACAACTCCGAGCAGCAGCCCGGCCAGAGCGGTGACAATCCCCAGTTTAACGGAAAGCATCAGCGTCTCGTTTTTTATCTTCAAGAGGTTCATCAGTGCTTCACCTCCCCGAAGACGTGAGGCGTCATGAACCGGTCGATCATCGGGGTGAACAGGTTCATGATGAGGATCGAATAGCTGACCCCTTCGGTGTAGCCGCCGTACAGACGGATAACGGTCGTCAAAACGCCGCAGCCGGCTGCGAAAATCATCTGTCCGTTCTTGGTGAACGGGGACGTGGTGTAGTCGGTCGCCATGAAAAAGGCGCCCAGCATCAGGCCGCCGGCGAACAGCTCATAGATCCCATTGCCGGTGAAAAATCCGTGGCGTCCCAGAAGAGTCGTCAACACGAGCACGGTCGCCAAGTACACGACCGGGATATGCCAAGAGATGATCTTTTTGTACAGCAGCCACGCGCCACCGATTAAAAGGGCAAGAGCGCTCGTCTCTCCCAAGCACCCGCCCACGTGACCTGCAAACAGGCTCCAGAACGACGGCAGAGCGCCGCCCGGAACGTGCTTCAGCAGGGCGAGCGGCGTTGCCGTTGACACGCCGTCCAATGTCCAGCGGGTCATCAGCGCGGGCCACGACGCAAGAAGCGCCGCGCGGGCTGCCAGAGCGGGGTTGACGATGTTCTGTCCGATGCCGCCGAATAGGAACTTGACCACGCCGATGGCGAAGACGCCGCCGATGACCGGGAGCCACAGGGGCACGGAAGGCGGCAGGTTAAAGGCCAGAAGAATTCCGGTGACGACGGCGCTCAGGTCGCCCACCGTCTGAACTCGGCCGGAAAGGCGAGTGCAGAGCGCTTCTGTGGCGACGCAGGTGATGACGCAGACGACGGTCACGGCCAAGGCGTGCATGCCGAAAAAGATTACTGAAGCGACGATCGACGGCACGAGTGCCAAAACGACGTTCCCCATAATGGAAGAGACCGAGTCGGGCGCTCCAACGTGAGGGGACGAACTGAGATAAAGTCTCGGGTCAGTCATGGCGGTCACTTCTTTCTGTTCATGGCGGCCACGTATTTTTTGCCTTCCTTGCACGTCTGGGTAAGGAACCGCCCAGCCGGGCAGGAGTACGTGCAGGCGCCGCACTCAATGCAGTTCATGCCGCCTCTGGCCTGAAACGCCTTGTAGTCCTGAAGCCGAACCACCGCGTCGAGCGCAGAGGGAAGAAGCCCCATCGGGCAGGCTTCAATACAGCGGCCGCAGCGAATGCAGCGCGTCTCAGGGCGAACCTTGAGGGCCGCAGCCGTCAGGGCAAGCAGGCCTGACGTCCCTTTGACAACGGGAACGTCAAGGGAGTGGAGGGACATGCCCATCATCGGGCCGCCGGCCAAAAGCTTCATCGGCTCGGCGGTAAAGCCGCCCGCGGCGTCGAGAACTTCGCGGACAGAGATACCAAGGGGTACGCGGTAGTTGCCCGGATTGGCGATGGCGTCGCCCGAAACGGTGATGATCCGCTTCAGGCTCGTCCGGCCGTGGCGCAGCGCGTATCCGATGTCGTAGGTCGTGTAGGTATTGCAGACGATCGCCCCAACGTCGGCGGGAAGTTTGCCGGGAGGAACGCTTCGTCCGGTGATGGCGTAGATGAGCTGTTTTTCGCCGCCCTGCGGGTATTTGGACTTCAGGACTTTGAGGCTTGCCCGCTCGTCGAAACCGTCAAGGAGGACCTGGAACTTCGCAATAGCCTCCGGCTTGTTGTCCTCAATGCCGACGGACAACTTGGCCTCCGGGAACAGAACGAGCAGCGCCCGGATGCCGTCCATAATCGGCTGGGGATCTTCAAGGATCAGACGATAATCGCAGGTCAGGTACGGTTCGCACTCTGACGCGTTGATGATCAGCTGGTCGACGACAGCGTCTTTCGGCGGCGTCAGCTTGATGAACGTCGGGAAACCGGCTCCGCCCATGCCGACGATGCCGGTGTTCTTGATGACGTCGCGGATTGTTGCCGGATCGAGGGACTCGATATCGCCGCAGGGCGAAAGGGGCGCCTCTTCGTACAGGCCGTCACTGTCAACTGTCACAGCCGGGCAGACAGTCCCCGCAATCGTCATCACCGGGGCGACGGCTTTGACCGTGCCGGAGACGCTGGAAACCACAGGCGCCGAGACGAAGCCCTGAGGCTCGCCGATGACCTGTCCTACGAGAACTCGGTCGCCCGGCGCGACCGTCGGCTTGCAGGGCGCGCCGATATGTTGGGACATCGGAAAAACGAGCGGCCCCACCGGCTGAAGATCTCGGATCGGGCAGTCGGCCGTCAGTTTGTTTTCTGGCGGATGGACCCCTCGTTTGAACGTGAGAGTGCTCATGTTGTTATCGTCCTCCCCTCGCTGGTGAAAAAAGAGCGCTATACAAAATTCCTACCCCTCTAAAACGTTTTTAGGACAGTGCCATTATATAACGTATACTGTATGGAAGAAAGGTTTAGCCTCTCGTGAAGTTTTTCCCTTGCTGGATTGCTGGCGCTTTTCAGTCGGGGAGACGGCCCGAAGACGGCTTGAAGACGGTCCGGCAAGGGGGTCGGTCTTTTGGTTTCCCACGCCGAAAAAGCGAAGAGAAATTAGAGGCTAGGAACGTTTCAGAGGCCGTTTTCGGCTATAATGAACGTGAAAGCGCAGTTATGACGGGAGGGATCTTATGAAGGAGATCAAGTTTCTTGCTGCCTGTGTCGGCCTGTTGACGGTTATCGCGGTCGGGGCGGTGCTGAACGTCGCCCAAAACGTTTTTATGCCCCTTCTGATCGCGTGGCTTCTCTCGTTCGTCGTCGCGCCGGCGGTTCGTTTCCTGACGGCCCATCGGGTTCCCATGTGGCTGACCGTCTTTCTCGTCATCGGAGTGCTTTTCGCCATCGTCTTCGGCGTGGTTACGGTCATCTCGGATCGGATGAGCGAGTTCATCCAGATCGTTCCCATGTACTACGAGCGGCTGCTGACCATCGTGAAGGACGTGAGTTCTAGGCTGAGCGTGCCCCCCACGTTCTGGAACACCATCGACTGGGGAAGTCAGCTGCGGCTGAGGCTGTTGCAGCTGTCCGGTTCGGTATTCTCCCTCTCGTCGTCAACGGTCATGGTTTTTATCTTCCTGATGTTCATCTTGGTGGGGAGCCCGTACGTTGAGCTGAAACTTCGCCGGGCGTTCGCCGACGAGAAGTCCTTTCACCGGGTGGTCGGCATGCTGGCGACCATTTCCAGCCAGATCGGTCGCTTCTTGGGGGTTATGGCTCTGATCAGCGCCGTGACCGGGCTGTGCGTGTGGATGGCTTTGAGCCTTCTTAAAGTTGAGTTCGCCGCGTCATGGGGACTTTTGGCGTTTGCCCTCAACTTCATCCCTACCGTCGGGTCCATCGTCGCGTCCATTCCGCCGATCCTTGTGGCGGTCGTTCAGTTCTATCCCGGGTTCGTCCTGCCTCTGGCAACGGCTCTGTCCCTTTTGGCCATTCAAATGCTCATCGGCAACATCATCACGCCGAAGGTCATGGGCGATCGGCTAAACCTGAGCCCGGTGGTGATTCTCCTTTCCCTGCTGTTTTGGGGGTGGCTGTGGGGCGTCATGGGGGCGCTTCTTGCGATGCCGCTGGCGGCGATCCTGAAGATCGTTTGCGAAAACTTCCCGTCGCTGAACGTCTTGGCGGTGATGATGGGATCAGGGAAAAACTACAGCCAAAAATAGCCGATCTTGTCAGGCGGTCTCTTTTATGGTACATTCACTCGGTATCATTAACTCTTAGCTCTGTCCGTTTGGAGGTGTAACCTATGAAAAAGGACATCCATCCCGCTTATGGTCCGTGCAAAGTTACCTGTGCCTGCGGGAATCAGTTCGAGACGAGGGCAACAGTGCCCGAAATCAAGGTTGGTGTCTGTTCGGCCTGCCACCCGTTTTACACCGGCAAGAAGGGCCGCGTCCTGTCAGAAGCAGGGCGGCTTGAGAAGTTCAACAAGAAATATGCCGGGGTCAATTACGGCCAGAAGGAAGAGTCGAAGTAGCCCCTTCGAGGGACGCCGGTCTAGGCGTCCCTCTATTTTTTATTTTTCAGCATATTTCCCCGAATGGAGGCAGTCATGCGAGTTCAGCTGATCAATAAAACGCCGAATTTCCTTCGGACGATTTGGACGGCCGGCCGAACCTGTCACAGCGCGGTCGAGCCGCAGGAGCTCTTCTGTCAGGATCAGAGCGAGTCGGCCATGCTCAAGCTGATCGACTTTCTTGTCAGTCAGAAGCACCTGAGCACGCTGGAACATTGCTCGATGACGTTTGCGGTGAGCGGCGTCAGCCGCACCCTGCTGGCTCAGTACAGCCGGCACCGGATTGGCGTCAGCCTGTCGGTTCAAAGCCAGCGGTACGTTTCCGAGCGAAGCGATCGGGGCGGACAGTTCGACTTCGTCACGCCGCGTTCGATCGAGTCGGAGGCCGCGGTGGAATGCTACCGACAGGCGATGGCCGATGCTCAGAACGCCTATGATCGGCTCTGCGCGCTGGGGGTTCCGATGGAGGACGCCCGGTTTGTCCTTCCGGGGGGCATTACCACCCAGTTCGTCACCACGCTGAACCTTCGGTCGTTCCTCGACATTTATGAAAAGCGAGTTCGGGTCAAGGGCGCGCAGTGGGAAATCCGCGCCATGGTCAAGGCGATGGCGCAGGAGCTGATCGCTTCGGAGCCGTGGCTTATTCGCTATTTGCCCGAGGAGGCCGAAAAGTGACAAGCAGGACCGTCTGCGGCGTTTTGGGGCTTCTCGGGGCCGCGCTGACCTCCGAAGGGCGCCCGGCGCCGATGCCCGTGGGCGGTCAGGCGGTCATTGAAGGCGTGATGATGAAAGGCTACACCCGCTGGGGCATGGCGGTCCGCGATGGGGCGGGCAAACTGGTGCGCGAGCACTGGCCGCTGAAGCCGGTGAAGCTCGGCGGCGCCGAGAAGTGGCCTGTGCTCCGCGGTTTTTTGGTCATGGTGGAAATGCTCGTCGCCGGGTTTCACGGCCTGTCTCGGTCGACTGAGATTTCCTTGGGCGAAGAGGAAGACCTGACGACCAAAGACTTGATTCTCACCGGCGTTTTGGCGTTCGCCGCCGTCGCCGGGCTATTCGTCGTGTTGCCCATGATTCTGGGCAAACTGAGCGCTCGGTGGCTGGGGCTGCCTGTATGGGGCGCGAACGTGCTGGAAGGCCTTTTCAGGGGCGGCGTCTTCATCGCTTATTTAGGGCTTCTCGGGGCGTGGAAGGATATGGCCCGTGTGCTGGCCTACCACGGCGCGGAGCACAAGACGATCAACGCCTATGAGGGCGGCCTGCCGATGGACGTTTCGACCATCGGGCGCTGTTCCCGCATTCACCCGCGGTGCGGCACATCGTTTTTGATGGTCGTCGTCGTGGTGAGCATCGTCGTGTTCTCTCTGGTCGGGCAGGGCGGTTTTCTCTGGCGGACCGGCATGAGGATCCTGCTGATCCCGGCGGTCGTCGGCCTGTCGTTTGAGATCATTCGATGGTCAACCCGAAGCACCGTCGGAGCCTGCGTGATGAAGCCTGCTTTGTTTCTGCAGTATCTTACAACCCGCGAGCCTGACGCCTCGCAGATTGAAGCTGGGCGCGCGGCGCTCGAAGAGGCGCTGGGACGGACGTTTGCGCCGGACGAAAGGAATTGTTAACCGTGCAGATACAGAAGCGATTGGCGGAAATAGAACAGGCATATCGGGAGATCGAGGCGAAGATGGGCGATCCCGCCGTGGCGTCCAACGTCAAAGAGATGGGCGTGTTGGGCAAGAAACACGCTGATCTCCAGCCGGTGGTCGAGCTTTGGCAGGAGTACCGTCAAGTAGAGGCAGGCTTGGCGGAAGCCAAGAGCCTTGAGGACAGCGAAGACGCCGAAATGGCCGAACTGGCAAAAGAAGAGGCGGCCAGCGCGGTCAAACGGCTGGAAGAAATTGAGGCGGAGCTTCACCGTCAGCTTTTGCCGAAGGACCCGAACGACGAGAAGGACGTCATCGTGGAAATTCGCGCCGGCACCGGCGGCGACGAGGCCAGTCTGTTTGCTGCCGACCTGTACCGAATGTACAGCCGGTTCGTCGAGCGGGAGGGCTGGCGGTCAGAGATCGTCGAGGAAAACGAGACAGAAGTCGGCGGTTACAAGGAAATCGTCTTCCAAGTCAAAGGGGCTGGAGCCTACAGCAAGCTCAAGTTTGAAAGCGGAGTGCACCGGGTCCAGCGCGTGCCAGCCACCGAGGCGTCAGGTCGAATCCACACGTCGGCCGCCACGGTTGCGGTCATGCCTCAGGCTGAGGACGTGGAAATTGAAATCCGGCCCGAAGATCTGGACATCGACACGTACCGTTCCAGCGGTGCCGGCGGGCAGCACGTCAACATGACCGACTCGGCGGTTCGGATCACCCACAAGCCCACGGGGCTCGTCGTCACTTGTCAGGACGAGCGCAGCCAGATTAAAAACCGCGCGAAGGCCATGATGGTCCTGCGGGCCAGACTGTACGACTTAGAGCTTCAGAAGAAACAGTCCGAAGAGGCCAGCACCCGTCGCGGCATGATCGGCTCAGGAGATCGGTCCGAGCGAATCCGCACCTATAACTTCCCCCAGAATCGGGTTACAGATCACCGAATCGGGTTGACGCTTTACAAGCTGGACTACATGCTGGACGGCGACATCTACGAGATGATCGACGCGCTGACGATGGCTGATCAGGCGGCTAAACTTCAGGCGCAGAATGAGGCTTGAGCTTCCCGACCAATCGAGCCTTGGAGCGTGGCGCCGCGCTCTGATCAAAGAGCTTGCCGACTTTCCGTCGCCGGCCGTCGAAGCTGACGCGCTGCTCGGCGGGCTGTTCGGCTGGAATCGGACGGCGCTTCACGCTCGGCTTCAGGACCCTGTGGGGGCTGAAGAAGCCCGCGTCATCTCGTCTGCCCTGTGCCGGCGGCTGAACCGGGAGCCGGTTCAGTACATCACCGGCCGCTGCCAGTTCTGGGGGCGGAACCTGAAAGTCCTTCCGGGCTGTCTGGTGCCGCGCCCTGAGACGGAGTTTCTCGTCCAGGCTGTGCTGAGCCGGTTCAAGGCCGGAACGTTCCTCGACTGGGGAACCGGGACGGGCTGCATCGCCCTGTCCCTGTTGACCGAGCAGCCCAAGGCCCGGGCCGTCATGGCGGAAATCAACCCTCGGAGCATCAAATGCGCGTGGGAAAACCTCAAAGAAGCGGGGCTTCTGTCCCGGGCGCTGCTGTGGCACAGCAGGACGCCGGACGATATCCCCGGCGGGCCGTTTGACCTGATCATCTCCAACCCGCCGTACGTGCCATCAGGCCAAGTCGACGGACTGATGCCCGAAGTGTCCCAGTGGGAGCCGCGGGTTGCGCTCGACGGAGGTCCGGACGGGCTGGTTCCGTACGGGCCGTTGATCTATTTTGCCCGCTCCCGGCTCGTTCCCGGGGGGCTTCTTGCCGTCGAGTTCGGCGGCGCCTCTCAAGTCCAGTCCCTGAGGCAGATGGCCGAAGGGCTAAGCGAGCTGGAGTGCGGCGCGGACCTGTCGGGCGAAAAGAGGTATTTCCTCTGGCAAAAACCTGAAGCATGACGGATAAACGGGCGGTACTTTCTGTTATAATGTTTGACGAATCACCTTAGACGGACGTGGCGCAAGCGCACGGCAAACGAGAAGGAGACGATGTGAAGATGGAACAGCGGGATCTTGTGATCATCGGCGGCGGCCCTGCCGGGCTGGCAGCAGCGGTTTACGGCATGAGAACTGGCCTCAAGACGGCCGTCCTTGAGCGGGGCAACTTCGGCGGCGCAATCAACAAGACGGAAGAGATCGAGAACTATCCGGGCGTGGCTCACGCCAGCGGGCCGGAGATCGGCAAAATGCTGAAAGATCACGCCATGAAGTTCAACGCTGAATTTGTCGACTGCACGGTCAAGAGCCTTGACTGCAGCGGCAAGACCAAAATCATCAAGACTGACGCCGGCGACTTTGAGGCCAAGGCTGTCATTCTGGCGACCGGCGCCGAGTTCAAAAAACTCGGGTTCCCCGGCGAGCTGGAGTTCGGCGGCAAGGGCGTGAGCTACTGCGCCACCTGCGACGCCAACTTCTTTGAGGGCTGCGACGTGGCGGTCATCGGCGGCGGAAACACCGCCGTCGAAGAGAGCTGCTACCTGACCGGCTTCGCCTCCAAGGTGTACATCGTTCACCGCCGCGACCAGTTCAGAGCTGACCAGATGGCCGTTGACCGTCTGATGAAGAACGATAAGATCGAGCGAGTCATGGACTCGGTTGTCGACTCCATTCAGGGCGATGACTTCGTGAACAAGCTCGTTGTCAAGAACGTCAAGACCGGCGAGCTTCGCGAGATCGCCGTCGAAGGCGTCTTCATGTTTGTCGGCATGGAGCCCAACAACCAGCTGGTTGACGGGCTGGTCGACACGGTCAAGGGCGGCTGGATCAAGGTCGACGAAAACATGGCCACCAGCGTCCCCGGTCTGTTTGCGGCCGGCGACGTGAGAGACACGCCGCTCCGTCAGGTGATCACCGCTGCTTCTGACGGTGCTGTCGCCGCGATGGCTGCTCACAACTACATCGTTAACAATTTCTAGCTTTTGTCCCTTGGGGCAAAACCCTGCCCCGACTAGGGCAGCCGGGCGGGATCGGGCCTTTAAAGGCCCGCCCGCCCTTTTTAGTCCCGTGAGAGGACGGTGAACGCCTGTGATCGTCACAGTAACGCTCAATCCAGCCGTGGATGAAGAGTACCTGATGCCGCACTTTGCCAGCGGTCAGTGGACCCGCTCCCTGTCCTCCCAGCGAACTCCCGGCGGTTCGGGGGTCAACGTGGCGCTCATGCTGCAGCAGATGGGCTACGAGACGGCTGCTATGGGATTTTTGGCCGGCTTTAACGGCGATTACATCCGAGACGCCCTGCGGCGCGCTGGCATCACGACGAACTTCGTCCACGTGCCGGGCGAAACTCGGACGAACGTGAATATCATTGACACGGCCACCGAGTCGGAGACTTGCATCGTCGAAGAGGGGCCGAAAATCGACGCCGAGGCGGTTCGCTTTTTCCTAGCTAACTACAGCCGAATGCTCAATCGGGCGTCGGCTGTCGTGCTCGGCGGCTCTCTGCCGCCTGGCGTCCCGGTGGACTTCTACAGGGACCTGTGCTTGGGGGCCCGGGAAGCCGGGCTCCCGGTGTACGTCAACGCGGTCGGGCCGGAGCTGATGGGCGCCCTCGCCGGCGACCCGCTGTACGCCAACGTGGACCATCGGTTCCTGATGGGAACCGGATCCCGGATCGATGACTCGGTCGAAGCCCAAAAACGGGCGGTCTCAGAGGTTCGGGCCTTGGGCGTTCGGTGGGCCGTCGCGTCATGTCAAGTAGGCGGCGAAGTGTTTTCGACGCCGGCGGGAATTTGGCTGGCCAACTGCCGCGAAAAAATGGAAACCCGTTCGCTGTTCACGTTTGACGACGCCATCACAGCCGGCATCGTGACGGCGACTCTTGAAGGCATGGAAGTTCAAGACGCCGTGAAGTTCGCGATGGCGTGCGCCTTAGAGGACAGCAGCCACTCCATGAAGGGCGTCAGAAGCCGTCGGGCTGTCGAAGACCGAGTCGAGTCAGTCTCGCTCCGGCGGCTTGACTGACCGGCGTTTAAAATCTGCAGGGAGGTGATCACATGTACCAGTCGTTGTACCGGCGCTACAGGCCCCAGTCGTTTTCTGATGTCGTCGGCCAGACGGTTGCTGTGGACGTGATCACCCGCAGCCTGTCCTCCGGCAGAATCGGGCACGCGTACCTTTTTTCGGGCCCGCGCGGGTGCGGCAAGACGACCGTAGCCCGGCTGCTGGCAAAAGCCGTCAACTGCACTGCCCGAAACGGCGCCGAGCCGTGCGGGCAGTGTCAAAGCTGTCTGGCCATTCGGGACGGGCGGAGCCTCGACGTGGTGGAAATCGACGGCGCGTCGAACAACACAGTTGACGAGGTCCGGGAGCTGAAGGCCAACGTCGGCCTAGCATCGTTCGGCGGCAACTGGAAAGTGTACATCATCGACGAGGTCCATATGCTGTCGGCGTCGGCGTTCAACGCGCTTCTCAAGACGCTGGAGGAGCCGCCCGAACGGGTCATGTTCATCTTGGCCACGACCGAGCCGCATAAAGTGCCGGCCACAATTCGTTCCCGGTGCCAGCATATCCCGTTTCACGGGCTGTCGGTTCCCGACATCGTGTCTCAGCTGAAGGACGTGACGGCTCGGGAAGGGCTTTCCGCCGAGAGCGAAGCCCTGTGGGAAATTGCCCGCAGCAGCGACGGCGGCATGAGAGACGGACTGTCGCTGCTGGAACAGGTTATCGCGCTGGGCGGCGGGAGCGTGACGAAAGCCGCAGTTTCGCAGCTCACCGGCGGCGGCTCAACAGAAGAAATTCAGAGCTGGCTCTCCCTGTGCCGGACCGATCCGGCGCGAAGCGTCAGCGTGCTTTCAGATATGTTTCTGAGCGGGGCGTTGCCTGAACGGTTGGTATCCAACGTCTTTTCCTCGGTCAGAAACCTGTGGCTTCTCGTCCGATGGGGCCAGGCCGGACTCGCCGGCACGGCCTTTTCGGAGGACGAAGAAGGGTGGCTTCTGCGCGAGGGAGAAGCCGCTCGCGGGCATTCCGGCAGCCTCGAATCGTTTTTGGTTCGGCTCGCCGCCCTGACGCCGCAAATTCGCCGTGGCATGGGAAGCTCGGTGGTCGCCGGGCTGGTCTCCATGTGGGCCGTTGACGCACTGAGCGGAAAGGAGCCAGCCGTCGCTGAGCCCCCTGTCATGAAGCCGTCGATCCCGGCGAATCGGGTCTTTTCGTCGCCCGCTCCTGCAGCTCCGGCTCAAGACGGCGGCAAAACGGGCGTTTCTTCCGAGCGGGAGCCTTCGGCAAGTCGGGCCCCTGAGCCTGCCTTGACCGTCGACCTGCCGCCGCGTGAAACGGAAAACGAGCCTCAGAACGCTCAGCCGTTCCAAGAGGAGGCCGAACAGCCGGCGTCGGTAGAAGAAAAAGTTAATGCCTCCAGTCCCGTCAGTTTGGAAGAGGACCCCGGGCGGATGGCAGAGGCCGTAGACGAGCTGCGGAAGTTCCCTGCCGCGGAAGATCCCGTCCTGTGGACGGTGGTTCACCTTGCTTCCTTTGCCGGCGGCGAGGGCGGCGTGACAGTCGACCTTGACGGCAGCCAGACGATAGCTTGGGAAGCGATGAACGACCGACGGATGGCCGCGCTTCGTGGCCGGCTGAAGGCTCACTTCCCCGATTTGGAAAACGTGACGGTCCGGTTTTGCGGCCAGACCCGCGACTGTTCCGGCCTGACCGAGCTGGAAGACGCGGAAAAGATGATCTCCCGCATGGCCGGAGCGAAAGAGGAAAAAGCGGACCAAGAGGCCGAGTCGGCCGAAGGGAGCGAGCCGGCAAAAGCGGGCCTGCAGATTTCTCCCGTTGAGGTTGAGCCGGTCCCTGCTGAGCCTGCCGGCGCCGCTCAGGAGAAGAAGGTTGGAGCGCAGGCAGAGTCGGTGCTTGATATGCTCGCTCATCTGCCGCCGGCGGACTTGCTGTACTACCGAAAAGAGACTGACAACGAACACGAAGAGACCGAGCCCTGATCTTCCATTTAGGAGAGCGGGACTTTTCAAGGAGGTGATGGGCTGTGGAACATCCTTTTGTCCATCTTCACGTCCACACTGAGTACAGCCTGTTGGACGGGGCGATCCGGTGCGGCGACTTGGCGGCTCGGACGGCTCAATGGCACCAGCCAGCTGTCGCTATGACCGACCACGGTGTCATGTACGGCGCGGTGGAGTTCTTTCAGGCCTGCAAGTCAGCCGGCGTCAAACCGATCATCGGTTGCGAGATGTACGTGGCTCCCGAGGGCATCCAGTCCCGGGAGAAGCGGAGCCATCACCTGATCCTGCTGGCGAAGGACGACGAAGGGTATCACAATCTGGTCAAACTGGTGTCCATCGCCAACACCGACGGGTTTTATTACAAGCCGCGGATTGACCACGACCTGTTGGCTCGGTACAGCAAAGGGCTCATTGCCTCGTCCGCCTGCCTCGCTGGAGAAGTGTCCAGCCTCCTTCTGGCCGGCGAAGACGGGAGGGCTTTCGAGACCGCGCAGCTGTATCGGGACATCATGGGGCCGGAGAACTATTATCTGGAAATCATGTCCAACACCCTGCCCGAACAGGTGGCCGTCAACAAACTTCTCGTGGAAATGGCCCGGCGGAACGGCTTTCCCCTCATCGCCACCAACGACTCCCACTACCTGAACCCGGAGGACTTCGACTGGCATGAGCTTCTCCTGTGCGTGGGGACGAACAAGACGATTAACGACCCGGGACGGATGTCCTTCGAGGTGAACGATTTTTACCTGCGCTCGCCCGAAGAGATGTGGAACTTCTTCGGCGCCGAAGTCCCCGACGCCCTGACGAACACGGTGGAAATCGCCGAGCGGTGCAGTTTTGAATTTAAGCTCAAGACCGGCCACTACAGCCTTCCGAAGTTCGACGTGCCGGAAGGCGAAACGCTGGACAGTTTTCTCGCCAAAGGCGCCCGGGCAGGGCTGGAGAAACGCCTAGGTGGCGTCATACCGCCCGAGTACGAGCAGCGCCTCCAGTACGAGCTGGGGATCATCAGCCAAATGGGCTTTTCCGGGTACTTCCTCATCATCGCCGACGTGATTCAGGCCTGCAAGAACCGGCATATTCCCATCGGCCCCGGCCGCGGATCCGCTGCCGGCTCTTTGGTGGCTTACGCCATGAGGATCACCGAGCTTGACCCGCTTCGGTTCGGCCTGATCTTCGAGCGGTTCCTGAACCCGGAACGAATCTCCATGCCCGATATCGACACCGACGTGTCGGACAAGGGGCGCGAGGCGCTGATCCGGTACGTGATCGACAAGTACGGCGTGGAAAACGTGTCCCAGATCATCACGTTCGGCCGCATGAAGTCTAAGGCCGCTATCAAGGACGTGGGGCGGGCCATGGGACTTCCCTACGCGGACGTGGACAAGGTCGCCAAACTGGTGCCTGACGGGGTCAAGTCCATCGCCGAGGCGATAGAGCAGACTCCGGACCTGAAGTCGCTCAACGACGAGGACCCGCAGGTCGCCGAGCTGCTGGACTCGGCCTCCAAGATGGAAGGTCTGGCCCGTCACTGCTCTCAGCACGCTGCCGGCGTGGTGATCACTCCGATGCCTCTGACCGACGTCGTGCCGGTTCGGAAAATCGGAGAAAATCAGGTCGTCACTCAGTTTTCTATGGAGCCGGTGGAAAACCTTGGACTGGTCAAGATGGACTTTTTGGGGCTTCAGACGCTTTCCATCCTAGAAGACGCGTTGGAGAACATCCGCGAAAACGGCAAGGGGAACGTTAACCTCGAGGAAATTCCGCTGGACGACCCGGAAGTGTTCAAGCTGCTCCAGAACGCCGACACGTTGGGAATCTTTCAGCTGGAATCGCCGGGCATGCGGCGGCTGATCCGCCGGATGGTTCCCGACTCGTTCAACGATCTGGTCGCTATTCTGGCCCTGTACCGTCCGGGACCGCTTGAAAGCGGAATGGTAGACCAGTACGTGGACTGCAAGCACGGCGAACGGGTTCATTATCTGCACCCGAAGCTGGAGCCGGTGCTGAAGGAGACCTACGGGGTCGTGCTGTACCAGGAACAGGTCATGAAGTGCGCGTCCGTGCTGGCGGGCTACACTCTGGGCGGAGCCGACCTGCTGAGGCGCGCCATGGGGAAGAAAAAAATCGAGGTCATGAACCAACAGCGGGCGATTTTCGTCGAGGGAGCCCTGAAAAACGGCATCGACAAGAACTCGGCAGAAAACATCTTCGACATTATCCAGAAGTTCGCCGGGTACGGGTTTAACAAGTCCCACAGTGCCGCTTATGCTCTGATAAGTTATCAGACGGCGTGGCTCAAGACGCACTACCCGAAGGAGTTCATGGCGGCGTACCTGACCAGCAAGATCGGCGCGAAAAAGGACGTCATGGCCTCGTACGTGAAAGAAGTCCGCTCGTCGGGAATCGACGTGCTGGCCCCCGATATCAACGAGTCCCGATCGTCGTTCACCGCGGCTGGCGAAGTTATTCGCTTCGGGCTGGGCGCGGTCAGCCGAATGGGCGAGAACGCCGTCTCGGCAATTCTGGAAAGTCGAAAGGCCGGCGGTCCGTTCAAGGACATGTGGGACTTCGTGACCCGGGTGGACCTTCGCCACGTCAACAAAGCCGCTCTGGAAAGCCTTATCAAGGCCGGCGCGTTCGACTGCTTCTCGACGAACCGGCGTCAGCTTCTTGAAGCTGCCAGCCCGATGGTGGACGCGGCATCGCGCCTTCACGTCGACGACGGGCAGGCGTCGCTGTTCGGCGACCTGTCGTCGCTCGACCGAGTTGAACTCCCCGACGTGCCGGATGACGACTTGGAAACCCGCCTGGCGATGGAAAAAGAAGTCATCGGCATGTACATTTCCGGCCACCCGATAGATCAGTTCCGGGAGGTTATCCAAGGGCAGGTCAACGCGACGGCGTCTGACTTGGCCCACTGGCATAGCCAGTCGGTGGCGCCGGTATTCGCCGGGCTGCTGACCGAGTGGAAAGAACGAATTACCAAACGCGGGGACGCGATGGGCGTCCTGCGGCTCGACGACGGCGAACGGGAAGTTGAAGTGGTGTGCTTCCCCAAATCGAAGACAGGGCTGAACTGGCTGAGCGTGAAGCCGCTGCTGTTCGAGGGGAAACCGTATCTCATCGAAGGCCGGCTTGACGACCGGGGCGACGGGACCGTCATCGCCAGCCGGATCGTCCCGCTGGAAGGGCGGCCTTCCAGCCGCAAGTTCCTCGAAATCACTTTGGAGCCCGACGCGCTTCGGGCTCTCACGCCCAAACGGCTGTTGTTGGCTCTCAAGAGCTGTCCCGGGCCGTCGTCGGTTATTCTCAAGCTGGTCGGAGACCAGGAGACGGCCGCCGTCATGGTGATGGGCGTGAAGGTGAGCGGCGGCGAAGCGCTTCGCCAAGCTCTCTTAGAGCAGGCGAAACTCGACCCGGAAGCATTTGACATCAGCGCATAATGCGCCGAAAGGTGACGCTTGAGATGACGCGAAAAGTAAAAATTGTCTGCACCCTCGGGCCGGCCAGCTTGGCGGACGGCGTTTTAGAAAGCATTGTCGACGCTGGGCTTGACGTGGCCCGGCTCAACTTCAGCCATGGAACTCACGAGGGACACGGTCAGGCGCTTCAGGCCGTTCGGCGCTTGGAGGAGAAGAAAAAACGGCCCATTGCGGTCATGCTGGACACGAAGGGGCCGGAAATTCGGACGACGCTTCTTAAAAATGACGAGCCCGTTCAGCTCGTTCCCGGTCAGACGTTCGTCCTACGGCCTGACGACGGTCAGCCCGGCGACGCGACTGGCGTGGGCGTCACCGAGAGCAACTTGGCAGAAGAGTGCCAGGTCGGGCAGGACGTGTTCATCGACGACGGGACGATTCACCTGATCGTCCGGGAAAAACGGGACGCCGACCTCATCTGTACCGTCGACGTCGGCGGCATGCTGGGCAACCGCAAGGGAATCAACCTGCCGGGCGCTGAGCTGTCTCTGCCGTCCATGTCCGACCGGGACAAGGACGATATCATCTGGGGCGTGCGCAACGGCGTGGACTGCATCGCCGTGTCGTTCGTCCGGGACCGAAACGACGTCTTGGCGGTCAGGAGAGTCGTGGAAGAGCAGGGGGCGAACACCCGCCTGATCGCGAAGATCGAGACGAAAAAAGCGGTGGAGAACTTGGAGTCCATTGCCGACGTGGTGGACGGCATGATGATCGCACGCGGCGACTTGGGCGTTGAAATCCCGACAGAAGACGTGCCGCTCGTGCAGAAGCGAATCATCGACCTGTGCCGCCTGCGGGGCAAAACGACCATCGTGGCAACCCAGATGCTCGACTCGATGATCCGCAACCCGCGGCCGACTCGGGCTGAGGCAAACGACGTGAGCAACGCCGTTTTGGACGGCGCCGACGCGGTCATGCTGTCCGGCGAAACGGCGGCGGGAAAATATCCCCTTCTGGCCGTTCAGACCATGGCGAAAATCGTCGTCCGCAGCGAGGAAGAACTTCGCCGCTGGCAGCGCCCGCTGAAAGTTCCAGTCGAGGCGGGGGTGCCCGACGGCGTGGCTATGGCAGCTGTGGAGATATCCCGAAAGCTCGGCGCCAGCGCGGTCATTTCCCTGACGAAGTCAGGATCGACCGCCCGGCTTGTGAGCAAGTACCGCCCGTCCTGCCCGATAGTGGCCACCACGCCGTCGGTTGGCACGACCCGGGAGCTGTGCCTGTGTTGGGGCGTCGTTCCGGTCTTGTGCCCCACCGCCAGCGACGGGGAACAGGCGGTGGCCCGGGCCGTTGAAGCGTCCTTGGCCGCCGGTCTGGTCAATCAGGGGGATCTGGTCGTGGTGACTGCCGGGGTGCCGCTGGACGTCCCCGGAACGACCAACCTGATTCAGGTTCAAACTGTAGGCCGAATTGTGGCGAGCGGACTTCCCGTTTTGCCCGGCGTCGTCACCGGACGCGCCTGCGTGTGCCGCACGCCGGAAGATCTGCATCGGTTCCAGCCCGGGGATATTCTGGTCGCCGAGGAAACCGACAAGTCGTTCATTCCGGCCATGGAAAAAGCGGCCGCCGTTGTCACGGCGGAAGGCGGGCTGACGAGCCACGGGGCCATTGTTTCTCTTGAGCTGAGAATACCGGCCGTCGTCGGGGCTGCCGGGGTGGCCGACAAACTGAAAAACGACAGCATCATCACGGTCGACTCGGGGAAAGGCCTCATTTACGAGGGGCGGGTTAACTTGGGCGCCGGAAGCAAGTGACCGGGCCGGTGTGATATGATGAGACGGTAGAAAGGTCTGCGAGGAGGGGCTGCCAGATGAGCGAGATGCTCCGCAACCTGAGATGGCAGGATTGTGTCGACATCTTGGTGATCGCGTATATGATTTATCGGGTGCTCCTTCTCCTTCGGAACACCCGGGCATTTCAGCTGGTAAAAGGCTTTTTCCTCGTGACGGTTTTGAGTTTCATCGCCCGCGGGTTGGCTCTTGACACCCTGTCATGGCTACTCAACCAAATTTTGAGCCTGCTGTTTTTCGCCGTGCCCATCATCTTTCAGCCTGAGCTCCGCAAGGTCCTGGAAGAGCTGGGCCGCGGCGGCATATGGCGTCGGCAGAAAGCGCTGGCCCGCGGCGAGTCGATGGCCGACGAGGTAGGCAAGGCCCTCTCGTACCTTCGGGCGCACAAGATTGGCGCGCTGGTCGTCCTCCAGAGGACGACCGGCCTCAAGGACTTTTGGAGCACGGCCGTCAAGCTGAACGCGGAGATAACTCAGGAACTGCTGATTTCAATTTTCTGGGTCAATAACCCCCTTCACGACGGGGCTGTCATTTTGGACACCGACGAGATCATCGCTGCCGGGTGTTACCTTCCGCTCACCGAGAACGCCGACCTGTCCCGCTGGCTTGGAACCCGCCACCGGGCGGCGATCGGCGTCACAGAGGTCTCCGACTGCATATCCCTCGTGGTATCCGAGGAGCGGGGTAAGATCTCCATGGCGATCAACGGGCGTTTGTCCCAGGACCTGAAGGACGCGCAGATTCGCAAGCTGTTGGTGCAGTACTTTGCCGGCGCGGATCAGACCCAGCAGTCGCTGCTGGAAAGCCTGCACGACGAGATCCGCTCGCTGGGGGATGACTAGAGGCCGCCATGATCAGACTGAACGTGAACCTGAACAAGATTCTGGAGTCGAAAATCTTTCTGCAGGTTTTTTCCCTGATGGTGGCGTCTGTCCTGTGGTTTTTCGTCGTCGGAGGGCGAGACGAGTCGGTCATCAAGGAGTTTGACGTCCGACTGGAGTTTTCAAACCCGCCGTCGAATTTGCTGGTAACGCCGTCTGTCCGAACAGTCGTGGTGACCGTCAAGGGCGAACGGCGAGCCGTCGCAGCCATGAAGCCGGACTCGATAGTGACCGACGTCGACTTGGCGGGCTTGAAGGCCGGACAGGTGCAGCTGCCGGTCCGAGTTTCCGGCCCGGCAAGAATTGAGATCGTGTCGGTCTCTCCCACGTCGGTAAAAATTGACCTGTCGCAGCTGCTTGAGCGTCAGGTACTTGTTCGCGTCGAGACGCCAAAGGACATGCCGGAAGGGTACACGCTCCGGGATCAGACGGTTGAGCCGGAGAGGGTAACCGTTCGGGGCCGGCAGAACGAAATCGGCGCTCTGACCCACGTGGTTGTGCGGCCGACTCTCGCTCAGCTGGAAGCTGGCGGGCCGTGGAACCTGACCGTTCAGTTGCCGCGCGGTTTTTGGGGCAATTTGGACGCTGTACCTGCAACGGTTAAAGTCTTCGGAAAGTTCCAAAAGGGACTGCCTGAACTGCCGGCGGCGGTTAAGCTGGACACGACCGGCGAGCTGCCGGAGAACCTGATGATCAAGAACGTCGAAATATCCCCGCCAACGGTATCAGTCACTGGGACGGAGGGCTTTACTGGGAAAGTTCCTGACCTTCATACCGAGCCGCTGAACTTGGACGGGCTGACAGAAACTACATCAGTCAAGCTGCGCGTTGTACCCCCGGCGAGTCCGTTCCAGCTGGTCGGAGAAAAAAGCGTTCAAGTGTCGGTCACAATTGGGCCGAGACAGGAAGAAAAGGTTTTTGAAAGCGTCCCGCTTGAAATCAGGCAGGAAGGGACGTCGCCGTTTGACGGCTGGATCGCTGACCCGGACAGGGTGACGGTTCGCGTGCAGTTTGAGCAGAATAAATCCTCTGACGTGACGTTGGAGAAGCTGAAGGCTCTGGCCTATGTGGACGTGACGAACGTGGTCACGCGGAATATTCGGGTGCCGGTGCGCCTCGAGTACGATTCAAGCATTCCCGGGATCTCGTCCGTGACTGTGGAGCCGGCGACGGTTCGTGTTATAGCGAAGGATTAGAGAAGAAGACAGGAGAACCGACGATGGAAAAAACTGACGGCAGCCAGAGAGTTCGTTGCCTTTTTGGCACTGACGGCGTGAGGGATGTGGCCAACCGAGGATCAATGACGCCGGAAATGGCGTTGAGGCTGGGACGGGCCTATGTGCTTTTTCTGACCGAGCGGGGAGAGCCCCGTCCAAAGATTGTCGTCGGGCGGGACACCCGCCGTTCTGGTTTGATGCTTGAAAACGCTCTGACGGCCGGCATGACGTCGGCAGGGGCAGAGGTCGTTCGTTTGGGAGTCCTTCCGACGCCGGCGGTCAGCTTGGCGGTTGCGGCTTTCGGCGCTCAGGGCGGTGGCATTATCAGCGCGTCCCATAACCCGCCGGAGTACAACGGGATTAAGTTCCTCAACGGAGCCGGACAGAAGCTTCGCGACAGCGACGAGCTGGCAATCGAAGATTACTTGGGCGACGAGCTGATCGACGACTGGCGCCCGACCGGCGCGTCGGTAGGAGAAATTCTTTCTGACAACAGTTTTGCCGTCGAGTATGCCGAGCACAGTTTGTCCGTTTTGGCCGGCGACGACTTGTCCAACATGAAGATCGTCTTCGACTGCGCTAACGGCGCTCAGTCAGTCGTCATGGAGCCGTTTCTGCGCCGGCTGAAATGCCGCGCATTGATCATTGGCCACAAACCCAACGGGTTGAACATCAACGAAAAGTCCGGCGTCATGCACCTGGAGACGCTGAAAAACGCGGTCAAAGAGTCGGGGTTCGATTTGGGAATAGCCTTCGACGGCGACGCCGACCGAGTGCTGATGGTAGACCGGCTGGGCCGGGTGATCGACGGGGACGTCATTCTCTGGGTTTTGGGCACGTGGCTGAAGCGAGAAGACCTGTTGGGAAGCGGGGTCGTTGCGACGGTCATGAGCAACGGGGCGCTGGAACGCCAACTGTCAAAAGAGGATATTCAGGTGTTCCGCTGCGCCGTCGGCGACCGGTACGTTCTGGACATGATGCGGAGCACCGCATCCCGCCTAGGCGGAGAGCAGTCCGGGCACGTCATTGTTGACGCGTTCACCAAAACTGGCGACGGGCTCTGCACTGCCATGGCGTTTCTGAGGGCCTGTCGGGAGATGGGTTGGCAGACGACCGGTCTGTCGGATGAGTTCCACCCGTTCCCTCAGAGGCTCGTGAACATCTGCGTGGCGGACCGGGATCGCGCGATGGAGAGCCCGGCCGTGAAATCGGCGGTCGATCAGGCTAATCGGGATCTGGGAACGTCGGGACGGGTTCTGCTTCGGGCGTCGGGGACAGAGCCGCTCATCCGCTTGCTGGTGGAGTGCGACGACCCAGACCAGCTTCTTCAGACGTCTCAGGTGTTGGAAAAGCTGATTCGCGAGGCATAGCGTCCGGAATTGCAGGCTTTAGGGCAGGGAACGGGCAGGCTGTCGCCGGGCCGTTTCCCTGCTGTTTCTTACGTCAGGGAGGTGATAAGGGGAGAAAAGACGCGGACGATGGAAGCGCCTGAACTGCGAAGAGCAGTTGACGAGGTCGGGGGTTATCGAAATTTTCGGCGGGTTCCCTCGGGGAAGGAAGCGATTCCCTCAAGGCTGTCCACAAAGACGTCGGGCGATCGGCGGACAAAAGGGCGGCCGCGCTTCGCTTTGTCGTGCAAGGAGGATATGGAATGTGCGGAATTGTAGGGTACACCGGCCACAAGCAGGCTGTTCCTTTGGTACTGCTTGGGCTGGAGCGCCTGGAGTACCGCGGTTATGATTCGGCAGGCATCGCCTGCCTTGAGAGCGGAAAAATTCGCGTGACAAAAACTGTCGGCAAGGTAGCTCAGCTGAAAGACCGCCTTCACGAAGCCGGCGCGTTCGACTGTCACTGTGCCATGGGGCACACCCGGTGGGCGACGCACGGCGGCGTGACGGAAGTCAACGCCCATCCCCATATGGACGCCGCCGGCAAAGTGGCGATCATCCACAACGGAATCGTTGAAAACTACGTCGCGCTGAAAGCCCAGCTGAAAGAAAGCGGGGTGGAGTGCGTCTCCGACACGGACACGGAAGTGGTCGCTCAGACCCTTGGCAGGCTGTACGCGGGCGACCCGTTGAAAGCCTTGGGCGAGCTGTTCGGCCGTCTCGAAGGCGCGTTCGCGCTGGTCATCATGTTCGCCGACAGGCCCGGCGAGATTTACTGCGCCAGAAAAGGCGCGCCGCTCGTGGTAGCGTTGGGCGACGGAGAGACGCTCTGCGCGTCCGACGTTCCCGCCTTGGCCGAGTACGCCGACAAGGTCGTTTTCCTCGAAGAGGGAGAGCTGTGTCGGCTGACTCCGAGCGGAGCCGAGTTCTGGAATCTGGAAGGCGAGCCGCACAGCAGGACGCCTCAGGCTCTTGACGTGTCCCCGTCGATGATTGACAAGGCGGGGTACGCCCACTTTATGCTGAAGGAAATTTACGAGCAGAGCGCCGTCGTCCGCAACGTCCTTGAAGGGCGGCTGACGCCGGAAGGTCTCGTCCTAGACGGGCTGCTGTCCCTGACGCCCGAACAGGCCAAGGAGCTGCGAGCCCTCCAGTTTGTCGCCTGCGGTTCGTCATGCTACGCGGCAACGGTCGCCCAGCGGATTCTCGAACGGTATCTGTCCGTGCCGATGACCGTCGACGTGGCGTCCGAGTACCGGTCAAGACCTGACCGAACGAACACGAAAACGCTGGCCGTCTTCGTCTCCCAGTCTGGCGAGACCAGCGACACGTTGGCTGCCCTCAAAGTTGCTAAATCCCGAGGCCATTATGCCGTCGCCGTGACGAATCAGGTGAACTCGTCCATCGCCCGGGAAGCAGCCGACGTCATCGACCTTCGGGCTGGCATCGAAGTCGGCGTCGCGGCCACGAAGACGTTCACGTCTCAGGTGATTACCCTCGTGCTGATGGGGTTTGCCCTCGCCCGTCTGCGCGGAGACCTGAGCCAGGACGACCTGAAGTGCTTTGTCGTCGAGCTGTCCCGCCTGCCGTGGAAGATGGACCAGACCCTTGCTCGGTGCGGTGATATTTCCAGCGTCGCCGAACGGTTCAGCTTCGCCCGGGACTTCCTGTTTTTAGGGCGGGGCGTCTCGTTCCCCGTGGCGATGGAAGGAGCGCTTAAGCTCAAGGAGATTTCCTACGTTCACGCCGAGGCGTTTGCCGCCGGCGAGATGAAGCACGGGCCGATCGCCCTGCTTGACGAGACCGTGCCCTCGGTTGTCGTCGCCCCCGGCGACGAGCTCTTGGCGAAGACCCTCTCCAACATGCAGGAGTGCATCGCCAGAAAGTCACCGGTAATCCTGGTTACCACCGACGGCGCGTCGGTCGACGGCCGGCCGGTTCAGCCAGACGCGGCAGACGTGGTGATCTTCGTGCCCGAAGTGAGCGCCGATTTCTCGCCGCTTTTGACCCTGCTGCCGCTTCAGCTGTTCGCGTACCACTCGGCGCTGATCCGCGGCCGGAACATCGACCAGCCCCGCAACTTGGCCAAGAGCGTCACAGTCGAGTAAAATAGAAGCCAAAACGAAAGCAGCCGGACCGAGAACTCGGTCCGGCTGCTTTTTTCGTCTCAGCGGAAAAACTCAGCGTTTCGTCAGGTGGCGCTCCAAGAAGTCGGACATCTGCCGGTAGAAGTCCAGCCGGTTTTCCACGTTGGAAAAGCCGTGGCCTTCGTTGTTCTTGACGAGATATTCCACCTCAATCCCTCGGGCCTTCATGGCCTTAACCATCTGATCGCTTTGGTCCTTCACGACCCGCGGGTCGTTGGTGCCCTGGGCGATGAAAAGGGGTACGTTGATTTTATCGGCGTGGTAGACCGGCGAATACTGCTGGAACATCACCTTGTCCTTTTTCGGGTCGCCGATCGTCTCCTTCATCACGGTCAGCATCGGCCGCCAGTAGCTGGGAATTGACTTGAACAGCGTGAACAGGTTGGCCACGCCCACGTAGTCGACCCCGCACCGGTAGAGCTCAGGCGTCTTGATCAGGCCCATCAGCGTGGCATACCCGCCGTAACTGCCGCCGTAAATGCCGATTCGTTTCGGGTCAGCGATGCCCTCGCTGATCAGCCACTTCACTCCGTCGGTGATATCGTCCTGCTGTTTCTGGCCCCACTGCTTGAAGCCCGCCTTCCAGAACGCCTTCCCGTAACCGGTCGACACCCGGTAGTTGACCTGAAGCACCGCCATCCCCCGGTTAGCCAGCAGCTGAACCTCCGGGTCGTACCCCCACGTATCCCGAGCCTCCGGCCCGCCGTGAGGGTTGACCACAACGGGCAGGTTTTTGGCCGGCCGCCCGAGGGGCAGCGTCAGATAGCCGTGAATCGTCAGCCCGTCTCTGGCGGTGAAGCTGATCGGCTTCATCGACGCCATGTGCTCTTCTTTCAGCCAAGGATAAAGGTCAGCCAACAGCTTGAACTCGCCCGGCTTGTCCTTGTCGTAGTAGTAGAGCCGGCCGGGAACCTTGTCGCTCGTCTCGACGACGATGATCCGCCGTTCGTTTTTAGACGTGTCGGTAATGCCCACTTCCATGCCGGGGAAACGGGCTTTCAGGGCCTCGTAAAAGTCGCGGGCCTCCTCGTCGAAGTACAGCCGGCCGCTTCGATCGGTGTACCAGCTCACGCCCAGAAGGGTGCGCCGAGCCTGCGACCAGAGAATACCGGACACGTCCCGGTCAGTGAACGAACAGATCAGGTCCTGCTTCTTCGTTTGGGGGTCGTACAGGTAGAGAGCCGAGTAATCGTGCCCCAAGTTGGAAAGCAGGTAGATTTTCTTGTTGTCGCCGGTGAAGCCGACAGGCTCGATAGAATCCTTGAAGTCAGAAGAGAAAATCTCCCGGAACTTCTCCGATTCGTTCTCCCGGTACAACACCCGGCTCGTCAGCCCGTCGCTCACGTAGGCCAGACGGATATGCCCATCATTGTCCGTCCCCCAGCCGACCACGTTGCCCGGGTTGTCGGTCAGACGGGTCAGCTCGCCGGTCTTCACGTTCGCCCGGTAGGCGTCAAAGACTTCCGGGTTCTCCTTGTTCATCAGGATCAGAATGTGTTCCGGGTCGTCTTCAAGGTCGTCCAGAACGCTCGCCCTGACCCCCTTGAATGGCGTCAGATCCTTCGGGGCGGAAGACCCGTCAGCCGGCGTCACGTACAGGTGGTAGTTCTCGTCGCCGCCGAAGTCCTGAGCGTAGACGATCGTCTCGTCGTTCACCCAGCCGTACGAACGGATATCCCGCTCGGTCGCCGCGGTAACCCGTCGGGCCGGTTGGGAGCCGTCCACCGGTGCGACCATCACGTTGAACCGATCCTTCCACGGTTCAAGCCACGAGTACATCTTCCCGTTCGGGGAAAGACGAAAAGCGGTTTTTTCCGGCTGCCGGAAGAAGTCCTCCACCGGGAGACGCGGCGGAACAGACTGGTCGGCCGCGGGGGCTGCCGTCAGGGGTGACGCCAAGAGGACCGACAGGGCCGCTAGGCTGAGGAAAATAGGGGAGCTTACCATGATTTCAACCCTTTCATTATGGGAATAAAAACGAGGCGGACCGGCTCAACGTGAGCCGGTCCGTGCAAAACACCAGCGATCAGAGAAGTTTTTTCGCGGCTTTCAGCGCGGCGTCGAAGTCGACCGCGTGGGTCACCTCGGGGACAATCTGGGCGTACCGGATCACGTCGTGGTCGTCTAGCACGAAAACCGCTCGGCAGAGCAGGCGCAGCTCCTTAATCAGGACGCCCCAGCCAGAGCCGAACGACGCGTCGTAGTAGTCGGAAAGGGTCTTGACGCTGTCAATTCCCTCGGCGGCGCAGTAGCGGCCCAACGCAAACGGCAGATCCATGCTGACGTTCAAAATGACCACGCCGCTGCCAAGCGCGGCGGCATCCTCGTTGAACTGGTGAGCCTGAGCGTCGCACACCGGCGTGTCGATTGACGGCGTCACGGAAATGATCTTCACCTTGCCGGAAAAATCGCCTAACGTCACTGGGGCGAGACCCATATCGTGAAGCGTAAACGCCGGAGCCTTGTCGCCGACCTTCAGTTCCGGACCGATCAGGGTCATCGGGTTGCCGCCCATCGTGATAACGCCTTTCCTTTCCATCGTAGAACACCTCCTGCAGGTTTTTTGTGCTGGAATTTCTTTTAAATATTAACATACCGGCTGAGCTCTGAAACGGCCAGAGCAACTTTGCTGGCCCGACGAATCTGGCAACGGTGGAATCGGTAAAACGGACGGAGACGGCGTGAAGCTTTTTTCGCTTGAGAGGGCAGGCCGTCGGGCTAAAATACTGACAGTGGCGGCAAGCCCTGACATACCAAACTAAGGAGAGGATCTCTCATGAAAAAGTTTTGGATTATCGTCGTGATTATTGCTGTGATTGCAGGCGTCGTGTACTATCAGAAGGCCAACAAGGGCCAGCAGGCCTCTCAGACCGCCAGTCAGCCGGCTGCCCAGACGGAAGGCGACAAGAAGGTTGAAGAAGCAAAGGCTGCCGTGAGCGACGCCGCCCAGAAAGTGGGCGATGCTGTCGCCGCGAAGGCAGAAGAGGTAAAGACAGCTGTCGCCGATAAGGCTGCCGAGGTGAAACAGGAAGTCGAACAGAAGGTCGAAGAAGTGAAAGCCGCTGTTGCCGACAAGCCTGCAGAGGCCAAGGACGCCGCTGCTGATAAGGCCGCTGAGGTCAAGGACGCTGCCGCCGACAAGGCCGCTGAAGTTAAGGACGCCGCCGCCGACAAGGCCGCTGAGGCTAAGGACGCCGCCGCCGACAAGGCCGCTGAAGTCAAGGACGCCGCTCCGGCTCCTGTCCCTGCCGATCAGCCCAAGCCCGAAGAGCCTGCTAAAAACTAATTCTTGTGTAAAAAGCCTGCCGGTTTATCCGGCAGGCTTTTTATTTGCGTCGAGAGACAAGTTTTTTGATGGACAGTTTTGGGGCGCCCGTTTCCCGAGGGGCCGTTTAGGTCCCAAGCCGTTAAAAGGCACAACGTCTTTTAACAATGGCGTTAAAAGCCCAGTAAAAACAAAGCCTCGTGCGATGGAACCGCACGAGGCTCTTATCATCTGGCTCCTCGAGCAGGACTTGAACCTGCGACCTAGTGATTAACAGTCACCCGCTCTGCCGACTGAGCTATCGAGGAATAACGGACGTATTATAGCGCCGGCTCCTGTTTGGCGCAACCGAGCAGGGCTCCGGGAACCTGTTATAATAAAACACAATGGCGTTGTGATAAAGCAAAGCGCGGCGAACGCGCGAAGGGAGGAACGTCCTGTGCGCGATTTTTTTGTCGGGGGGGCGAACGATGCCAGTTCAGTTCTAATGGAGCACTACCGGCATCTTCACGCCCACCCGGAACTCAGTTATCACGAGGAGGAGACGGCTCGGTACGTGGCTCAAGTACTCGGCAGGCTGAACCTTGATGAGATTAAAACGGGCGTCGGAGGTCACGGCGTCACGGCTCTTCTCGCCGGCCAGTCGGGCGGGCCGGTCATCGGCCTGCGGGCCGACATGGACGCGCTGAGCATTACAGAGACGACCGGATGTCCGTTCGCGTCGCAGAACCCGGGCGTGATGCACGCCTGCGGGCACGACGGACACACGGCTATCCTGCTGACAGTCGCCCAAATCTTAGCGGCCCATAGGGATAAGCTGCCGGGGACGGTCAAGTTTTTGTTTCAGCCGTCTGAGGAGTGCACGCCGCTGGGCGGATCCCAGCTGATGATTCGCGACGGCGCGCTCGAGAACCCGCACGTTGACGCGATCCTTGGCCTGCACCTGTGGCCGACGCTGCCCTGCGGTTCTATTGGCCTTCAGGCCGGCGCGGTCAGCGCCGCGTCGGATCACCTGAACATCACCGTGCTGGGCAAGAGCTGTCACGCGTCCATGCCCGACGGCGGAATCGACGCGATCGTGGCCGCTTCCAACGTGGTGATGGCCCTTCAGACGGTGGTGAGCCGAAACGTGCCGCCAGCTCAGGCCGCTGTGGTGACAATCGGCACGATGAGCGGCGGAACGCGCTACAACATTCTGGCCGACCGGGTCGAGATGGAAGGCACGGTTCGCAGCTTCGACGAGGGGGTACATGACCATCTGCCAGGCTGGATCGTTCGGACTGCGGAGAACGCGGCGAAAGCTCTCGGGGCGACGGCTCAGGTGAAGTATGAGCGCGGTTACCCGCCGACGGTCAACGACCGCCGGCTCGTCGAGCTGCTGGAGCCCGTCGCCTCTGACGTGACCGGCGGAAAACTGCTGACTGGACTGCCAGTGCCGCCGACCGGCGAGGACTTCGCGTTCTTCGCCAAGGCTCGGCCGTCGGCGTTCGCGTGGCTTGGCTGTCGGCCTGACGGCGTTTCCCCGGAAGATATGCCGCCTCTGCACAACTCGTCATTTCTGCCCGCGTCTGACAGCCTAAAATTGGGCGTCCTGTACACCTGCCACGCGGCGCTGGCTCTGATGAGCGCTCCGAAGGAGGTCTTTGCATGAGCCTTGATTTTGAAGATCTGGTCCGGCGGACGGTCGAGCGTCGGCGGCTGTTTCACCGGCACCCGGAGACCGGCTGGACCGAGTACTACACGACGGCAAAAATAGCAGAGACGCTTGAGCCGCTGGGGCTTGGGATAACGTTCGGCGGCGAGTTCGTGAAGCCTGAAACGGTGATGGGCGCGCCGGCCGATCGGGACGCTCACCGCCGCCGGGCGGTCGAGTGGGGCGCCGACCCCAAAATTGTGGGCCGAATCGGCGACGCCACGGGGCTTTTGGCGATGATCGACACGGGGCGTCCCGGCCCTCTGACTGCCCTTCGGTTTGACATTGACTGCGTTGACGTGACCGAGTGCAGCGAGGCAAGTCACAGGCCGACGGCTGAGGGATTCCCTTCGGAAAATCCGGGCGAAATGCACGCCTGCGGCCACGACGGGCACACCGCGATGGGGCTGGGGTTGGCCGAGCTGCTGACTTCAAATCTCGACGGGCTCAAGGGAAAAATCCTTTTAGTCTTCCAGCCTGCCGAGGAAGGCGTTCGGGGCGGCTACGCTTTTGCGGCCAGCGGCGCCGTCGATCAGGCCGATACGTTCATCGCCCTGCACCTTGGCCTTGGTTTTCCCACAGGCACTGTTTTCGGCGGAACGGACGGCTTTTTGTGCACCACCAAGTTCGACGTGACCTTTACCGGCGAGGCAGCTCACGCCGGCGGGGCGCCTGAGCTGGGCCGAAACGCCCTGCTCGGCGCGGCGGCCGCGGCGCTGAACCTGCACGCTATTGCGCCGAACTCTCACGGGGTCACCCGAATCAACGTGGGCGTCCTGCGCGCCGGCGAAGGCCGCAACGTGATTCCTCCCAAAGCGTTCATGAAGGTTGAAACTCGCGGCGGGACAGACGAGCTCGAACAGTACGTCTACGGCCGGGCGATGGAAGTCATTCGCGGCGCGGCGGAGATGTACGGCCTGACCTCTCAGGTGGAGAAGGTCGGTCAGTCCATCGGCGGCGCCAGCTCGCCCGAGCTGGCCGAGCTGGTCTGCCAGGTTGCTCGGGAAGTCCCCGGCGCGGTTGACGTTCGGCCCCGGCGGCTCATGTCGGGCAGCGACGACGCCGCGTGGCTCATGAAGACCGTTCAGGATCGGGGCGGACTGGCGACGTACATTGGCCTCGGCGCGACGACGAGCGCCGGACACCACAACGCCCGGTTCGACTTCGACGAGGCGTGTCTTCCGATCGGGCTTCGCCTGCTTGAAGGGGTGGTGCGCCGTCTCAACGGGTAGCCTTCTTTTTGCGGCACTGGGAAATAAAACTAAAGATATCAAGGAGGGCATTATGGCTGAGCTGCAGAAAAAACGAAGCGGATTTGAGCGGTTCATTCACGGCGTGGAGGTCGTTGGCAATAAACTGCCTCACCCGTTCTGGCTGTTCATTTACCTGTCAATTATTGTTCTCGTCCTGTCGTACTTTCTGTCCAAGGCCGGCGTTTCGGTCACCTACATGTCCGCCGGCAAGGCGGGCGCCGATGCCAAGGAAACGACTGTCGCGGTGGTGAACCTTTTCAGCTACGAGGCGCTGAGAAAGTACTTCGCCAACTTCGTGCCGATTTACACGAGCTTTGCGCCCCTCGGGCTGATTATGACCATGACGCTGGGCATCGCCCTGCTCGAGCAGTCCGGGCTGATCTCCGCGTTCATGCGCAAGGCCATTCTGGGCGCCCCGTCGTGGGCGATCACCGCCACGTTGGCTGTTGTCGGCATTAACGCCAACTTGGCCAGCGACGCGGGCATTATTTTCACCCCGGCCATCGGCGGCGCCATCTTCAAGGCGCTGGGCCGCAACCCGTGGGTCGGCATTGCCACAGGGTTTGCCGCAGGCTGCGGCGGGTTCACCGCCAACTTCTTCATTGCCGGAACTGACGCTCTGCTTTCCGGCATTACCCAGTCGGCCGTGTCCGCGTCCGTTTTCCCCATCAACGCGCCTGTGCATCCCCTGATGAACTGGTACTTCCTGATGGCTGCCACGGTTATTCTCACGCTGGCGACCACGTTCGTCACCGAGAAGTTCACCGTCCGCGTCTTGGGCGATGACACGACGGTCAAGGACGATGAGTACCTGGCCCAGCACCGGGTCACAGCGGACGAGAACCGAGGTCTTCGGTACGCCCTCATCGCTCTGGTAATCGTTGTGGCCCTGTTCCTCTACAACATTCTGCCTCAGGGCTCGTTCTTCCGAGCTGACAACGGAGACATCGTTCCCAAGTCGCCGTTCCTGTCGGGCATCATCTGCGAGCTGTTCATTCTCTTCTTCATCGTCGGTATCGCCTACGGCTACGGCGCACGGACCATCAAGAAGATGGCCGACGTGCCCCACATGATGGGCAAGGGGCTGGCCAACGGCGTCAGCTTCTTGGTCGTCGTCCTGCCCGCCGCGGCGTTCATTTACTTCTTTGCCGAGAGCCACCTGACCACCGTGCTGGCCGTCAAGGGCGCTGAAATGCTGAAGGCCATGAACCTTGGCGGTATTCCGCTGCTGCTCATGTTTATTTTGTTGAGCTGCTTCGTCAACCTTTTCATGATCTCCGGCTCGGCCAAGTGGCTGATTCTGGCGCCGATTTTCGTCCCCATGTTCTCGGTGGTTGGCTTCTCGCCGGCTCTCACTCAGATGGCCTACCGAATCGGCGACTCCAGCACCAACATCATTTCGCCGCTGTCGTACTATCTCCCGGTCATCATCGGTCTGTTGGAGCAGTACCGGCCCGAGGGCAACAAGCAGGAAGTCGGGATCGGCACGGTTCTTTCCATGTCCATGCCCTATTCCATCGCGTACATAGTCTGCTTCTCGGTTCAGCTGGTCGTGTGGTACCTGCTCAAGCTGCCCATGGGGCCCGGCACGCCGCCGATCATGTAGGCTTTTTGCTCAGAGTTCTAAAGAGGACGCCCGCTCGGGCGTCCTCTTTTTTTTATTTGGCTGAATCCGTCCAGTCCCGGCGTTCTTTCTCTAGCTTCAACAAGGGTTATAATAAGTTAGCTTAACCGATCTGACTGACGGCATTTCGCCGCCAGCCTTTTGCTCAGGAGGCGCGAAATGAAGCGGGTAAACGACGCGTTCATCAGAAATCTGACGGCGGACGACATGCGGTACGACGATTTTTTAACCGGCAAGCGCTGGTATCACAGGCTGTACAATCGAATTTTCTGGGGCGAGAAAAACTCGTGGACTGAGGCTCGAATCGTGCTGGACATGCTCCCCAAGGACTTTTCAGGGCGAATGCTCGATGTGCCGGCCGGCACGGGAGTGTTCACTCTTCAGATGTATCAGCAGCTTCCAAACGCGGAGATCGTCTGCCTCGACTACTCGCCGGTCATGCTGGAGCGGTTCAGGCGTCGGGCGGGGAAGTCGGTCCCGCAGGTCACGCTCACCCAAGGAGACGTGGGGGAGCTGCCGTTTGAGGACGAAAGTTTCGACGGTGTCCTCTGCATGAACGGGTACCACTGCTTCCCCGAAAAAGAGGACGCGCTGAGCGAAATACTCCGGGTCATTCGCCCCGGCGGGTGGTTTGTCGGCTGCACGTACGTCCGCGGCGTTTCGCGCCGGACTGACTTTTTCGTGAAAAATTTGTACACCCGGTGGGGCATATTCATGGAGCCGCATCCGACCGCGTCGGAACTGAGAGCTCGCCTCGCCCGCGACTACACGGTTGAGTGCTGGAAGCCCAGCGGCTCGATGATCTGTTTCCGGTGCCGGAAGCCGTCGAGGGGATAAAGTTCGTCGCCCGATAAAGAACCGGCCGCTTCAGATTTTTCTGAAGCGGCCGGTTCTTTATCGGGCGATTGGCGCGTCGGGCTGGTCGTGCCAGACGACGCGATTGTCTTGGCAGATAGCCCGGACGTAGAGCAGGTGAACTACCGGAATGCCGCGCCGGAGGTACGTCCAGATGAGCCCTTGGGCGAGCGGGTAATTAGCCACTGGAAGGACGAGCCCCCGCGGGAGCTTTAAAATCTCGTCGCCGAGGCCGGTGCTCGTCTCAGGCGTGCCGATGGAGACGAAGCACTTGACCGGGTACGAGTCGAAGAACTTCTGCCGCCGGGCGATGCCGTCGTCCAGCGAGTCCGGGAAGACGGCGTTTTGAGGCCAGCGATTCATCAGCGCTTTGACGGTCGGCTGCGGGGCCTCGAGTAGCGTCTGTTCCATTCGGTCCTGAGAGCCGCCGGGGAAAATCAAGAGGGGAAAGTCCTTCAGGTGGCCGCGCTGGCGCAGGATTTCCAAGGCGGCTGGAAAAGGGAAGTTCGGATCGGTCGCGCCGTAGCTGGACGCGCCGAGCGAGTAGGCGACGACTGGCTGCAGTCCGAGCGTTTGAGCGGCGCAGAGCGTAGCCAAAAGGAAGCCGGGGAACGAGCCGCTGGCGTTGACTGCAATCACGTCGCCGCGTTTCAGCCGGGCGCGGCGGAAATATCCGGCCAGCGCGTCGGCCATTTCGGGCCGGGCGGAAGCGACCTTGTCGCCCCAATGGCCGATATCCGTGACCAGCGGGCTCCACTCCGGGCCGATCAGGCCGCTGTGGTTTGGGTCAGCGAGTTCAAGGCCGCGTCCGGCGTCTTGCTTCTGCTGCCAGAGAACGGCTTCGCACCTAGCCATGAGCCGGCCGGCCGATTCGAGCGCCGGCGCGGGGCGGCTCGTGGAGCAGAGGGCCAGGAGAATAACGGCGGTCAGTCTGATGAGCTTCAAGTCCGAACACCTCGGAGAGAGGGAAGATAAAAATGCGCGGCCGTCCAACGAACGGCCGCGTGTTTTATGAACAGGTTACTTGCTCTTGTTCTTGCGTTCGACGGAGCCGTAGCCGACGAACTTGTTCCACCACTCGGGGTACGGTGTGGTCTTGTAGTTCACGTAGCCCAGCGAGTAGCGCTGCATGAGCTTGTCGCCAAGGGCGAGCCAGCGCTCGTGCCAGTCGGTGGCGTTGGCGCACGCAAACTGGGTGATCAGGTTGATCGCTTCGTCGCGTTTGCCGTCCTTGATGAGTTCGGCGGCCTTGTCCTGAATCATGCGGGTCTGCAGGTACAGCGCGTTCAGCTTGGGCTCCCGGGCAGCGTGAATGTCCTTTCTGGCGTCCTGATAGTGAAGGGTCGCCAGTTCCTGCACGCGGGTGCAGGTCCACCAGCCCGACTTGCTGTCGTAGTCGTGGAACCGGTCGCCGATCGAGTAGAGGGCGGGCAGTTCGGTCATGATGGGCCAAAGCGGGGTGATGTAGGTGGTGTCAGGTGCGCCGTAGCCGTACCAGCTGATGCCGCGGACCTCTTCCGGCAGGTCGCCGCGGACCTGGGCGATGTGGACGTAGCAGGTGCGCATCATGTTGATGGACCGCTCCCACGTGGCGTCGGGGTTTTCCTTAGAGGAGTTGGCGTAGCGAAGCGGGTTGCCCCACGGACCGGCAGCGGGGCCTTTGCTCAGGTCGTAATCGGTGCCGCCGTACCAGTCGCCGGTGATCCGGAACACGTCGTCCACGGTCAGCTTCTTGTCAGGCTTGAAGGACATGGGCATCTCGAGGTCGTCCGGGCCGCCTTTGAAGCTTTCCGGGGCGATGAGCGAGAACACCCGCCACTCGCGGCGCATGGCGTACAGCTCGGTGTTGGGCGAGTACACGTCCGCCGGGCTGAAGTCCTTCATGTTGACGTCTTCTTTGGCGATGAAGCCGTTCTTGACGGCGTAGTCGACCAGGTCGGGGCAGTACATCACGTTGTCCTTGTCGGTCAGGTCAAGGTGGCGAAGCCGAGCCCGGTTGGCGGCCACGAACACTTGATCATCCGGCACGCGCCACGCGGCCCAAATCTTGTTGCCGTAGAACTCCATGATCCAAACTTCGTTTCCGTCGGTGATCGGCATGGTCTCGCCGGAGTCGTACCAGCCGACTTCCTCGACCAGTTTGCCCATGACGGAAACGGCCTCGCGGGCAGTCTTGGCGCGCTCAAGAGCGACGTCCTGAACGACCCAAGCGTCGGCAGAGCCGACGGCGTCTTTTTCCATGATCTGCTGAACTTTCTTGCTCCGCTCGTCGGTCACCTGAACGCCGTTGGTCGCCTCGCCGATGGCCACGCCCTTTTCGTTCATGAACGAGTAGCGGGAGAAGAAATACCGGTACGTGTGAGGAACTTGGTCAATTTCGTCCATCTGCTGAGCGTCGCCCTCGTAGCCGTGAGCGTCCTTGATGATCGGGCGCTTGGACCCTTCCGGCCAGTCAGCTTCAGGAATAATGAAGAGCCGGGAGTTTGCGGTCCGTGAGTCGTCGTTGTGCGTGATCATCGCGCTGCCGTCGGCGGTAGCGTTCTTGCCGATGCCCAGCACGGTGCAGCTCCAGGCGGATCCGGAAGCAAGGACCAGTCCGGCAGCGGCGGCAAGCAGGCCAAGTGTACGTTTCTTCATCGTTCATCCTCCTCGTCGGTCAAATGGTTCGCCACAAGAAATGAGCGCGCGGAGCTGTGCTGCAGGGACTGACTAGTCCCAGAAAACCTTTGACGGGTCTGCCTCGGCGGGGTTGTGCAGGTACGCGCCCAACCCGTTGGCCTTCACAGCCTGATAGTCCGGGAACGAGACCTGAATGGTCCGCTCCGGGTCGCTGAGAAAGTCATTCATGTTGCGCAGCATGGCCAGAGTGCCGGACAGGTGACGGCCGACCCGATCCCAAATGGGAGCGCCGACCGAAATATCGTAGTCGCAGAACAGCAGGCCGTGCTCAGCCGCGGTCTGAAGGAACTCGTCCTTGCCTTCCACCATCAGGTCTTCGGTGATCTTGCCGGCGACCCGGTCGATGAACGGCTCAGGCGTCTCCATCAGGATAACGTAGGGCGTCGGTGCGAAGTCGCCCACTTCGCGGTGGGACAGGCCGCGCAGCCCCTTCGGCGAGGACTCGCACTTCATTGGGAAGTCGGTCGCCGTGAGCTCCATCGCGGCCATCATCGCCATATCAAGCGCCCGATCGTGGGCCACGTACGTGGCGACCACCGGGTACATCAGGGACGCCTCGTGACTGTCCACGAAAAGGGTTACTTTTTCCTTGCGGGTCAGCTCCATCAGGGCGAACGCCAGCTGTTCGGTCAGCGAACCGCCGGGCCGGCCCGGGTAGGAGCGGTTCAGGTTGCGCGAGTCGGTGTAGTCCAAGTTCTGGCCCGACGGGTAATGAACGTAGGTGAACGGGTCAGGCCACTGATCCAGCGGCGAAGAGTTGCGGTCTCCGATGCGGACCCGCTTCTCGCCCCAAGGCGTTTTGATGCCGAAGGTGAGCGGGTAGGCGTTGCCCAGCATGCCGACCGTCGCGCCGCTGCGGTTGGCGTGAGGAATGACGAACACGCGTCCCGCGTCGACCTTAATGTTTTCCATAATGACGTACGCTGAAACCATCGTCGCCGGCTCGTACGGGTGAGTGCCGCCCAAGTAGAGCATCGTCCCGCCCGGCTTGCCCGAATCGAACAGGTACACCGGCGTGTCCATGCCAGTTCCCTTAAGAGGGGCGAACCAGTCGCTGAGCATGTACATTTTCGTGAACGCCGGCGAAACGACGATCGCTTCTCTCGTGTTGCGCAGCTCGACGAACTGTTTGCCGCCGAAAAACGCCAGCACGAGCGCCAGCGCGAGGAAGACCAGCTGACGGATCGTCTTGCCGGTCTCGTACGCGCCTTGAGCCTGAGAAGAGTTCTGAGTCATTGTCCGGCCTCCCTACTTGATGTGCAGCGCACGGAGCAGGAAGGGGATAATCGTGTAGGCGTAGACGATATCGTACACGATAGTCCTGCGGGTGTTGCGGGCGAACAGCCCACGCAGCAGCACCAGAGCGACCACTCCGGACATGATGAAATAGAACTGGTGAATGATTTCATTGGCGAAACGAAGAAATTCGTCCATCTGTCCGGCCTCCTTAATAGACGATGAGCCAACGGAACTTGTTGGCGAAAATCAGCATGACCAGCGCCACGGCCGCCATGAAGACGGCAGGCACGACGATGGACCGCAAGAACGACATATACGAGCCCTTATAGTCCGAAACCTCAATCGCCACGCGGCCGGAAATGCGGGACGGCGGCAGGCAGTCGCCCAGCGGGTAAATCAGGCTCAGCGCCGTCGCCACGATGGTCACGTTCACGCCGATGGAGTTAAACAGGAAAATCAGAGGCGTGCCGAGGATAATGCCGCTGCTGTAGCTCAGCGAGCCTTGGGCAAACGGCAGAACGATCGGGGCGAACACGTAAATCAGAGCCACCGGCAGGGTGACAAACGTGATGGCGATCAGGCCTCTCACGCCGGTAGCCGTCATGATGTTGACCAGAACGCCGACGCTGATAACCGTTGCAAGCAGCGGGAACACCTGCTCGGTCGTCTCGTTCAGCACCTTGAGCCAGCCTCTGGCGCCGACCTTGCGGGGCGACAGGAGCATGGCGACCAGCGTGGAGAGAATGAAGATCAGCGGAATGCCCAGAATGGGCACGTAGAACGCCGCGTACTTGGACGCCAGAATCAGCGCGATGAAGACAACGAGCGGCGTCAAAATCCGGAACCAGCTCATGCCCTCGGGAATCGGGGGCAGGGAGTCAAGGATCACCTGTTTTTCCTGCGGCTTGGCGCCCCGGAGCAGGTAGAACACCGTGAAGATCGTGATCAGGATAATCGGGGCCAAGAGCGGCACGTCGAAGCCCACGTAGGGCATATTCGCCTGAGCGCACATCAGCATGACCCACAGGTTAATCGGCGGCGCCACGGCGGCCAGCATCGACGTCACGTAGATGAACGACACGATTCGGTCGTCTCTGATGCCCATAAACCGCAGCACCGTCGCGACCATGCCGCCCACGACGAACATGGAAACGCTGCCGGCGCCGGTCAGAGCTCCGGGAATGAGCATGATGACCGCCAGAAGGAAAAAGAGCGTCCATCGGCTGTCGTAGAACCGGTCGACCATCTTGCGCACCAGCGTGTCCATCGCGCCGGTTTCCTTGTAAAAGTTGATGAAAATTGAAGCGGTGAGGAACGTGAACGCCACGTCGAAGTAGGTGAACGTCCCTTCGACGAGCAGCCGGACGGGAAAGCCCAGCCGGCCGACCAGCGCGCCGACGACTGCCGTGATGACCATGGAAATCTCCGGTGACTTAAGTTTCCAGCTGGCTAGGGCGAACGTCACCACCATTGCCGCTAAAACAATTGATGTCTCCGCGTACATAGGGCACACATCCTCCAATCAGACAAAGCGCCCGGATAAGGCGCGTCAGAGGCCGTTACTTCTTGTACATCGCCTCGGCGTAGGCCTTGAGATCCATAGCGCTGTCAAGGTACGTAATGGGAATGTCGTGCTCATGGGCGAACTCGGTGAACCGTCCGTCCTCGTCGCTTTCCTTGTTGACGACAATGTAGTCGGCGTAGGGAAGAACCGTGTCGATGGACCGCTCGTCGGCGCTGCCGGGCTTCCCGCGGCGGGCCTTGCCTTCGATATGAGCAGTCACAATCTGGATTCCCAGACTCTTCGCCCGGTCGAGCATCGGAACGAGCCGGTCGATTTCCTGATCGATCGTGATGCCCGAAGCGCCCAGCCCTTTGGCGGACGACCCAATAACCACTACCATCGTCTTGAACCCGCCGGCTTCCACGTCGTCGGCCTTCGGTTCGGCGTTGTACGTCAGCCCCTGAACCCCGGCGCGGGTGAACAGCAGACGTCCCATCTTGCCTCCGGGTCCCTGCCCAGCGTTGGTAATCAGCAGAGGATCGTTGCCCTTGGGAACATCAGCGCCGCTCAAAGCGGCAAAAGCCGCGCTGCCCATCAGCATGACTGCCAAGGCGCTCAATGCGAGAATGCGTTTCATCCAACCAGCCTCCTTAGAGAATAGGGATACCCCTAAAATAAGGTGCATCGAACTTGAAATGCACAGGGCACAAAAGCCTGTAATTCATTCTATCCTGCTCTGAGCGTTTTGTGGGGAAACTCGTTCGAAGACGGAATATTCGTTTATCTCAAGAAAATTTAATAAGCTGACAGTCCTTCGCTCAAACGAGTTGGACCGAAGGGCCGGCCGTCAAAAAACGGGAAGGGCGCATGGCCCTTCCCGTTTTAGCCGGAAAAAGTTTACAGCATCTCGTCGAACCATCGGCTGATCTCCCGCAGGCGCGCCAGCCGGTTGCGCGGCTTGCCGCTGCGGCTCAGCTCGTGATTTTCCCCGTGGAAGAAGCACATCCGGCAGGGCACGCCCAACACTTTCATCGCCGTAAACATCTGGAACGACTGGCTGGCCTCGCAGCGGAAGTCGTCAGACGACTGAATGAGCAGCAGAGGCGTCTTCGCGTTCGCCGCGTACTTGAGCGGCGAATCGTCCCACGGGCCGGGCCTGCCGTCCCACGGCAGCCCTACGTGCTGATCTTCCACGTAGTAGTAGCCGATGTCGCAGCTGCCGAACTTGGACACCCAGTTGCTGATCGGCCGCTGGGCGCAGGCCGCCTTGAACCGATCCGTGTGGGTCACCATCCAGTTGACCATGAACCCGCCGTACGAACCGCCGGCGACGCCAAGCCGATCGGAATCCACAAACGGCAGATGAGCCGCGCACCACTCGGCAAACGCCATCAGGTCGCCGTAGTCAGTGACGCCGTACGCCCCCCGAATATCGTCAAAATCGTTTCCACGGCCGTCGCTGCCCCGCGGGTTCGTGAAAATCACGCCGTACCCCTGAGCGGCCCAGCATTGCATCTCGTGGAAGAACACGTCGCCGTAAACTCCCCGCGGGCCGCCGTGAATGTTCAGGATCGTCGGGTACTTTTTCCCCGGCTGGCAGTTCAGCGGCTCAATGTACCAGCCGTCGAGCGTCACGTCGCCTGACTGAACTGAAACGTAGTGCGCCGGCTGCACCTGAAGCTCACTCAAAATTGCGTCGTTAAAGTGGGACAGCCGCCGGACGCCCGAGCCGTTCAGAACGTAAAGCTCCTGCAGGCCGTTCGGCTCCATCCCGACGAACGCCGTGACGCCCGATCGGACGCAGAACGAATCCACAGACGACAGGTCGGTCAGCCGGCTGCTCGAACCGTCGGCGTTTAGCCGGAAAAGGAAGCTTCGGAACCCTTCGGTGGAACAGTAAACCAGGCCGAGCCCGTCGTCGAAGAACTCGCCCGTCTGATCGGCCTGGCCGTACCGGCAGTCCGAGCCAACCGTGCTGTGAAGGCCGGTGTCGAGCGTCGGGCTCAGAGGCGTCAAAGCGCTGTCGGCCAGCTTGAAAAACGTCGGGTTCTTGTGGACTCCGCGGTCCGCGCGGTCGCACCCGGTCGCGATCACGTCGTCTCCATGCCAGCCGGCGGACGAAAAGGACATCGCGAGGCCTTCGGTCAAATCTCGCGACGTCCCGTCGGCCAGATCAAACAGGCAGACGCTGTTCGTCTGGGGCTTCACGTCGGTAAAAGAGCAGCCCACGGCGAGGACTTGGCTGAAGTCGTCCTTCATCGTGCAGCTTGCCAAGTCGAACGTCTCGTCGGTCAGCCGCTTCCAAGTCCCGGATTGAGGGGCATAAACGCCTAAGCCGGTCCGTTCCGAACCGATGTACCCTTGGCCGTTCGCAAGGAACGGCAGCTGGTCAAAAATCTGATAGTTGGCCTCATCCGGGTTCTCAATTGACGGAACCCAGCGGGCCCGAACGAGGAAACGCCCGTCAGGCAGCTCCCAGACGGCCCCGGCCTTCTGGGGCAGGGAAAAGAGACGTTGGGCCTCCCCGCCTTCGAGAGAAAGCCGGTAAAAGACCGTCCCCTCGTCGTCGGTCCGCTCGGAAGCGAAGACGAGCGACGAGCCGTCCGGGCTCCAGCAGAAAAACTTTTCTCTTCCTGAAAAGGTCATCTGCCGAAGAACGCCGTCGCTGAGGCGGCACGTCCAAATGTTTGACTCGTAACGGTTTGACTCCTTGTCTGCCCGGTGAACCAAAAAGGCGATCGTCCCGCCGTCGGGCGAAACGGCCGGTCGGGAAAGGAAACGAAAAGAAAGCAGATCATCACGCTGCACAGCTCTGGCCAAAGGAACTCCTCCTTCGTCTTTGACAAGTCACAACAGCCTGATTATAGACCAACAGTCCGCTCCCTGCCGGCAGGCGAAAGCCGCTGAACCGTTGATTTTTAGCGGCGGCAGAGTATAATCAATATGTTAGTTAGAGCTAATTAAAGGAGCGTGTTCGCATGAAAAAGAGCGTCTTGGCAGTTCTGATGTGCGCGTCATTGTTGGCCGTTCCGGCCTTGGCAGTTGAGAGGGTCGCGGTGAACCCGGCAAACGGCAAAGAGCTTGGGCCTCGGGTCGCCCCGTCCACAGTCATCGCTGTGGCCACGTACGACGCAAACGGAAAGGCCGACGCGGCTCTCATCGATCGGTGGGGCATCGTCAGCAGCTCGCCGGCCCGCATCGGCGTGGCAGTCAACAAGAAGCGGGCCACCCATGACAACATCATGGCCTCCAAGTTTTTCACGGTGAACCTTCCCAGCGAGAAGTTCCTCGCCGAGATGGACTTCTTCGGCAATCACAGCCTGAAAAAGCTCCCCGACTTGGACAAGTTCGCCGTCACTGGCGTCAAGACCGAGAAGGCTGAAACGGTCAACGCCCCCTGCTTGGTGGACTTCCCTGTCACCATGGAATGTGAAGTTGAAGAGGCGTTCGACGGCGGATCCCACACGTTCTTCATCGCCAAAGTCAACAAAACGTGGATCGATAAGAACTGTATCGACCCGACCAGCGGCGAGCTGAAGCCCGAAGCCATGAAGCTCTTCCTCTACTGGCCCGGAACCGGCAAGTACTACCACGTCGGCGACGTGCTGGGAACCCCTGGCGAAGCTCTGAAGGCTAAGTTTGAGAAGCAGGAGTAGGACGTCTTTTTAAAAGACAAAAGCAGAGCGCCCCGCGTTTAGCGGGGCGCTCTGCTTCGTTTCGTTTTCTCCTAAAAAAGAAACGGCTCTTCGAGAAATAGAAGAACCAACGGGGCTCCAATTGCCCACAGGGACCTCTAGTCACGAAGAGCCGCTTTCTGATGCAAGAATAGCACGCCCCGCCAGTTTGTCAAGGGAACAGGCGGGGAATACGCAACTCAGTCAATAAACAACGGCACGGTCATAGCCAATCCAAGCGCGTGAAAGACGACCGCCCCGTCCGCCCGCGTCAAAGAGCCAGACAAAGCCTTGGCTAAAGCGGTCTTTGGAAAGCCGAAACATCGTAACGAACCGCAGTCCTGTTTGCGTTGTGTCCGCCTAGGCTGCCTGTCCAGCAGAAAACGCGAGCGCCCCGCCGAAGGCGGGGCGCTCTGTTTGTGCCGTGTCTTAAAAATCACGGTGGGCCATCGTGGCGTCGTAGGTCTTGCGGTCTTTGAACTCTTCCTTCTTGCCTTTATTCCACTGGGAAACGGGAGTAAGGAAACCGACGACCCGAGAGTACACTTCACACTTTGTGCGCTTTTCTTCCATGATAAGTCCTCCTTCAATAGACGATCTGATGATCGATCGAAATTGATGTATTCGCTAGATGGCAGACCGAAGAACGACCGGTCCTTCCATCAGCGACGCTAATCGGTCGCGAAACGCGGCCAATTCGCTCGGGGTAAAGGGGCGGGCGCCCCGGAACGGGGCGGCCAGTACCGTTTCGACGGGCCGAAACGCCTGAAGGTAGAGCGGCCCGCGGACCAAAAATTGGGCGTATTCGTCCATGCTGTCGACGGTGTGAATGCCCGGAACGAGGGTGAGCCGAAACTCGTGCGGAAGGCGCCGAGTCTGCTCGATGGCCTGACGGAGCGTTTCCAGCTGGACGGTTGTCCCGGCGGCGAGTCGGTAGGCCGACGGCGCGGCTTTGACGTCCATGGCGATGTAGTCGACGAGTTTTTTGTCGATCAGGTCGGCCATCATTGCCGGGTGGCTTCCGTTGGTGTCAAGTTTGACTTTCAGCCCCATGTCTTTGATTCGGAGGATGAACTCCGGCAGGTCGCGGTGGATTGTCGGCTCGCCGCCGGTGACCACGACGCCGTCCAGCAGGCGTTTTCGACTGGCGAGGAACGAGAAGAAGTCCTCTTCGTCCAGCAGGTCCGACGACTGGTCGACCAACGGGCCGTTATGACACCATGGGCAGCGGAAGTTGCAACCGAGGGTGAAAACCGTCGCAGCGACGAGTCCGGGGTAGTCGATGAGAGAGGTCCTCTGCAGTCCTCCGATGAGCATTTAGTCGCCGGCGCTGCAGGAGCAGCAGGCTGCCTCCTGTGCGGCAAGCTCGGCGTCGCAGATGGGGCAGTATTCGTGTTCGCCCGGAATGTAGCCGTGAATCGGACAGATAGAGAACGTGGGCGTGATGGTGAAGTACGGCAGCCGATAGTTTTCGGCGATTTTCCGAACGAGCCGTCGGACGGTCGCCCCGTCGGTGACCCGCTCGCCCAGAAAGCCGTGGAGGACCGTGCCGCCGGTGTAGATGGTCTGGAGTTCGTCCTGCATCTCAAGGGCTTCAAAGATGTCGTCGGTTGAGCCGACGGGAAGCTGGGACGAGTTGGTGTAGTACGGCTCGGCGCCGTCTTCCAGCATGTGGCGGTGATTGGCGCAGATGACCTGTCCGCCGAATTGATCCCGGTCGGCCTTGGCGAACCGGTAGGTGACGCCCTCGGCCGGCGTGGCTTCCAAGTTGTACAGGTTGCCGGTCTCCAGCTGGTAGGTTCTCATCCGTTCCTTCATGTGGTTCATGATCGAAGCGGCCAGTTTGATTCCCTCGCGGCTCGTCAGGTCTTTGCCGCACAGGTTGAGCAGGCACTCGTTCATGCCGTTGATGCCGATGGTGTTGAAGTGGTTGTTCCAGTAGTGGCCCGACGCCTTTTTGACGCTCCGCAGGTAGTGCTTGGAGTAGGGGTACAGGTTGGCGTCGGTAAGGCGCTCCAAGACTTTCCGCTTGATCTCGAGGCTGTCGCGGGCCGTGTCCATCAGGTCGTCCAGCCGGGCGAGCAGGTCGTCGGTTCCCTTGGAGAGGAATCCCAGCCGGGGCATGTTGATGGTCACAACGCCGATGGATCCGGTCATGGGGTTGGAGCCGAAGAGCCCGCCGCCGCGCTTGCGCAGTTCCCGGTTGTCCAGCCGGAGCCGGCAGCACATGGATCGGGCGTCGTCGGGGTTCATGTCCGAGTTGATGAAGTTGGAGAAGTACGGGATGCCGTATTTGGCGGTCATCTCCCATACCGGGTCAAGGACCGGGTTGTCCCAGTTGAAGTCGCTGGTCAGGTTGTAGGTGGGGATGGGGAAGGGGAACACCTTTCCGGAGGCGTCGCCGCCCAGCATGACTTCGGCAAACGCCCGGTTGATCATGTCCATTTCCCGCTGGAAGTCGCCGTACGTGGCGTCGATGGGCTCGCCGCCGATGATGGCCGGCAGTTTAGCCAGCGCCTTGGGCGCGGTTAGGTCCATGGTGATGTTGGTGAACGGCGTCTGGAAGCCGACGCGGGTCGGGACGTTCAGGTTGAAGACGAACTCCTGAATGCACTGGACGACGCTCTCATAGGGGAGCTTGTCCGCGGCGACAAACGGCGCCAGATAGGTGTCGAAGTTGGCAAACGCCTGAGCGCCGGCCGCTTCGCCTTGGAGCGTGTAGAAGAAGTTGACGATCTGCCCCAAAAGTGAGCGCAGGTGCCGCGCCGGCTTGGAGCCGACCTTTGTGGTGACGCCGCCGAATCCGACCGTGAGAAGGTCCATCAGGTCCCAGCCGCAGCAGTACACCGACAGGTTGCTCAGGTCGTGAATATGAAGCGAGCCTGAGGTGTGAAGGTCCCGTATCTTGGGCGTGTAGATCTCGTTCAGCCAGTACTGGGCGGTGATCTCCGAGGCGATGTAATTGTTCAGCCCCTGGAGCGAGTAGCTCATGTTGCTGTTCTCGTTGACTTTCCAGTCGATGTTGTCCAGATAACGGTTCACTAGGTCGGCCGCGCCGCCCAAAAGCTCTTTGGTGTCCCGGATCCGGGCTCTCTGACGGCGGTACAGGATATAGGCTTTAGCGACCTCGGCGTAGTCGTTTTCGATGAGAATCCGCTCGACCAGATCTTGAATCTGTTCGACCGACGGGATAGAGTCGTGGTCGTAAAATATGGCCAGATAGGACTCCACCTGACGGGTGACGTTCTCTCCGATCGACGGATCCGACGATCCGACCGCCGCCGCGGCCTTCATCACGGCCACGCGGATCTTTTCCCGATCAAACAGGACCTGACTTCCGTCGCGCTTGAAAATGTAACGAATGAGCATGGCGCTTTCCTCCCACTGCGATGTCTCCATATATGTGGCGATTGCAGAAACACTATACCATATATATAGTGTTTCGCAAGGGGGAAGATGTTACTGGTTGAAAATGACTCCGATGATGCCGACGGCCAGCAGGAGGTCAACGAGGGCGTGGAACGGCCGCTTGGCCCGGAAGAAGCGGACCGACAGGGCGAGGAAGACGGCGGCGCAGAACCACAGGATGAGTTTGGCAGCTGACATGGAAGATCCTCCTTGTATCTGTTTTTTCGCTCCGACGGGAGGCGACGGGCGGTATTTCTCAAGCATTCTAACGGTTGTTCGGCGGTTCGATATCGATACAATATAATAAAAAGAAACGTACGAACTGCGCAGGGGCACTTTAAGTTGTCCCGATCATCGAATGACAGACTCAAAGGAGATGGGAAAATGAAGCGATGGTTTATTCTGGCGGTTGCGCTGTTTGCCTCGGCCGTGCCGGCGTTTGCGTCGTCGGATATGAAGGCGGCGCCTCAGACGGCTTTGGAGTGGGGCGACGCGATGACCGACGCGTTCCGCTCTTCTTTTTTAGGAGCTAAGTCACTGACCGCTTCGGTCGACGCGTCCGATCAGGGGTTGGGAGAGGGGCACGCCTCAAAAGTGTACCTGGGAGTTAAAGGGTATTCGATCGACAACGTGGTCTATGACGACCTGATGATCGAGCTGAGAGACGTGACCTTTTCGGCCAACGGGAGCAGCCTGCTGATCAAGTCGATCGGCGGCGGGTCTCTGACCGGGCGAATCAGTCGGGAAGGTTTCGTCGCCAAGGTGGGGCGGGACTTTCCGCGGCTGAGCGTGAACAAGTCGATGTTTACCGAGCACACGATCGGCCTGTGGGGCGTGTACAGCCGGAAGGCGATGATCCCGCTGAGAGCGACGGTGCATATGGACGGGAATTACGAGGTTCAGAACGGGTGCGGCGCGCTGAAGATCACCTCCGCGACCTGCGACAACGGTCTGGTGTCGGCCGACGCTGTCGCCAAGGCGACGGTCAAGGCGGCTCCGCGCATTTCGTTTGAGCACTTGGTCGTCCCGATGGCAGTTCAGTCGGTGAGCTTGGCTGACGACTCGATCAAGGTTCGGGCGGCCACGGGGCTGAAGTAAGGACGGCGCAGTGCGGGGCTTCGTGAGATGGCTCGCCGGGGCGGCTGCCGCGGTTTCTATTTCGTCCGTCGCCTGGGCGGTCGTGCCGCAGAGGTTTGACGCGTCCGGCGAGGTCGTTCAATACCTGAAGAGCACGGGCAGCGTTCAGACGCTGACCTGGGGGTACTATCGAGGCTGCTGAGGCGAACCGGCGACGGCTCTGGTAGAGTCGGGGAAACCTGAGGCGGCCATGGATATGTACGATCCGGTCTCTTGGAACGGCATGACGGTGTACGTGCGTCGGACGATGAAGTTTGCCGGCGGCGTGGCCCATTTGGTGCTGTTTGAGTACCGGCGTCAGAAATTCGTCAAGTGCACGTCGGTTCTGGACTGATCGTTACGTTGGAACGTTAAAAGGGCCGCCGCCCGCGTTACGCGGGCGGCGGCCCTTTTATGTTCTGCTAGACTTCGCGGGCACGCGCCGGTTAATCTTCAAACAAGCTCTTGCTGGAGAAGTGCGGGTCGCTCGTCAGGTTGACGTTCAGCTTGCGCAGCGCGCTCTCGTCGGCCGGGCTGGGAATATGGGACGTGTGAACTTCCCTGTTGCGGAGTTTGGGAAGCTGAGCGACCGCCGCCTCGGCGACCGGGTTGACCGTGCCGCTCAGGCTGAGGGCGATGAGCGTCTCGTCAAGGTTCATGGTCAGCTTCGTCCCGCCGAGGATCTCTTTTTTGAAGTGGGCCAGCGAGTGAATGAGCGAGGCAGGCAGGAGGTCGATCGAGTCCGGGATGCCGGCCAGCGTCTTGATGGCGTTGAGAACCGCCGCCGCTTCGGCGTGAAGCAGCGGGGAGTTCTTGCCCGTGACGATCGAGCCGTCGGGAAGTTCGATGGCGCAGCCGGTATAGATGCCGTCGGAGCCTTTGCCCTTGGCTCGGGCCTCCTTGGCGGCCTCTCGGGCAGGAATGACGACCGCCCGGTCTTCGGGCTGGAGCCCCAGCTCCTTCATGATGAGTTCGACGCGCTGGACGACCTCATCGTCGGTGATTCCTTGGGCGCACTCGCAGGAGTAGCGGAAGTACCGCCGGACGATTTCGTCGCAGGAGGCCCGGCGGACCACGTCGTCGTCCACGATGCCGAAGCCGATCCGGTTGACCCCCATGTCGGTGGGCGAACGGTAGAACGAGTCCTGTCCGGTGATTCGCTGGAGGATTCGCTGAAGGATTGGGAACGCTTCCAAGTCGCGGTTGTAGTTGACCGTTTTCTGGTCGTACGCTTCCAGGTGGAAGTGGTCGATCAGGTTGACGTCGCCTAAGTCAGCGGTGGCTGCCTCGTAGGCCAAGTTCAGCGGGTGCTTGAGGGGCATGTTCCACACCGGGAAGCTCTCGTACTTGGCGTATCCCGCCTGAACGCCCCGCCGGTGCTCGTGATACAGCTGGCTGAGACAGGTGGCGAGCTTCCCGCTACCCGGGCCGGGCGCTGTGACGACGACGATGGGCTTGGTGGTGGGCACGTACGAGTTGGCCCCGTAGCCTTCGTCGCTGACGATCGTCTCAAGGTCGGTCGGGTAGCCTTTCGTCATCCGGTGGGTGTAGACTCTCACGCCCCGGTGTTCTAGCCGGCGGCGGAACAGGTCGGCGGTCGGCTGGCCTTCGTAGCGGTTAATGACGACGCCCGCCACAGTCAGCCCCTGCTCGCCGAACCGGTCAATGAGCCGAAGCACGTCGGCGTCGTAGGTTATCCCGAAGTCGGCGCGGATTTTCTTGCGCTCGATATCGCCGGCGTACAGGCAGATGATGATTTCTGCCATATCCCGAAAGCCGCCCAGCAGCCGCATCTTTACGTCTGGGTCAAAGCCGGGCAGGACGCGGGCCGCGTGGAGATCCGAGGTGAGTTTGCCGCCGAACTCCAAGTACAGCTTCCCGCCGATGCGTTCGCGCCGCTGCTTGATGGCAGCGGTCTGCTCGGCTAGGTACTTCTCGTTGTCAAAACCCCGTACGTTCAGCATTTGACTGAATCAGCTGCGGCCGCAACAGAACTTGTATTTCTTTCCGCTGCCGCAGGGGCATGGGTCGTTGCGGCCGACCTTGGGCGTGTCGCGGACGTACGTCTCGCCGACGATGTCGCCGTCCTCGAAAAACCACTTGCCGTCGTGCCGCAGGAACGAGGCCCGCTCGTGGTGGTCAACTTTCTTGCCCTCGATTTCAAAGCTGGCTACAAATTCCACCGTGCCGCGGTTGTCCTTGGGACCGCCGGCGTCGGTGTGGAGGATCTTCAGGCCCAGCCAATGGGCGGACTGGGACCACTCTTTTGTGGCCTCTTCGCTGACTGACTCTCGGGTCTTCGGGTCGTGGGTGTTCAGCACGTACTCGACGTTGCCGGTGGCGTACGCGGTGTACCGCGCCCGCATCAGCTCCTCGGCGGTCGCAGGGGAAGCGCCGTCGTCGATGAACCGGCCGCAGCACGCCGTGTAGTATCGTCCGGAACCGCAGGGACATTCGCTCATGATTGGAAACTCCTTTCAGCTTCGAGAAACTCTTCGTTTTGAATGCAAAAAGGCCTCGTTCGGAGACATCGTTCCGACCGAGGCCCTTTTATATTATAGTCAGGTGTCCGCAAAAGTGAAGCGTCATCCACGGCATGAAGTCGACGGACCGTTGCTGTGATAAGATAAAAACATTCGAACGTGAGGCGGTATTCGGGGAGGTCTTGCCATGAACGGAGTGGGAGCGTCGCCGGGAATTGCTGTCGGACGGGTGTACCTTGACTGGAAAGAGCAGGTTGAAATCGATCGGGAGTTCGTTGACGACGTCGAAGCTGAGCTGGAGCGTCTCGACTTGGCGATCGAGACCGTGGCTGGCGAGATGTCGGCCCTCTGCCAAACCTTTCCTGAAGGCGGGGAGGAAGCGGGCGTCGCGCCGGGGACAATGCTCCGGGACGGCGAGTTCATCGGTCAGATCAAGGGGTGGATTATCACTGAAAACGTGAACGCCCCGTGGGCCGTCAAGGTGACAGCCGACAAGTTCGTTCAGGTCTTCGAGAACATGGACAACGACGACCTGAAGGCCCGGGCCGACGACGTGAAAGACGTGGCTTCCAGACTGTGCCGGCTGCTCCTTCACGTGTCAGGCCCTCTGCTGATCAGCCGGGCAAACGAGCCGATTGTGCTGGTATGCCGTCAGCTCGACAAGGGGCACCAGACCATGCTCCAGCGAGGCGTGTTCGCCGGGGTCGTCTGCCAGAAGGACACGTACTACTCTCACGGCGTCATCTCCGCTCGGAACTGTCACGTGCCAACGGTCATCTCCGTTGATGAGATCGCCGATCTCGCCGAGACCGGCGACCCGGTTATCCTTGACGGGACGACGGGAGAGGTGATCCTCAACCCGTCGGAAGACGACCGCGCGGCCTTCGCCCAGCGGGCCGCCCGCCGCGAGGAGTTCGAGCGGCAGCTGTCCAAGCTGAAAGGACATCCGGCCCGAAGCCGGGACGGGACGCTCTGCACGGTTCACGGCAATGTGGCAGACCTAGCTGACGTGGACACTCTGGCCGATCTGGGCGGCGGCGGTATCGGGCTGTACCGGACCGAATACCTGTACCTGTCAAAGAACCGTCTGCCTACCTGCGGAGAGCAGTACGGCGATTACCGGCGGGCTCTTTTGGCCATGACTGGCTGTCCTGTCATCTTTCGGACCCTTGACATCGGCGGCGACCGGATCCCAGACTACTTGGCCGTTCCAAAAGAGACCAATCCGGCGCTGGGGCATCGGGCGATCCGCTATTCCCTGTCGAGAAGCGATATTTTCAGGGAGCAGCTTCGGGCGCTGCTGCGGGCCAGCGGCGACGGGGACTTAGGCATCATGCTGCCGCTGGTGACCTCTGTGGAGGAAGTCCGAGCCGCCCGGGCCGTTCTGGAGGACTTGAAAAACGAGCTGCGCCGGGAGGACAAGCAGTTCAACCCGGAAGTGTCCTTGGGCGTGATGGTTGAAACGCCGGCCGCCGCGCTGACCGCGGACGTGCTGGCGCGGGAGAGCGACTTTTTGAGCATCGGCAGCAACGACTTGGTTCAGTACACGTTGGCCGCTGACCGGGCGAACGGGTCGTTGGGGAACCTTTATTCGCCGTTTGCTCCGGCGGTGCTGCGGCTCATCAAGATGGTCATCGACGCCGGAGACGCGGCCGGAACGCCGGTTCACCTGTGCGGCGAAATGGCCGGAGTTCCCACGCTGATTCCTGTCCTGTTCGGCATGGGGCTGCGTCACTTCAGCGTCAACCCGACGAGCCTGCTTCGGACGAACTGGGTCATCACCCAGCTGGAAGACCGGCAGGCCGAAGAGTGGGCACGTCAGGTTTTGGGCATGGGAAGCGAAACCGACGTCCGTCGGTTTTGCGAGGAGACGTTCGGCCAGTTCTGCCGGACCGAGTAGACGATTTAAGGAGGACACCTGATGAAAAAGCGCCGCGCCGGTTTCAGTTTTGTTGAACTTCTGATAGCGCTCGCCATCATGGCGGCATTGGCCAGTACGATGCTTTTGACCCTTGGAGGCGGAACGGACAAGGCGGAAGCGACGCGTATCGCCAGCGACCTGCAGAGCATCCGTGCTGCCGCGCTGCTGTACGTCTCTGACAAGGCTGGAACGGACGACGCTGGCAAAGTTCCTACTCTCGCGGCGCTTGAGCCGTACCTTCACGGCGGGACCAAGCTGACGCAGGTGAACGGGGCATACAAGCTCTTTCCCTCGGCTGGGACGGCGTCTGACAAGTGGTTTATCGGGTACTCGGGGATTACACCGTCGTCCGGCGTGGCACAAAAATTGGCCCTTCAGGCTGCTGCTCTGGACCTGCTGGGCGGCGACGGCTCATCGGAGCCGACTGCCCAGTTTCAGGCGTCTGAAGCGACGGTCTGGCTGAGAATCCTCTAGACAGTTTAGGGGTCATCCCGACGTTCCGTTTTTGCTATAATCACGGCGGCTTTTTCTAACGCCGCGGAGGTAAATGATATGGTCAACGTGGTGAACGGTGAATCGTTCTGGTGGTACATTACGCTTCAGGCCCCTAAGGGACACGAGGAGGTTCTCGCGTCGCTGGCCGAGGCGTCAGGTTGTTTGGGAAGCGAGGACACCAGCCGGGGAGAAAACGCCCAGCTGCAGATCTATTATCGAAGCTCGAAAGACCTCGGCGCTTGGCTCGAGAGGCTTTCGGGATTGATGGACTGCTGGCCTGAGGTGTCAATTCGGGATATGGGGCGAATCGAGAACAGACCGTGGCATACCGAGTGGATGGACGCGTTTCCGCCGCTCAACGTGGGAAACCGGCTCACCGTCATGGCGCCGTGGCACAGCGAGGGCTTTTCGCCGTCCAGCGGCCGGATCCCGCTGTACATTTACCCCGGTTCGTCGTTTGGCACAGGGTATCACGAGAGCACTCAGTCCGTCCTGTCGCTCTTAGAGCGGGCAATTCGGCCCGGCGACGTGGCAGCTGACATCGGCTGCGGTTCGGCTATTCTCTCCATCGCCGCGGTCAAGCTGGGGGCCTCCAAGGTCTACGCCAGAGACTTGGACCCGTCAGTGGTGGACGAAGCGCTTCACAACTCGCGGGACTTGAACGACATCCCCCCCGAAAAGATCGCCGTCGAGGTGGGCGACCTGCTCAAGGGGTTTGACCGAAAAGTCGATCTCCTGATGGCGAATATCCTTTTCGAGCCTCTTTGTGAAATGCTGCCGGACGTCTCGAAGGTCCTTCGAGAGGGCGGGCGGGCGATCTTCTCCGGCATGCTCATCGCCGAAGGGGAAGAGTTCAAAAAGCTTTTCCCGTCAGCCGGTCTGAAACTGGTGGACGAAATTCACTGCGGAGACTGGTGTGGACTGTGGGCGGAGGCCTCTTCGTGAGCCTCGCCGGGACGGCGGTCAGAATCGAATTTCTCGGGTGCCGGGTGAACGCAGCTGAAGCGGAGGCTCTGGCCTCCGCTTTTTTGTCTGCCGGCGCGTCGGTCGCTTCCGATGGGCCGTTCGACGTCGGAATCGTCGTCACCTGTTCTATTACCGCGATGGCGGACAGGAAAAGCCGTCAGCTCATCGGACGCCTGCGGCGGCGTTGCCCGCGGGCGCTTCTCGTCGCGTCCGGCTGCTGGGCCCAAGGGGCTGACGAGGCGTTGGCCAAAAAGCTGGGCATTGACCTGCTGGTGGGCAACGGGCATAAAGGCGAAATTCTCGCCCTCGTGGAGCGGGAGCTCTCCTTCCGGACGTCCGAATCTTCCTTTTACGCGCTGAGAAGCCCGCTGGCCGGCGTTTGGGACGAACTGGACGAGCGGACGTCGGTCGCCCACAGCCGGGCGTTCATCAAGGTGCAGGACGGCTGTGACTGCCGGTGCAGTTACTGCATCGTCCCGTCGCTGAGAGGCCCGTCGGTGAGCCGGCCTCTTGAGCGAACCGTTGCCGAGGCGCGGCGGCTTGTCGAAGCGGGACGAACCGAACTCGTTTTGACTGGCGTTCACCTCGGACAATGGGGAAAGGAAAGCGGACGTGGCCTTGCCGATTTAATTGAGGCGGTGGGAAACGTTCCCGGCCTGAAGCGGCTGCGGCTCGGCTCGCTGGAGCCGTTTGGCATTGACGAACGGGACATTGACGCCATGGCGTCTCTGACTGTCTTTGCCCCGCATCTTCATCTGCCGCTGCAGAGCGGCGACGACGGGGTGCTTCGCCGGATGCGCCGACCGGGAACGAGCGGACAGTTCCTTGAACTGGTCAAAAAACTTCGGCGCGCGCTTGGCGACGGTCTGCACGTTTCGACCGACGTGATGGTCGCCTTTCCCGGCGAGACTGACGAGGCGTTTGCCCGGACGCTAGAAGTCCTGCAGGAGGCTCGGATTGGACGGATACACGGCTTCATCTTTTCGATCAGGCCCGGAACGCCGGCGGCTCGGTTCCCCGATCAGGTTGACCGCCAAACCGGGAAGCGGCGGCTGGAAGAACTTGAGCGATTGGGCCGTCTTCTGCTGGACGAGCAGGCCGCGCGGTCGCTGGGGCGGAGCGTCGTCGTGTACGCCGAGCGGGGAGGAAAGGGCGCGCCGTCGGGGTACACGGGCGACTACATTGAAGTTCACCTGCCCGCTTCGTACGAAAGGGACAAGTGGTGCACGGTTCAGCCGATTTGGAAGGAAGACGGCGTTTTGTATCTTGAGCGCCCAAACGAGACGAACCGGCCCGAAGCGGACGGACCCAAAAATTAGCCCGAATGAAAGGCTTCGCCCACGGCATTAATTGGGCTATTGTCGGAGCGCGTTTTGTAGGTTACAATGCATCTACAAGTGAGGTGACCGCTGATGGATAAGTGTCCGTTTTGCGGTATCGTCCAAGGCCAACTGTCAGCGCAGCGGGTTTACGAGGACCAAGACGTCATAGCGTTCAAAGACGTGGCGCCTCAGGCCCCGGTGCATATTCTGGTTGTGCCGAAGGCCCATGTTCAGAGCGCCTCGGCGGTAGAAGACCCAGCGCTGTGGGGCCGCCTCATGACCGCCTGCACCTTGGTAGCCCGTCAGCTGAAGATCGAAGATTTTCGGCTAGTGGTCAACTGTGGAGCGGCGGCTGGTCAAACAGTCCCCCATCTTCATGTTCATCTCCTAGCAGGACGTCTGCTGGGCTGGCCTCCGGGCTAGGTAGAACATGAGTGGCAAAGAAAGGAGGGATTTGTTTTGACGACCGTGGTAAGAAAAGAAAATGAGTCGATTGAAGACGTCCTGCGCCGTTTCAAGCGGGACGTTTCGAAGACAGGTGTGCTTCGCGAGGCCCGGAAGAAAGAACACTACGAGAAACCGAGCGAGGCGAAGAAGCGGAAGCGCCAGGAGCTCTCCCGCCGCCGGGCGAGAGGATAAGGGCCATGTCAACTATGTTGGAACGGATCTGCGCAGATCTGAAAACAGCCATGAAGAGCCGCCAAGACCGGGAAGTCGCTGTCCTGCGGCTTCTTAAGTCCGAGGCTCAGAAACTTCAGGCCGACAAGGGCGTCTCCTATCAGATCACCGACGAGGACGTCCAACAGATCGTCCGCCGGCAGATCAAGCAGCGCCAAGAGGCGGCGGAACAGTACGCCGCAGGCGGAGCACAAGAGCGGGCTGACGATGAACTGGCAGAGGCCAAAATCCTTGAAGGATACCTTCCTCCTCAGATGAGCCGATCTGAGCTTGAGGCGCTGGTCCAGTCTACGCTTGACGAGCTGGGACTTACGTCCCCAACGGCCAAGGATATGGGCCGGATCATGGGCGCTGTGATGCCCAAAGTCAAGGGGAAGGCGGATGGAACGGCCGTCCGGGCCGTCGTTTCCGATCGAATGTCCCGATAAGTCATTGAGGGGTCTGGAGCCTGCTCCGGACCCCTTTTATCTATATCTGTGGAGCATGACTTTGGGCGGACGAATGGTTTCTTTTACGTCGGAAGACGCGTCTCATTTAGGGCAGATTCTGACGCGTTTTGGGATAAGTTCTCGCGTTTTTCGTACGGAACGAAATAAAAAATCGAAAAAATCTGTTCCATATTTCGTGTCTTATACTGGACTTACTGATGAAATTGAAGGCCTTGCGGCAGATAGGGCGAGTAGTCCTCAGGCAGTCCCTGTTTCATGAACTCGGCCTTTCTGTTCCAACCGTTGGGGTCTGGCGCGTTACCGCGCCCCCAAGCCGCCGCGGGGTTTTCCCCGCCCAGTCCAGCTAATAGGTTCGTCAAGTCGCCCGGGTTGGCCTGCTGAGCCTGCCCTCCTCCGTTCCCGCTCTGGCCGTTGGAGCCAAAGGTCGAAATGGTACTGGCCGTTCCGGCAGACGCGAGCCTCACGGTGTAGGCGTTCTTTCGGTAGTTCCCTACTCGAGGCGCGGGAGCTTGGTAATAAATGACCTGAGGCGCTTGTACCTGCGGCGGCTCTTCCTTGGCCTCTTCGACCGCTTTGTTTTGTGCCGGAGCTTCTACGTTTGATGGAACCTTGGACGGTTCCGGCGGCGTCGCGGTCGTCGCCTTAACGGCGGTCGGAGCGTCAGCCGCCCGGAAGTGGCCTTTCGACATAGAAATCGCAACGGCGACAGCGGCAAAAAGGATCATGATCCCGAAAATAATTACGTACCGTATCCGCTTTGAAAGCGGCTGTTTCTCCTGATATTCGTTGTGGTTAAACGCCGACGGCCCCATAACGTTCAAACCTGCTCTCTAACGCTCAGGCGTCGCCGACAAGGGCACCTGACGGATAATCGCAACTCGCTTCGCTCCAAGTTTCAAGTAGGCTTTGTCGAACAGCCGGTCTACAACGTAGTAGCGGCCATCGGAGACGCGGTAGTTGACGAGCGTGTCTTTCCCATCAAGGCAGATGTAGAGGGCCGGCGCTTCGCTGATGTTTCCCGGCATGTTGATATAGGTCTTCATCCCATCGTCGAACACCGCCAGAGGAAGCCAGTCCAGTTTCTTGTTCCCCGCAACTTTGAGGGTGTAGCGGGTAAAAAGGTTCGACGTGTTGAGCGCCTTGCTCTTTTCCCCGCCGGCGAAAGACGATGAGCCGCCGGAGACGAAAAGTTTATTCAAGTCGCCCGACTCGCTCCCGTCCGGGTAGGAGAACGCGACGCTCGGTAGGTACTTGTCCCCGTCGGTGGCCGTCAGGTCGAGGTTGTACGTCCGTCGGTTCGTGTTGATAACGAGGTTCGTGCTGATTCCAGCCGTGGACGGCTTGATAATGACGTGCTTGACCGACTGTCCGCGGGCGATCGACTCAGACGGCTCAAACGTCCAACGAGTGGTGTCGCCGGCGTGAATGCCGAGAATTTCCTCACCCGGAGCCAGCCGCAGATCCGTTACCCTAAACGGGCGGCAGGTGACGCGCGGAACGGCTTCGCCGTACGGGAAGATGACGACGCCCTGTTGGCCCATGTACGGGTTCGCGGCTCGCTTCGCTTCGTCGTACTGCTGGCGCAGTTTCATCGCCAGCTTGTCGTAATCCCGGAGCTTGATTTCCCTGTCGAGCGCTTCCCATTCCTGAATGGCGCGAACTTCGTCAGGGTCTGGCGTTTCCGACTCGGACGGGCCGTAGTAATCAGGCTGGTTCATGGTCGGGTCGTCGGGCGACAGATCGCCCGGCTGTCCGGGCTGAGAGGATAAGACGGTGGGAACGACCGGCTCCGTCGCCGCCGGAGCGGGGAAATGCCCCGTCGCGTTAAACGACGCGATTTCCGCCGACGTGAACAGTTGCTTTGCACTCGCCCCAGTCGTTACAAGGCACAAAACCAAAACAGACAGACCAAAATCTCTAACCTTCATCAATAAACTCCTTTCGCTGAATTAGCTGATATCCCGCGCGACGTTGATGTCTACAACGTAGATTCCAAGCGGGTTTTTCAATACGTCTGATAAATCCTGAACCGGCGATAGGGCGATGGTGATGATGGCCCGCCAAGCGCTTCGCTCTGTCACAAGCCCTTCGTCCACCGCTTCTTCCGTCCAAAGCACCTGCCATGCCTTGCCGCTTCGGCCCTCAGGTAGAATCGTCTTAATCTGTACCTGTCGGGTTGCCTTCGTCCGGCCCTGTGCGGCCCCGAACGGGTCAGCCTTCGAGTAGTACTCCCCAACTGCCGTCTGGGCTGAACTGCCGTCGGCGATGTAGTCATATACGCTCTTTATGAGGGCGTTCTGCGCTCCGACGTCACTGACGGTCGTTCTCAGGTTGACGATGAACCGGCCAACGGCGGCCATGATGACCTTGGGATCTGTGTTCTCTACCTGCGTTCCCGGTTTAATCGCCACGGCGTACCCCTGTTTGTCCACCTGCACGATGTAAGGCACGACCTTATTCGTTGAGGCGAGCCAGAGCATACCGCCGCCGAAAACGGCCAACAGAACGAGCGTCCCCATGCAGAACCGCCGCCACGTTGCCGCGTCCCTGACGGCGGAGCCGTATCTGTCCCCGTACTCCCGCCGCGCCGATAGATACGGGTTTTCGTCCCTCGGCGACTTGCGTTCCATCTTGGCGGACGCCAGTTCGGCTCTGCTTTGTCTTAATGGCTGTCCTGCCGATTCTTCTTTTTGCCGACGAAATAAACTCACTCATAAACCTCCTTGTGCTTGACATTTTTGTAATGAAAGGTACAATATATATGTACATAAATTAACGATAAACGCGCGCGATATCCTTACACAGATTGGGGGTGATCCAATGCTGGCAAGTACCGTCGCTCAGGTGCGCAACAACTTCAAAGACTACTGCGACAGGGTGGTCGATGACGATGAAGTGCTTGTAATTACCCGACCGGGAGAACGAAACGTGGTGATGATGAGCCTGAAAGAGTTCACCGCCTTTCAAAATCAGATGTATCTTGCAAAGGCAGACCGAGCGCTGGAACAGATCAAGACCGGGAAAGGGATTCCCAAAAAGCTGAAAGACTTAAAAAGCTAGTTCTCCGGCGGGTCAACGTACACGTTGGTTCTGTCGCCGAGTAACCGCGTCGTTCGCCAGTGCTGGTTTCCGAATATGAGCGTGTTGAGCGCGTAGTGTCCCATTCCCTTCGCGCCGGCCCAAGCGCCAGAAGCGCCGTCCATTTCAGGCGGGTCAACGTACGCTCCCGGTTTGTCCGCGCTGTTTTCGTTCCGTCTCATCCGTTCTGCCGCCTTACGTCTGGCGACTAAAGACGCCTGAGCGAAGTCGCTTCCTACCCGGGACGGAGCGCTTGCCATGCCCTTTGCGGCCATGAGGCCGCCAATAGCGGCACCGCCCGCCATAACCGGGGCCATTGCCGCCGCGCGGAGCGCCGCTGTACCGCTTCCACTGACGGAAGAGCCGGTGATGATGCCCTGAGCGATGGACGGTACCATCTGAGCCGCGAGAACCATGAGGACGGCGACGCCGAGCAGGTACCCAATCGTTGTCCAAAAGTCCGTGTTGATGACGTTCAAGGCCCGCACCGTCACTATCGCGTCGTTGCCGAAGTGCATTGCAAACCCTGAAATGAGCATGATGATGAGGACTTTGACGCCGACACCGATGGAGTATTTCAGGTACTGGAACCCGATGTCGCGGGTGTACTCGAACCCGGCAAAGCCGACCATGACGCTCCCGCCGCAGATGACGAGGTACGCTTCGATGAGCGTGACCGCGAATGTCGCCGCAAGAAGACAGAAGCAGAGGAAGATGAAAACGCCGACGAGCACGGCACCGATTGAGTTTCCAAATCCCTCCGCAGAGTCGAAAAGCGTGCCAAAGATTTTGACGCCCCGGGTCAAAAGCCCTGTCGGAGTAATCTCTATCCCCGTCGCATTGAAACCAATTCGGTCAAATGATTGAAAAATAAGTTTCGGCCAACTGGGCATGGCCGCGTCGTTCGCCGCTCTCCACGGGATGGTGAGGCCTTGGATGATCCAGAAGAACACGCCGGTGTAGACCATCCACCGCGCCAGTGAGCCGAGAATGCTGGTGAGCGTGGCTTCGCCGGTGAGAAGAAGCCGGGCGAGGATGATTCCCAACGACAAGAGCGAGAGCCAGAGGAAGAGCGTTCGCCCCGCTGGAGCGATTTTGGCCATGAAGACGTCGCTTTTTTCCTTAATCAAGTTAATGATGCCGTCCGGGTTTTGTATGTTCGAGAGCACTTGCGCCGCATGGTCGGTTTCTTGTTTGGAATAAACGGTGTCTTTATATTTATCTCCGTCTTTCAGAGTCCCCTTCCCCTCAATCGTTGTTCCGTGGAACTCCGGCAGGTCTTTAATATCTTTGGGTGGGTTTTTCCACTCGTCGTAATTTGACGGCACGTCAGGAACTTTAACTTTCTTGTTCTCTCCGACAACGACTGAACCGGGAGGAACCGTTCCGGGCGGGTCTGCAAACGCAGTCCCGCTCAGGGCGAGAAGACAAAGGCAAGTAACAATAGCAAGGACTTTTTTCACGAAAGTCACCTTCTTACGGACAAAATATGGTTAAATAAGATCGATAAAAACATCTTGATAAGGAGCGGACAAATTCATGGACAATAAAACTCAATCGATTCTTCTCGGCGTCATCGCCGCCGTCGTGCTAATTTGCGGAGCCGTATATCTGGACGGCCAATATGAGGAACACCGAAAAGCCGAACTGCGGCACGAAAACTATAAAAGGGCCGCCGAAGTTGATGTAAAAAGCCCCGGAGTAAAACATTCGTGGGAATGAAAAAGCTCTCTCCTAACGACACCGAAAGGTGTCGTTTTTTATTCCCAAGAGTGCTTCACCCCCGGAGAATTAACCTGTGCTTCCGCGGCGCGCTTGTAGTTCTCTTTACGAAGCTGTTCCCGAGCGAGTTCTTCGTCGATTTTGTCCCGCTCGCGGGAGCTGAGCAGGTCGATGAGCATTGCCATGTCCTGATGCTGGCGGGCTAAGAGCTGGTTCGTCTCGGTCACCATGCCGCCTAAGACTTGTAGCGCCTGAACCTGTCCGTTCGTGTTCATCATGTGCTGGAGCATTTGCATTCGCCGCTGGCCTTCGGCCTTTGAGGTTTGGGCGGTGACACCAAGTTGTTGCATGTAAATTTCTTGAGTGTCTTTCCACTGCCGTTGACGGAACGTCGCGGCGGCGACAATATCGTTGATTTTTTGCCCTTCGGCGTCTTTCGGGTCGTAATATCGAACCTTAAACTTGTTCATGAGGTCGTCAGAGCCATACGTGACGGCCTCTGTTTTTTTCAGCACATCCATGGTCTGGTTGTAGACGTTGAGGATCTCGAAGTTCAGGCCGGAGAGGGAGCCTTTGACGTTGGACGCGAGGCTTTTAATCATCTGAATCTGGTTTCGTACCATCTGTACCTGCTGGGCGAGTTGCTTTATCTGCTCTATCCTCTGCAACACCTGCATTCCGTAGGTGGCTTTCCACGCCCGCGCGGGTGCGGCGAGGAGAAGCGAGAAGACGAGGGCGGTTCCGATAAGGCTCCAAACGCTAGTCCGTTTCTTCATGTGGGCTGATGCCTCCTTTGAGCGTTTCGTATTCGTTCTGCCGGCGTTTCATGAGTTCCCGAAGCCGGGCTATTGAGTCCTCCGGCACGCCTTCGTTGTCGTTAAACGGGGTTTGAGACGTAAGGCGTTCTGTTTCTTCTTCGGCGCTCTCTTCTTCTGTCCCTTCTTTCTTGCTGTATTCGCGGTTCAGTTTTGCCCATCGATCCGCCCAGCGATCGAGACGACGAATCCTGAGCCACTGCCCCGGCCAATCCGGCCCGAACTCTTTCGAGAGGCTTTTTACTTCGGCGAGGTCGTCAGCGCCGCTGGCGCCGACAAAGGAGAGGGCGACTTTTCCCAGTCCCAGCCCAAAGAGCCGCCGGCCTTTGGGGCTGATGTAGTAGTACTCGCGCTTCCGTACCATGTGAGCGATGAGGTCAACCTGCCGGGTATTGAGCTGCAAGTAGTTTCTGTAGCACTCGCTCATGGCCGGCGACTTCGCGTCCGGGTTGGCGAGGAGGATCTTTGTGGGGCAGGACTCAAAAACGGCGTCACGGATAGGGCTGTTAACGACGTCGGTGATTGACTGCGTGGCAAGGATGACTGCGCAATTCAGCTTTCGGAACGTTTTCAGCCACGCGCGAATCTTCGCGCTGAACTGTTCGTCCCTCAGAGCCGTCCAAGCCTCATCGATGATGAGAAGTGACGGCTTCCCGGTGAGTCGCCGCTGAATTTGGAAGAACAAGTACGACAGCACAGCGGGAGCTATCTTGTCTCGATCAAGCAACGCGCTGATCTCAAACACCGAGAACGGGCTGTACGTGATATCGTCGTGATCCCCGTCCAGCAAGTACCCGCCGTTCTGATCCAGCGAGTAAAAACTCAACGCATCTTTGAGGCGTTCGTCCTGTAATGACGTGATAAAGGCCGTCAGCGTTCGCTCAGACGCCTCACTTGTGGATTCGGCTAGGTTGTTCATAGCCTCAATAAGAAGAGCGCGTCTGGCGGGCGTCACAACCCCCGGCTCGACCATTTCTATGAGGCTTTCCAGCCATTCGAGCGCCCAGTCTCGGACGTCAGGCTGGTCTATTTCGGCCAGCGGACAGAGGCTGATGTCCTGCTCTCCTCTGGCGAGGTCATAAAAGACGCTGTGCCTGAACGACTGCGCCAGCGGATAGATACTGCGCCCGTTGTCAAAGACGAATACCTGTGAATCTTGATATCGGTTGAATTGAGCGGCTATCGTCGCCAACAGCGTTGATTTCCCGGAGCCGGTAGGGCCTAGGATGAGCGTGTGGCCGACGTCGCCGACGTGGAGATTGAGGGCAAACGGCGTCGCGCCTTGAGAGGCCGCTTGGATGAGTGCCGGTGATCCCGCCGGGTAGAAGGGGCACGGGCACGTTGTTTCTCCAACCCAGTCGCAGGACAGAGGCAGGATATCCGCGAGGTTGAGGCTCGTTATGAGAGGCTGTCTGACGTTCTCCCGGCTGTGGCCGGGGAGCGAACCTAGAAAAGCCTCAAGGTTGTTCATCTTCTCGATCTTTGCCTGACAGCCCGCCCGTTCGAAAATCTTGACGACTTCACGGGCCGCCGCCGATGGGCGGGACTGGGTATTCTCTGTCTTTTTGGTGTTATGCTTGGAGCGATTTTGTCGAGAATAATGTAGTTTAAAAGCCCTCTCCCTTCATAGGGGAGAGGGCTTGACGTTGCCCCTTCTTTGTCTTACAATGTAATGCAAGCAAGGAGGGAGGGATGAACTATGTCGAGCATCACAATCAGGGTAACCGAACGCGAAAAAACAGTTCTTGAGAACTTTGCGGCTGAGCGTCAGCTCACCGTATCCCAGTTGTTACGTCAAAGTGCTTTGGATCGGGTTGAAGATGAGTACGACCTTGCCATTTATCAAGAATATCTTGCTCGGCGGGACAAAGAGTATATCCCCTTTGAAGAGGCCGTCAAAGAATGGTATTGAAGAAAAGCTACAGAGTTCTTGTTGAGAAAACTTTCCAACGCAAGGTAAAGCACTTGCCACTTGAGGCGAAGCGACTCATTGAAGACTTCATTCGCCGTAGACTTCAGGGTTGCGAAAATCCAAGAGCTTTTGGACACGGGCTTTCGGCTAACTTAGCGGGGCTTTGGCGGTACAGAGTTGGTGATTACAGAATCATCTGTGATATCCAAGATGAGCAGCTAATTGTCATTGCCCTCGCCTGTGGCAGGCGAGACAGTATTTACAGCGACTGATTTTATGTTAAGAATGTTTTTGCTAGTGTAACATTAGGTATAGAACGTTGTATTTGATAATGTAAAAAGAGGTGTTATAAATGCTCTTGCAACTTGAAAGACAGATAGAAGCTAGACTACATACGATTGCAAAAGAATCAGGTCATACAGAAGAGTGGCATGTCCAACAAGCCCTGAATCAATATCTCGAAGACTTAGAAGACGCGGCTATCGGTGATGAGGCGTATCAAGAATATTTACGCTCTGGGAAGAAGTCTTATACGATGGAAGAGGTGCGGATAGCCTGTGGATTGGACGATTGAATGGTCTGAACGTAGTTTAAAAGATTTACAGTCTCTAGAAAAACAGGTAAGAAATCGCGTTTATAGCTATTTAGATGTAATTAGCAAGTTGCCCAACCCACGGCTTCGGGGCCGGAGTTTAACAGGAAATTTAGATGAGTATTGGCGATATCGGATCGGAGATTATCGAGTCATCTGCGATATCCAAGATAACAGACTAATTGTTCTTATTCTTCAAGTCGGTCACCGTAGGGATATCTATAAACGAAGAAGTTTAATGAGATAAAACGGCGATGGTTGCTAATATGACCCGCGCAGTTTCAGGCGCGGGACGGCCGCAGGCCGAGCAGTATAAAGGCCACTCCCTGAAAGGGGAGTGGCCTTGATGTTATTTTCTTTAAGCTGACTTTAGCCTAGTGTCTCTACTGCCGCGCTGAGTTTTGAGGGCGCAAGATGAGCATACCTTAGCGTCATCGTCAAAGAGCCGTGACCTAGTAATTCTCGGACAGTGTTAAGATCGATGCCTGACATTACTAGTTTTGACGCGAAGTCGTGTCGCAAGTCATGCCAGTGGAAATTGGTAATACCCGCTTTCTTGAGAAGGGTTCGCCATGCTTCATCACAACTTGACCTCGGCCAATCGCCGCGCGGCGACGGGAAAATGTATCTATTCCCTTGTGGTTGCTGTTCTCGCCATGCTTTAAGCGTCTCAAAGGCAAGGGGAGACAAGGGGATCCGGCGACTTTTCCCGGTTTTGCATATTTCGCCACGCACAAGGACTGTTTTTGCGTTAAAGTCGATATCTCGCCACTCTAACTGCAACATTGCTCCGCGCCGGATGCCTGTTTTAAGCGACAGGGTGATAAGTGGTTCTAAATAATCGGCATATCTCCCCTGTATGTTCTTGTTATTTTTTCTGAGTCTCTTATCCCGTTCTTTGAGCGCGTTTTTAAGCCTTTCTTCTTCGTCGGGAGCAAGATATCGAATGCGCTCGGTGTTTTCATATTTCATTTTTTCGTTGATTTTGATTGGTGCGATAAGTTTTTGACTTACGGCATAGTTCAAACAAGCGCGAACGTCGCTTTCGTATCGTTTAACACTAATTGGGCGAAGACCTGATTGTAAAAGTTGTTCCCTGATCTTTACGATTTTTTCTGCTGATATGCTAGAAAGAGGTTTATGAAGATTTTCTTTGAGAATACGTAGAAGTATAGATTCGGTTAATGAAGCTGTTTTAGGGCGCTCTCTTCTAACTTTAGGAATGTAGATTTCCTTTAGAAATTTGTGTACCGAAAGTTCAGTCTCTCTTTCTGTGAGCCGTTCTTCTTGCGGATCTTGTCCGAGTGCTATTCGACCTAAAACAGATTTACAGATATCTCGTGCCTGTGCTAATGTTAAATACGTTGCTGAACCAATCTTGAACTTTCGAAGTTGTCTGGTTTTCCCTCGGTACACAACGTAAAAGGTTCTTGCGTGCTTCCCGATACGAAGCATGAACCCGGTTGTTACGGTGTCAAAAATCTCAGTACCAATCAGATCGTCAGGTGGTTTGGACACTAGATTTTGAGTGAGTTTTACTCTCATGGTGAGGTCGCCTTCTTTGGGAACATCTATGGAACAAGTTTATTATATCTCAATATACCAATTGGATATATGGGGATATAATAAAGCCGAAAAATCATTGCAATCACAGGTTTATTAGTTCTAGATAAGTCATCTTGATGTATGTACGACTATATTTTTAATCAATGGAGGTGAAAGGCGTGAAGTGTCCTCGGTGCGATTTTTCCGACACTCGGGTAATTGAGACCCGACCAGTCGAAGGCGGGGAAGCGATTCGCCGCCGGCGCGAGTGTCCGCTGTGCAGCTATCGGTTTACCACATACGAACGGGCCGAGGGCGGCCAAGTCCTCTGGATACGCAAGAAGGACGGGCGCCGCGAGGCGTTCGACCGGGAAAAGATCGTCCGGGGGATGAGCCGCGCCTGTGAAAAACTCCCCGTTTCTCTGGAGGCGATTGAGGAAGCCGCGGCGTCGGTCGAAAAGAAGCTGCGTGGCGAAGGCGGCGAAATTCCCAGCAGCAGGATCGGCGACTTGGTGATGGAAGAGCTGCGGCAGCTCGACAAGGTGGCGTACGTGAGATTTGCCGCAGTCTATCGGGAGTTCACCGATTTGAACACCTTCCAAGAGGAAATACGCCGGCTCATTCGCGAGGACGTGGCCCGGGAGGATAGCAGCGAGAACTGATGATCCGCCGCATGGCGGTTCAGAAGGATCGTGAAGAGCCGAATGACGCGGCTCTTCATTTTGTGTCATAATATGACAGTTTTGTCCCTGCCTGGAGGAGGCGAACCTGTGAAGTCCATTAATTTGCCCAACATGCTGAGCCTGTCGAGGATATTTTTGGCTCCGCTTGTCATGCTGCTGCTGACGACGAAGATCGACCAAACGGTCACCCCTCTGGCGGCAGTGGGGCTGTCGGTCACGTACAGCGACCTTCTGGCCGGGCTCGTGTTTATCGTTGCCGCGTCGACTGACGCAGTTGACGGCTACATTGCCAGGCGCCGCGGGTTGATAACGAACCTTGGCAAGTTCATTGATCCGCTTTCCGACAAGGTGCTGGTGATCGCCGCGCTCGTCGCCCTTGTGGAGCTTCACCGCCTGCCCGGCTGGATGGTCATGGTCATCGTGGCCCGGGACTTCGTCGTCAGCGGCCTCAGAATGGTGGCTGCCGCCGAAGGACAGGTCATCGCGGCCTCCCGGCTCGGCAAAATTAAAACGGTTTCTCAGATCATCGCTATCGTGATGATGATCTTTAAGCTTCCTCTGGCAATAGAAGTTATGTGGGTAAGTTTGGCTCTGACCGTCTGGTCCGGCGCCGTGTACGTGGCCAACGGTTGGGATCTGATTACCGACAGCAACTAAATGGGCTGTCCGCTGAGGCGGACGCCCTTTTCGAGAGGTGACGTGATGTTTGAAGGACTGAAAAAGGCTCTTGGGCTCGATCCGAACGAGAGAAAACTGAAACGCTACCGGGCAAAGGTCGCTGAAATCAACGCGCTGGAGCCGAAAATTCGCGAGATGACCGATGAGGCCATCAAGGAGCGCGCTCTGGCCATTCGCGCCCAGCTGAGCGAACTGGCGGCCAAATGGAAAGTCCCTGCCAACCACACCGTTGACCCGGAAGAAGCGGCGAACTTTCAGGAAGGCCTCTCCCAGATCAGCAGCGCGTCCAACGAGCACTTGACGGAAGTGTTTGCACTGGCCCGGGAGATGGCTCACCGCAAGCTCGGCCTGCGGCCGTTTGACGTCCAGCTGATGGGTGCGATGGCGCTTCACGAGGGAAACATCGCCGAGATGAAGACCGGCGAAGGAAAGACCCTTGTAGCACCTCTGGCGGTCATCCTCAACGCCTATACTGGGCGGGGAGTTCACGTGGTAACGGTGAACGACTACTTGGCCAAGCGCGACGCCGAGTGGATGAAACCGCTGTACGAGGCGATGGGCTGTTCGGTTGGCGTTATTTACGCCTTCATGGACCAGCAGGAGCGCAAGAAAGCGTACGACTCGGACATCACGTACGGGACCAACAGCGAGTTCGGTTTTGACTACCTGCGCGACAACATGGTCAACAGCGCGGAAGAGATGGTCCAGCGGGGCCATAACTTCTGCATCGTCGACGAAGTCGACTCAATCCTCATCGACGAGGCCAGAACGCCGCTGATCATTTCCGGTCCCTCGCAGGACGACCCGGAAGCCTATCGAATTGCCGACGACATCGCCTGTCAGCTGGAAGGCTACGTCAAAGACCCCAACGAATTTCAGTCCCGCAACTTCCTCGAAAAACAGGAAATCGTCGAGCCTGACGCGGACTATCAGGTGGACGAGAAGGAAAAGAGCATTTCGCTGACGTCCCGGGGCATTGCCAAGTGCGAGAAGCTCCTGAACGTGCCCGGTCTGTTCTCCGACATGGGGCACGCCGACATGGCGCACCGGATTCAGCAGGCTATCAAGGCCCACAGCCTGTTCAAGCGCGACGTGGACTACGTGGTCAAGGACGGGGAAATCGTCATCGTCGACGAGTTCACCGGTCGGCTCATGTTCGGCCGCCGGTACTCCGACGGGCTGCATCAGGCTATCGAGGCCAAGGAAAAGGTCACGGTCGGCAAAGAAAGCCAGACGCTTGCCACCATCACGCTGCAGAACTACTTCCGGCTGTACGCCAAGCTGGCCGGTATGACCGGCACGGCGGCGACCGAGGCCGAAGAGTTCAAGGAAATTTATGGGCTCGGCGTGGTCGTCGTTCCCACGAACCAGCCGGTGATCCGGGAGGACAAAACCGATCTGATCTATCGGACCAAGGTCGAAAAGTTCGCCGCCGTGGCTGACGTCATCGAAAAAATTCACGCCACCGGCCGTCCGATCCTCGTCGGAACCGCGTCGGTCAGCACGTCGGAAAACGTCAGCCGCCTTCTGAAAGCGCGGAAGGTGCCTCACCGGGTGCTGAACGCCCGGTATCACGAGATGGAATCGGCCATCGTCGCCCAAGCTGGCCGGCTGGGCGCCGTCACCGTAGCGACCAACATGGCGGGGCGCGGAACCGATATCGTGCTGGGCGGCAACCCGGATTTCTTGGCTAAAGAGGCGTTTAAGGAGAGAAACCTTGACCCGATCAAGGACAAGGAAGCGTGCGACTCTATTCGCCGCGAGTTTGCCGACGCCTGCGCGAAGGAAAAAGAAAAGGTTCTTCAGCTGGGCGGCCTGTGCATTATCGGCACCGAACGTCACGAAGCTCGGCGCATCGACAACCAGCTCCGCGGCCGTTCCGGCCGTCAGGGTGACCCGGGGGCGAGCCAGTTCTACCTGTCGCTGGAAGACGACCTGCTTCGCCTGTTTGGGGCGGACCAGCTTCAGGGGCTTTTAGGGCGGCTCGGCATGGAAGAGGGCGAGGCGATGGAGGCCAAGCTCCTCTCCAAGGCGATCGAGAGCTCCCAGAAAAAGGTTGAAATGGTTCACTACGACATCCGCCGTCAGCTTCTGCTGTACGACAACGTGATGAACCAGCAGCGCGAGGCCGTCTACGGCGAGCGGAGCCATATCCTGTTGGCCGAAGACCTGATCGAGCACGGGCGCCAGATGGCCGAAAGCGTCGTCGAAGACATCATGGACGCCGCGTTCCCGGAGGACGCACCCAGCGAACCGTCATTGGCGGCGGCTCGGCTGCAGGAAGTGTTCTGGCCGGGCGTTGAAAATCATCTGGCCGGGGTGGACGACCGACACAACATGGCAAAAGCCCGGGAGGCGATCGTGGCCGAGGTGGGCGACCGGTTCGACCAGCGGGTCAAAGAACTCACCCACGACGTGGCCAACAGCGTGTTCCGGTTTATCTCCCTCCACGTCCTTGACGGCGCGTGGAAGGAACACCTTCTGGGAATGGACGCGCTCCGTGAAGGGATTGGCCTGAGAGCCGTCGGTCAGAAAGACCCGCTGATGGAGTACAACTTCGAGTCGTACAACCTGTTCAAGGAGACGATGGCTCGAGTTCGGGAAAACATCATCAAGCTGTTCTTCAAGGTGTCTCTCGTCTCCGATGAAGACCGACGCCGCCAGGAACAGTCCAGATATCACGCGCCTTCCGGCGCTTCCATGCCGCTGCCCGGTCAGAGCAACTCCGGGTTCGGCGGCCCCATGTCCAGAGGCGGATACTTCGGCGCCGGGGAGGCCCCCGCGCCGAAGCGGGTTCCAAAAGTCGGCCGGAACGACCCGTGCCCCTGCGGTAGCGGGAAAAAGTACAAGAACTGCTGCGGCCGGAACGCGTAGGGAGGTGGCGCAATGATGATGCGACTGAACCGTCTGACCCGATCTTTGGCCGCGGCGGCAGCGTTGGTTCTGCTGTCGGCGGTGAGCCTTGCGGCAGCCGAAACCGTGACGCTGCAGGACGTGCAGTACTTGGAGGAGAACTCTCCAACTCTGGAACAGGCTGGCAGCCACGCGGTGGTCTGGCAGCGGACAGTTCACTTTTTGACCGATGAGGACGGGCGGGCCGTCAAAGACGTTCGTCTCATCGTGCTGGCCGACTCTTCCATGCCGTTCGACTGGCTGCAGAACCAGCTGATCGTCCCTGCGGGCTGGGAACTCGTCGTCGATCAGGCGACCTGCTTCGACTTGGAGAGTTCGGCTGGAACGCAAGAGGACATTCCCCTTCGGTCCGGCGCTGAGCAAGGCGGCGTCGCTTGGATGAACTGGCCCCACTGGGTCGACGGAACCCGCGTCATCGTCCTGTCGTACCGGCAGATCGGGCCGGCCGGCCGGCCAGCCAGCGGCATGGTGTGGCTTGGTGAGCCGTATCCGGTCAGAGAAGGGGAAATTGCCATTCGGCTGTCGACCGACCAAGAGCTGTATTACAACTCAAGTTTAGGCCAGTCGCCTGCGATTTCCGACGAGAAGCCGTACTTCTGGTACCGCTGGTATTACGCCCAGCAGCCAGCCAGACGGGGAAGCTACGGGCTGATTGACCGGTCGGATCCGTACTTGGTTCTCAGCCTGACGTCCGGGACGAACAGAATTGCAGAGGCTATGCAGTCCGCTGAGTCTCAGCCGGCTGAAAACCTCCCCGGAGCGATTCGCCCGTTTTCGGCCTCTGACACGCCCCAGCAGATTGTCCAAGAACTTGACGCGGCGTGGAAAGACAGCCGGATTCATATGTCAGGCGCTGAGGTGGCGCGGGATCCGAAGGATCGTCAGTTTCCGCTGACAGATCCTGAAATGGCTGCGGCGGCCTGCGCTCGGCTTCGTCAGGGGGGCTTCGACGCTCATATTTGGTGGCAGTCTCCGATGGGGATCCAAAAAGACATGCCCGACGCGCCGGAAGTCCTGTACCGGCCCGCTCTGTCCATCAAGGCGCCCGGCCAAAGCAAAGCGTGGTTTTACTTCCCCGGCGGGACCAGCGACCCGGGGCGGCAGCCGGAGGCTCTCGACGGTCGGTATCTGTTCGGCGTGAAGTCCAGCGCAAAGCCTAAAGGGAAATCCAGCGGGAAAGTCATTCCTCGCTATATGAAAGCCGGAAGCTTTGTGAACATGCGGCTGACTGCCGTCTGGGACCTGAACGCTCAAAATGACGGCACGGTTTCGGGAACCGCCACGTTCATCGTCCGCCGTCCATGGCCCAGTATCGTTTTCCCGAATGGCGCGGGAAAAGACGGGCTGCAGAACTTCAGCAGCTTGGGCGACTGGTATCACGGTACGCCGCTTGATATCTCGACAGAGCCGGACGGAAGCGTCAAGGTCAAGTTCGCCGTTTCGAAAAAATCCGCCGTTCCGGCAGAGAAGGGCTTGATGGTCTCCCTGCCGTCCCTTGAACTGCCGGCGTTTGATCAGCTGAGAGCTCTTTCCGGACAGGTGGGGCTGAAGTTCCCGTTCGTCATGGAGCAGAGCTACACGGTTAAGATCCCGGGAAAGATGCACCCGATGGTGCTTCCGAACAGAGGCAGTCAGGTTCTTCCCGGCGCCGAGTACTCGGTTACTCAAAGGTTTAACCGGGTTCAAAACGCCGTGACCAGTCAGGAAAAGATCATCGTCAAGACCACAGAAGTTGACAGCTCTTGGGCTGAGCAGTTCTACAAACTTCTTGGGCTTTGGGGGCTTTGGAAGAACAACTCGCTGGCACTGGTGCTGTAAGTCAGCAGTTCGGAAAGTCATTTTGCAAGCTCCGGCGAACGTCGGAGCTTTTCTGTTCAAGAGAGGAAGAAGCACATGAACGAAAGTCTTGCTGCACTGCAAACCAGCGTTACCGCCGCGCTTGCGAAGATCGCTCAGGAAAAGGGCATTCAGCTTCCTGAGACGTGCCGCGTCGAGTTTGAAAGGCCCAAGGACGAATCTCACGGCGACTGGGCGACCAACGTCGCCATGAAGTGCGCCAAAATCCTTGGAACGCGACCCAGAGACTTGGCCGAGCGGCTGACGTCGCTGATCGACGATTCAAAGCATATCGCTTCGATGGAAGTGGCCGGCCCTGGGTTCATCAACTTCCGCCTTTCAAACCAGTGGATGGACGACTTGGTGGCCCGAATCGCTGAAAACGGGGAAAACTACGGCAAAAGCTCTGTCGGCGCTGGCCGGTCCGTTCAGGTGGAGTTCGTGAGCGCCAACCCAACAGGCCCTCTGCACGTGGGGCACGGTCGGGGCGCGGCTGTCGGCGATGTGGTCGGCAACATCTTGGCGTTTGCCGGTTGGAAAGTCGAAAAGGAGTACTACGTCAACGACGCCGGCCTGCAGATCAACATTCTCGCCAAGTCCATCTTGGCCCGGTATTTTGAGCTGCAGGGCTGCCCGGAGAAGCTGCCGTTCGACGACGCGCCGGGAGCGATGTACAAAGGCGCGTACATTTACGACGAGGCCCGCCGGGTCATTGAGGCGGTCGGCAACAAGTTCGTGAACTCCTCTCAGGACGAGGCTCTGGCGTACCTTCGTCAGTTCGGCGCCCAGCATATTCTGGAGAACATCAAAAGCGATCTGGCTCGGTTTGGTGTGAAGTTTAACCAGTTCTTTTCGGAGAAGTCGCTGTACGACCGCGATTTAGTCAGGAAGGCCGTGGAGACGCTTCGGGAAGCGGGGTATGTCTACGAGAAGGACGGAGCCCTGTGGTACCGGTCCACCGACTTCGGCGACGACAAAGACCGGGTTCTGTTCCGTTCCACCGGGGAGCCCACGTATTTTGCCTCCGACGTGGCGTACCATAAAGAAAAATTCGACCGGGGCTTTGACCGGGTCATTGACGTGTGGGGTTGCGACCACCACGGCTACGTGCCGCGGATCAACGCGGCGCTTCGCGGCCTTGGGAAGGACGAGGGCGATTTCAACGTCCTTTTGATTCAGTTCGTCAACCTAGTCAAAGACGGCCAGATCGTCGGCATGTCGACCCGAGGCGGAAAGTTTGAGACCTTGGCGTCGCTGCTGGATGAGGTCGGCGTCGATGCGGCCCGGTATTATTTCCTGATGCGACGCTCGGACAGCCAGCTGGATTTTGACATGGATCAGGCCAAGCGGGAGTCATCGGACAACCCGGTGTACTACGTCCAGTACGCTTACGCGCGGATTGCCAGCCTGACGCGCAAGGCGCAGGAGAAAAACATCGACATGACCAAGCCGCTTCCGTTTGACGGGCGTCTGATGACGTCGCCGGAGGAAAAACGCCTTCTGACGGCTCTTGAGACGTTCCCGGGCGAGCTTGAACGGGCGGCCGCGGGATTGGAGCCTCACCTGCTGGTGACGTACGTCCACGAGCTGAGCGGGCACTTCCACGCCTTTTACAACAGCTGCCGGATCCTCGACGAGGACGAGCCGCTTCGGTCGAGCCATTTGGCTCTCGTTCAGGCCGTCAGGATGGTCCTGAAAAACTGTTTCGGCATTCTGGGATTTTCAGCGCCTGAAAGGATGTAAAGATGCGGCTTCGGTGGGCTATTTTCCTCGCGGTTTTAGGACTGGGCGCTGCAGTGTACGTCACCACCTGGCGGCGGGAGGTCGCTCATCGTCAGGAAGTTCAGGCGTATCTGGCCCAAAAACAGGAGGAGGCCCGCGCGGCTCAAGACCAACTGGCCCGCCGGAAAGATCACGTCGAGTTCCTGAAAACGCCTGAAGGGCAGGCGTGGGCGGCCCGTCGGGATTTGAACATGGCGTTTCCCGGGGAGAAAATCTACCGTCTGGACGACGGCTCCTTGCAGGAGCCCAAGAACTGATATATAATCCCTAAATGCAGTTCCCTGCCCTTCATGAGGAGGGCCACAGTCCATAGGGAGGAGGTGGTGCACGTGCGTCTCTACGAAATGATGGTCATTATCAATCCGTCCGTCGAAGAGCACAGCGCCGAAATCAAGGGTATTGAGGAGTTGGTTGCCCGTCTCTCCGGAGAAGTAACCAAGTCTGACCTCTGGGGAAAACGCCGTTTAGCCTACGAGATCAAGGGCCTCAACGAGGGCATTTACGTCGTGTTCGAGCTGAAGCTCGATCCGTCGGCATTGTCGGAGCTCGATCGGCTGATGAAGCTGCGTCCGAACGTCGTCCGTCACATGGTGACCGTTCGGGACGAGAAGTAGGAGGCTTTTCACCATGGCACGGGGATTTAACCGAGTGATTCTGGTAGGAAACCTGACGAAGGATCCGGAACTTCGCTACACGTCTAGCAAGACGCCGGTAGCGAGTTTTACCTTGGCGGTCAACCGCACGTGGAAGGGCAAGAACGGAGAGCTTCAGGAGGACGTGGCGTTTGTTCCCATCGTCGTCTGGGGCGCTCAGGCCGAAAACTGTGAGCGGTACCTTTCCAAGGGGCGGGCGGCCCTCGTTGAGGGGCGCATTGCCACCCGGTCCTATGAGGATAAGTCCGGACAGAAACGGTACGTGACTGAAGTCGTCGCCGACACAGTTCAGTTCCTCGGCGGCGGAAGCCGGGACGGCGATCAGTCCGAAAGTTCAGGACCTCGCCAATCGTACGGCGCTCCTAAGCGCGGCGACGAGCCGGCCAATCTTCGGTCTGGCTTCTCGTCATACGGCGAGGACGACAGTTTCCCGATGGATATCTCCGAAGTCGGTCCTTCCGGCGGCGAAGCGGAGATCCCCTTTTAGCCAGCAGAAACATTATTGAGGAGGTCAGGAAATGCCCTTTCAGGGAGGAAACAACAACCGGCGGCGGGGTAAACGCCGTCCGAAGGTTTGCTATTATTGCGCTGATAAGCTCGAACACGCCGACTATAAGGACGTGGATCGGCTGAGAAAATACGTGAGTGAGCGCGGGAAGATCGTTCCCCGCCGGGTGACTGGCAACTGCGCCAAGCACCAGCGCCAACTGACGATTGCCATTAAACGGGCGCGTTTTATGGCTCTGTTGCCGTACACTGCCGATTAGTTCAGATTTGGACGCAGGGGAGGGGAAGCCGACGCGGCTTCTTCTCCCTTTTTTCAAAGAAAGGGGATGCCCAGATGAATCTTCGGATGCGTTCACCGGCGGCGGCTCTGTCCTTGGGCGTCCTGTCCGGGGCGTTCTATGCGGCGTGGAACCTTCCATTCGTCAGCTTCGCCGTGATGTTGTGCGCCGTGCCGTTGGCCGTCGCGTCCCGTCTTCTTGGGCCGGCCGGCGGCGTCGGGGCGCTCGCCTGCGCCGCCGGGACCGTTGCGGCTGTCCTGTCGCCCTATCACGCTCTGGCTTTCTTTTTAGCTTGGGGGGCCTGTGGGCTCTGCCTTGGTCTCGCGGCCAGAAGCCAAAGCGCCGGGGAAACGTTTCTGGCCGGGCTGACCGCCACGATATTGGGCATGACGGCGTTGGGAGGCTGGCTCTTTTACGCCACAGGCCAAGGGCCGGCTAAACTTCTCGTCGCCAGCCTGACTGGCCTCTACCGAAACGTGCTGCTCCAAGCGCCTCAGGCCGCGGCGTATTTCGGCGCGGTGCGTCAAGCGGCTGCGGTGGTGCCGACCGTGTTTCCGTCGATTCTCGTCTTGAGCGCCATGTGGCTGACAGCCCTCTCTTACGGTTTGTCGTCGCTACTGCTCCGTCGGACGGCCCTGCCGATGCCGAAGCTGCCCAAGGTGACGGAGCTGCGAATGCCTTCCAGCGTTCTTTGGGCGTACCTTTTCAGCTTGGCGGCGCTGGTGCTGTCGCGGCTGTCGTTTCAGGCGGCCCAAGTCGCTTTTATCGTCGGGGTGAACCTTGAGCTGGTCATTCGGGCGCTGCTACTCGTACAGGGGCTGTCCTTGGCCGGCTGGTGGGCAAAACGGTTCGGATTAAGCTGGTGGATCTCAGTTCCGCTTCTTATCGCTGCGGTTGCCGTGCCGGTTCTCGAGCAGGGGGCCGTGGTGCTGGGCGTCGTAGACCTGTGGCTTGACATCAGGAAACGCTACGGAGGTGTGAAACAATGAAGGTTATTCTTAAAGAAGATGTCCGCAAGTTGGGCAAGAAGGGCCAAGTCGTGGAAGTTTCCGACGGGTACGGGCGCAACTACCTGATCTCCCGCGGGCTGGCCGTTGAGGCGACCGCCTCGACGATGAAGGTTCAGGCGGAACGCGACGCGGCGGAGCGCCGGAAGGACGAAAAGCTTCGGGCGGAAGCCGAGTCGGTGAAGGCCCGCATCGCCGGGAAAGTTGTTCGGGTGTCTATCCCGGCAGGCGAGGGCGGAAAGCTGTTTGGAGCCGTTACCAGCGCGCAGATCGCCGAGGCCCTGGGGGCCCAGTACGGCGTGAGCGTGGATAAAAAAGACGTCAAGCTCGACGGCGTGATCAAGGCCCTCGGCGGTTATCCGCTGACCCTGAAGCTTCACCCTGCCGTCGACGCTTCCATGACCGTTTCCGTCGAGGCTCAGTAATGCCCGTCCCGCAGGTCAGATCCCTCCCGTCGAGCCCAGAGGCTGAACGTGCGGTGATCGGCGGCTGCCTGCTGGATCGAAACGCCCTCATTGAGGTTCAGGACATTCTGTCCCCGGATGACTTCTTCGACGCCCAGCCCAGAAGGGTGTTCGAGGTCATGTGCGACATGACCCGGAGGGAACGGCCGGTCGACGTCCTGACGACGAAAGATGAGCTGAACCGGCGGGGTGACGGGGATCCGGCGTCGGACCAAAACTTTTTGGTCGAGTGCGCGGACATGCTGCCCACGGCGGCGAACGCGGCGTACTACGCCCGCATCGTTCAAGAGCGGGCGCTGAGACGACGCGTGATTCAGGCGGGGCAGAAAATCGCCCAGTTAGGGTACGAGGGGCAGTGCGAGACCGAGGAGCTGTTGGAAGAGGCCGAGCGGATGATTTTTGAGATCTCCCGCCGGCGCAACTCGTCCAACTTCCAGCGGGTCGGCGACCTGCTGTCTGAGGCAATTGAACAGATTCAGGCGGCCTGCGCTCGGGACGGCGATCTGACCACCGGCGTTCCCACCGGGTTCAGCGAGCTTGACCGGCTGACCGGCGGCCTGCAGCGCGGCGCGCTGAACATTTTGGCCGCCCGTCCTTCGATGGGGAAAACGGCGCTCGCTTTGAACGTGGCCCGGAACGTGGCGGTCAAGCAGGGCAAGCCGGTTTTGGTCTTCAGCCTCGAGATGGGGGCGCTCCAGCTGGCTCAGCGTCTGCTCGGCGCCGAGTCTCGGATTAATATCCACGACATGTTCAGCGGCCTGATGCAGGGCGGCGATTGGGTTCATCTGACCGAGGCGGCCAGCGTCTTGGACAAGGTGCCTCTTTACATCGACGACCGGTCCCTGATGTCCACCATGGAGCTCAAGGCCCAGTGCCGAAGGTTTAAGGCTCAGCACGAGGACTTGGGGCTGATCGTGGTCGACTACCTTCAGCTGATGAACTCGGCTCGCCAGGCGGAGAGCAAACAGCAGGAAGTGGCCGAGATATCGCGTGGCCTGAAGGCCGTGGCTCGGGAGCTGGACGTGCCGGTGTTGGCGCTCTCCCAGCTTTCACGGGCCGTCGAAAGCAGAAACGACAAGCGGCCTCAGCTGTCCGACCTGCGCGACAGCGGCGCTATCGAGCAGGACGCCGACTTGGTGGCGTTCCTCTTCCGACCGGAGTACTACGATAAGGACAAGGACCCCGAAGAGACGAGCAGCGTCTCATTTGTCGATATCGCCAAGCACCGCAACGGCCCGACAGGGACGGCGAACTTGGTGTTTATCAAGGAGTTCACTCGCTTCGAGGACGCCAGCACTCGGCTTGACCCTTCAAGAATGTAAGATGCCACGGCAGAAAAAGCGCCCGTTCATCCCGCGGTTGCGGGACGAACGGGCGCTTTCGTGTCTTCACGCCGTTACTTTTTTGGCGGCTCGGGCGTCCAGCTGAAGTCGTCCAGCCCGACGGCCTGGACGCGGCGCCTGAGGTCCAACTTGATTCGCTCCAGCGCGGCGCTGTCCTTGCCCTCACACCTGAGGGCGATCACAGGCTGAGTGTTCGACGCTCGAATCAGCCCCCAGCCGTCACCGTAGAGGATTCGCACGCCGTCAACCGTCACGGCCTCGTGGTCCTTGACGGCCTGATCGGTGATCTCCTTGACCTTCTCGAATTTTTCGCTGTCCGAGCAGGGGATACGAACTTCCTCGGTGCCGATGTACTTCGGCATGTCGCTGACCAGCGCGGACATCGGCCCCTTCGTCCGGGAGAGGAGCCTGAGGAACCGGCCGGCGGCGTAGAACGAGTCGTCGAAGCCGTAGAACTCGTCGGCGAAGAACATGTGTCCCGAGTACTCGCCGGAGAAGAGCGCGCCGATTCGCCGCATCTCGGCCTTAACGAGCGAGTGTCCCGCCTTGTAATAGTACGGGACGCCGCCTAAGCGACGCACTTCGTCCTCTAACGCCTGAGAGCACTTGACCTCGATGATGGCGGTCGCGCCTGGGTGCTTGGGCAGAAGCTCGCGCCAGATGAGTGCCATGAGCACGTCGCCCCAGATGATCTCGCCTTTTTCGTCAACGACGCCGATTCGGTCCGCGTCGCCGTCAAAACCGAAGCCGATGTCGGCGTGGACTTCCCTCACAAGCTTGGCCAAGTCAGCCATGTTGGCTGACTTCTGTGGGTCCGGGTGGTGGTTCGGGAACGTCCCATCCGGCGTCTCGTAAAGCGCCGTGACCTTGCAGCCTAACGACGTGAGGAACTGACGGATCCCGAGCCCGGCCGTCCCGTTGGCCGTGTCCGTCACGACGTGCAGAGGTCGGTCGAGGACGATTTTGCTTTTCAGCATGGCCAAGTAGTCGGGCCAGAGGTCTTTCTTCTCCGTCCCTCCCTTGCGCGCTGACAAATCGAAGTCACCTTCCAAAGCCATACGGCCGACTTTTTGAATTTCCTCGCCATACAGCGTAGCCCTGCCGAGCGCCAGCTTGAGCCCGTTCATCTCCTTCGGGTTGTGGCTGCCTGTGATCATGACGCCGCCGTCGGGCTTGAGCTCGAACAGGCTCCAATAGAGCAGCGGCGTGGTGGTGACGCCGAGGTCGATCACGTCCAGCCCGCAGTCGGTCAGGCCGGCGATGACGCTCGCGCGGATCCGTTCGGTCGAGAGCCGGACGTCGCCGGCGACCGTGACCCGACGGCCGCCCTTGCGGGTCAGGTAGGTCCCGAACGCCCTGGCGATGGCTAGGACGTTGGCGTCGCACAGGTCAGTATCCGCGATGCCGCGGATATCGTATTCCCGGAAGATGGTTGGGGAAAGAGCTGGTGTCATGGAGGTTCCTCCTTCGAGCTTTTTGAGGGCAAATAGCCGACGTGACGAAGCGAAATTCGGGCAGTCGAATAGCTGAACGCAATAATAAAAATTGTAAATTGCAAATCATCTTGCCGTGGCGCGCCGCCTTTATCCCGTTTTTGGAGAAGGGCCGTTGATATAATACGATCAGAAACGGGGGGAGTGCGGATGGCATTGGATAGCGGAAAGCCGAGGGGGGAAAAGGAATACAGTCCATGGGGACTTCTCTTTGTCCTGTCCATGTCCCTGTGCATCTGCATGCTGGGAATCGGCATCGTGAATCCATTGCTTCCATTATACGCGGTTCGCATGGGCGCTGGAGGGGCTTTCCTTGGAGCGGTCATGGGCGCATTTTCGCTGAGCCGAATGACAGCCACGTTCTTTTCCGGCCCGATGGCGGACCGATTTCCCCGCCGGACGCTCATGCTGGGCGGTTTGAGCCTCTACGCCGCCGCGTCGGTTGGGTACATCTTCGCGTCGAAAGCGTGGCACCTGATGGCCGTTCGCCTGCTGAACGGGGTCGGAAGCGCGTTTGTCATTCCCGTGGCGATGGCTATCGGCGCCGAGGTGGCGCCGCCCGGCAAGGAAGGACGCTTCTTCGGCACGATGCAGATGGCGACCTACTTGGGGGTCGGCTTAGGGCCTCTGCTGAGCGGCGTAACCTACGAGCACTGGGGCGTTAAAGCACCGTTTCTCGTCATGTTCGTCAGCTGCTCTGTGGCGGTGGTCGCGAGCCTGATAAAAGTTCCCAAGGGAATCGGCGATTCCTCTCACGACACGAAGTCCCTGTGGCGGTCTATGGGCGGCATTCTGGCTGACCCGGTTCTCTTTCGGGTCATGCTGTACCAGCTGATGACCACCTTTGGCCGCGGCATGACGATGCTTCTGATCCCAATTCTGGCGAATCGGCACGGCCTGTCGGTCTCCCAGATCGGTTATCTGGTCGCCGGCGTGTCCATCTCGTCGGCACTGCTCCAGCAGGTCTCAGGTTGGCTGGCGGATCGGATTTCTAAACGATGGCTGGCAGTCGTCAGCTGTATCCTGACCGGGTCCGTCCTACTGGCTCTGCCTCTGCCCCGCACCTTCGCCGGGTTCATGTTGGTATCGGTCTTGTACGGGGGCGCCAACGCCATCGGTATCCCCGCGACGCTGGCATTTGTGAGCCAGCGAAGCCACATCTACGGCTCCGGCGTGTCGATGGGCGCGTACAACATTGCGTTCGGCATCGGCATGACGGCCGGCCCGATTTTAGGCGGCAGCTTGGAGTCCCACGGCATGGAGGGAACAGCCGTTGCGATTGTGGCGGCCTGTTTGGCTGTCGTTTCCGCCGTGATGGCTCACCCATGTCTGAAGGAGCGCCGTCCGGACTGCGGCTCCGTCTCTGGCGCAGGCGAAGAAAGTGAGTTACAATAGCCGCAAAGATTTCAAACGAACTATTGGAGGTCATTCGCTGTGGAAAAAATCGAACATGCCTCGATTAACGGGGTTGAAGTTCATAACTTGGTCGAGCAGGACTGCGAAGAGGATATCCTGTACAACGGGGATATCTACTTGGACGGTAAGCAGATCGGCAGCTTCTCCGAGCGTCTCGACAAGCCGATGGAGCTCGACGTGCCGGCCACGTATCAGTCGGTGCTGCGCTCCCGCCAGCAGGATTATCTGGAGGCCGTGGCCGACGAGGGAGAGAAGCTGGACGGCGAGGTATTTTTCCTCGATCTGATTGAGCTGGAGCGGTACCTGCAGATGTTCGAGCGGGGGAAGGAAGAAGGCTGCGCCTGCCTGCTGGTGAATTACACCGCCGACGGCGTGGACATCTTCAACGTGGAGAAGGAAGAGGACGTGGAGGAGATCGTCAAGGAAGAGGGCTTTGAGGAGTTCCAAGTCTTTTCCGAGTACGATCACTTCGTCATCAACTGCTGAAGCCTGAAAAATAAAATGGCAGAGCCTTTTAAGGCTCTGCCGTTTTTTATTTCAGACCAAGTTTTGCGTCAAGTTTTGCCTTGTCGAACCCGATGATGTACTCGCCGTCGATTTCCGTCACGGGAACGCCCATCTGTCCGGTCTTTTCTACCAGGGCCTTGATGACGGCCCGGTCCTTCGACACGTCAATTGCCTCAAACTCAACGCCTTTTTTTGTCAGGTAATCCTTAAGCTTGGCGCACCAAGTGCAAGTGGGTGAAGAGTATACCTTAATGGTCATGTTCGTTCTCCTTTCGTCAGGGGGAAACCCCCTAGAAGTTAGTCCTATTATACCCAAGAAATTACTGGCGACGAGAGGGCTTCCCGCCGGTATTCTATCCCCGATTTTACGTAACGGAAAATAACTCGACGAGGTTTACATTACGGAAGAACTGTCAGTTTTTCCCTTGTCTTGAGCCGGCCGTCAGTTTAGACTTTAATAAAAGTTTGCCGCCTAGGCGACAGAAGGGAAACTGGCATGAGAAAAATATATCGTCGAAGCCTTGCTGGGCTTTGCACGGTTTTGATTATCCTCGTGGCAGCCTGCGCTGTTCTGCTGTTCGTCGGGGATTGGGGCGCCCGTCTGGCGTCCCGGTACGGAAAACAATACTTGGCCGGCGTTCCGTTAGACGTGACGTTTGACGATCTTCGCGGCAACTTGGGGTCAGGATATGACCTGACCGGCCTGTCGCTGCGGACTCAAAGCGGTTCTGACGTGCTGGAGCTGAAAGACCTTCGCTTTGGGCTGAGCCGATTGTCCCTGTCGCCGTTGGGCGGCTCGCTCGACCTTCGGTCGTCCGGCCTGAGGCTGACGGCTGGGAACCTGTCCGAATTTTTTAAAGACGTGGACGCCGCGTTTCCGTCTGAGCCAGAGAAGCAGCAGGAGCCGTTTCACAGCCCCCTTCAGTTGGGAACGGTGTTGATTGAGGACTGGCAGGGCACTGACCTGCCGTGGGCTGTTGAGAGGCTGTCCGTCGCTCCGGGCGAAAAGTTCAGCCAGCTGGAGGCGTCCCTTTCGTGGCAGGGCGTGCCGATTCACCTGTCCGGCCTCGTGAGCCCGGACCTGAACGACCCGGCCGGGAACGTGACGGTTCAAGCATTGGACGCGTCGATCACTCTGTCTGGCAGGCTCTCCGAAGGGTTTGACGTGACGCTGTCAGGGCTGAAGCTCGATAAGTTGAAGGAGCTGGAACGGTCCCTTGAGCCGCTTCAGCTGGGCGGAAGCCTGTCGGGTTCAGTCAGGCTCGTCCCAACGAAAAACGGGTGGGCCATCTCGGGGCGGCTGAGCGGCCAAGATCTGGCAGCGCTCGGGTCGCTGATAGGGAGTTTTGTTCTTCCATTTAAGTACGACGGCAGCATGGCGTCGGTGGACGGCGCTTCGGGGACGGTTTTCGGCGGGGCGTTGGCGGCTGACGGGACGTTTGACGCCGGGGATCCGAACTTCCCACTTTTCCTGCAGGTTAAATTGACCGGCGCGCGGCTCGATAAGGCGCCGGGCGTGAAAGGCACAGGCGCCGGCGTTGGCTTAGGCGCCGTTGACGTTCAGTTGGCCGGGCCGCTGAAGGAACTGAGCGGCAAGGCGTCCTTTTCCGACGCTAGACTGTCCTGGCAGGGGCTGACGGCTCAGAAACTCAAAGGTCAGGCGGCGTTCGACCTGGGAAACGCGGATTTTTCCCTGTCCGGTCAAGTGCTGGGCGGGAGCCTGAACGCTTCCGGAACCGTCGGGGAGACCGTGAAGGCCAAGGCATCGCTCAAAGGGGCGAACCTGTCGGGGCTCTCGGTACTGCTTCCGGGCGTCTCTCCTAAAGGAAAGGTGACCGCGTCGGCAAGCGCCGAGGGGCCGAGGCAGAACCCGAACTTCTCGCTTTCGCTGCAGGCTTCCGGCCTCGGCGGCAAGGGAGTGACCGTTGACTCGCTGTCGGCAGAGGCCCTCGGCTCGATGGAGGAAATTAAACTTTCTTCGCTGAAAGCAGGGCTGTTCGGCGGCTCTTTAAAGGCCTCCGGGGCGTTTCGGCTCGCGTCCGGCGGTCTCTGGGGCGACTTGGAGGCTTCGGCGGGCGGTTTCACCGCCAAGGGACTGAAAAAGGGCTGGCCTGCCAGTCCGGTGAGCAGTCTGGGCAAGAACTCCGCGTCGGCGTCGGTGCACCTGCAGGGGCCAAAGCGGTCAGCTGCCGCCAAAGTTTCCGCGGCCAGCGCGGTCGTCTCCGGCACGGCTCTGAAAGACGCGGTTTTTTCTGCCGACTGGGATGGCAAACGGCTGATGGTGAACAAGGCTGGGGTTAAATTGCTGGGCGGGCAGACGGATTTATCCGGAGACGTCACGTTAGAGGCCGACCCGGCTTTGAACCTTTTCGGTACGGCGTCGAAACTGGACCTCCGGGCGCTCGGAATGCCGCTGAGCGGTTTCGTCAACGGCAAGGTGAAGCTGGGCGGAACGGTCAGCAAACCGCAATTGGACGCCCAAGTGAATCTTCCTCAGCTGGCTGTGGGGCGGCTGGTGCTTCAAAATTGTGTGCTGGCAGCGTCAGGCTTTGGAAAGTACAGCGTTCGCCTTTCGGCCGATGGGCCGGACGGCAATCTGCTCAAAGGCGAAGGGACGTTCTCCCTTCCGGCAGACGGGGCCGGCGGCACGGTAGATCTGACCGCTGAGCTGTCGCGTTTTGATTTGTCGTCCGTCGTGCCGCCGATGACGCCGCTGTCCGGCCTGATATCCGGACAGCTGACGGCGAAGGGGAGCCTGCTCCAGCCGTCCGTGACCGCCAGAGTTTGGTCTGACAAGATACAAAGCGGCGCCATCACGGTGTTGAAGCCGGAAGCTCAGGCCGTGATGACCCAGCTGGACAAAATCGACGTGACGATGGCGGCCGGGCTGGGCGACCGGCGTCCGGAGGCTAAAGCGCTTGTGACGCTGAAAAACGGGATCAAGGCGGAGTTCCATTCCAGCGCCCAAGGGATACCGCTTTCGGCGCTAGTTCCTGACGCTAAAGACGTTTTAGCTGGTCGGCTGAGTTGGAAGGTGAAGGGAAAATTCACGCCGAAGGCGGGCGTCCAAGCGGACGGCTTGGTCTCGTCAGATCGGCTCGGAACGCGGTGGATCGCCTTGGACGACCTGTCGCTGCCGATGACGGTCCGAAGCTCGGTGCTCAAGATACCCGCCGGAACGGCGTCCTTGGTCGGCGCACCCGTAACCATTCAGGCGACGGGCGACCTGAAATCGCAAAATCTGAAAGCGGCTCTCGACGCGTCAAACATTCAGGTAGACCGCCTCGTCGCGCCGTTCAAGGTGCCGGGGAAATTTTCCGGCGCGATGGAGCTTCACGCCAAGGCTGATTTCCAGATGGGCGGGCTGCTGTCAGGCGCGCTGACCGGCGAGGTAATCGGCAAGGACGTCTTTATTAACGACGTGCCGTACATGAAGCTCGTGACGTCCGGCTCTCCTGTGAAGATTAAAAAGGCTCTGATCACATTTCGGGCCACCCCGGACGAGGTGTTCATCCTGCCCGGGAGCACCATGTCCGCGTGGGCAGACGACCCGGTATTTTCATACGTGGCGTTCAGCGGGCCGGTGTGGCGTCAATCGTTGGAGTCTGTGCCCGGCGTCCCGAAGGACCTTTTGGCCGGCAGCCGGGATACGGTCAAACTGGCTGTAAACGGCAACTTCAATGTCAAGGCGCTGAACAGCCTTTTGGGCGGTATCGGCGTTCTTATCCAAGGCGGCATGGAGGGCGCGGATCCCAAGGAGCTGGCCAGCGGCTTTGTCCAAGGGCTCATCGGCAACGCAAAGAACCAGTTCAGGGACGTGTCGTTCACCGTGGCCGGGCCGTATGACGACCTTCGGGTCGACGACCTGAAAATCGAGAACGAAATATCCTTCGCCCGAAAGAATGACTGGGCGTATGGGGCTGGGCACATTGGCGACGAGTCGAAGAAGCAGGAGACCAGCTACTCGTTGAAGTTCAAGATCCCAGTCGGCCCCGGCGAAGGAAAGGGCAGCTCGGTCGGGGAGCAGGCCACGAACCAGATTCTGAAACAGATCGTCGACAGCCTGATTCAAGGGGCAGAGGAGTAAGATAGACGATTGATATTTTGCGGCATTACAGTATAATGCACTCACAAACGAATACTCTTATCAAGAGCGGCGGAGGGACTGGCCCTATGAAGCCCGGCAACCTGCCTGAAAAGGTATGGTGCTAAGACCAGCGGCGAACGAGTTCGCCGGATGATGAGAGAAGCTCGGTGAACGCGGCCTCTTCTCATTGGTGAGAAGAGGCCTTTTTCCTGTCCCGTCAGGGGATAATCGAAAGGAGAACGGCATGAAAGAACGAGTGTTTATTACTTCTGAATCGGTGACCGAAGGCCACCCGGACAAAATTGCGGACCAGATATCCGACGCGGTGCTTGACGCGGTTTTGGCCGAAGATCCAATGGGCCGGGTGGCCTGCGAGACCCTTGTGACGACTGGACTCGTCCAGATCGCCGGCGAGATCACCACCACGGCGCGGCTCGACTATCCGGACATTGCCCGGGGCGTTGTCCGCGAGATCGGCTACACCCGTGGCAAGTTCGGCTTCGACTGCGATACCTGCGCGGTGGTCACTTCCATCGACCGGCAGTCTCCCGACATCGCGATGGGCGTTGACCAGTCCTTGGAGCGCAAGGGCGGGGACGAGAGCAATGACGAGGCGGTAGGCGCCGGAGATCAGGGAATGATGATCGGCTACGCCACCGACGCGACGCCCGAGTTCCTTCCCGAGCCGTTTGCTCTGGCCCAGAGAATGGCCCGCCGGCTCACCGCGGTCCGCAAGGTCGGCGAGCTGACGTACCTGCGCCCGGACGGTAAGACTCAGGTGACTTTGGAATACGAAGGGGGCAAGGCGGTTCGGGCGGACGCCATCGTCGTCTCGACCCAGCACAACCCGGAAGTCTCCCTCGAGCAGCTTCGTAGCGACGTGAAGCGCCTCGTTATCGAGCCTGTCATGCCGAAAAACCTGATGGACGGCAAGACGAAGTTCCTCATCAATCCCACGGGGCGGTTTGTTCTGGGCGGCCCTCACGCCGACACAGGGCTCACGGGGCGCAAGATCATCGTCGACACCTACGGCGGCATGGTTCCCCACGGGGGCGGCGCGTTCTCCGGCAAGGACCCGACGAAGGTTGACCGCTCGGCGGCCTACATGGCCCGCTACGCGGCGAAGAACGTCGTCGCTTCCGGGCTGGCTCATCGCTGCCAGATTCAGGTGGCCTACGCCATTGGGGTGGCCGAGCCGGTGTCGTTGATGGTCGAGACGTTCGGCACCTCTCAGGTGTCTGAAGAGGCCCTGACCAAGGCCCTGCGCCAAGTTTTCGACTTCCGTCCGGCGGCGATTATCCGGACGCTGGACCTTCGCCGGCCCCAGTACCGGCGGCTGGCCGCCTACGGGCACATGGGCCGGATTGACCTCGACCCGCTGCCCAAGTGGGAGAACACCGATAAGGCTGATGAGCTTCGCCGCCTTTTGAGCTGACATAAAAAGCCGCGCCGCCGTGTTCAGGCAGCGCGGCTTTTTACGAGTTCGGAAGGCGTCGTTTGCCGGGTTCCTTTCTTGTCGTCGGATGTTAAAATAAGTTAAAAGTTTCTACGGCCAAAGGGTTCCTAGTTGATGAGAGGAGGACGCAGATGAAGAAGAGCATTTTGGCAGCACTATCACTTCTGCTGGTATCGTCGGCGGGGTGGGCGTTCACCAACGAGCCTGACGGGTTCGGGAACATCACTTGGGGCGGGTCGAAGGACTCGCGGCCGGATCTGTCGGTTCAGCAGGACGCCCGCTACGGATCCCGGCCTGTTTTGACCAGCAAGTGGTATACGTCGCCGACCGAAACGTTCGTCTTGGGTGGCGTGACGATGGACACCCCGGTGTACGGATTCGACCCTGACTTGGGATTCTGGGACGTGACAGCCAGCTCGAGGGAGCGGCTGAGCGAGGACCAGAAGGCAGAGCTGAAAAAGTGGCTGATTCAGACCTACGGCGAGCCTGACTATTCCGGCACGTTCAAGCCCGTGTTTGGCCCTCAGTCGCCGGCGCTGTCGTGGCGCGGTGACAAGACGCTTTTGCGGGTCGTGTTCTCCGACACCGTCACGGTGGAGTACTCGTCCGCCCAGTTGGCCAATAAGGCCGTCCTGTTGGACGCGAAGCGCCGAACCAAATAGTTCGTTATGAAAAACGAGCCCCCGAAGGCCGAACCGGCCTTCGGGGGCTTCTTTTTTTATTCGCACAGGAATCGGCGGTGAACGGCGTTCAGCAGCTCGTCAATTCGGTCGGTGGCCACCAAGCAGGTTAGCCGGTTGCCGCTGGTCGTCAGCCGCCGCGGCGGCGTCTTCTGGTCGATCAGCAGCTGGGTCAGCGCGCGGGCCGTCTCCGGGTGGTTGCCGATCCCCGAGCCGATCAATGACAGCGAGACCAGTCCGCGGGTCACTGCCAGCGGCGTCAGGTTCCACCGGCGCCAAGCGTCGTCGACCGCCTTATCGCCCTGTTTGAACCAGACCGTGAGCCGCGTCTCAGTGACGGCGAAGTCGAGCGGCGAAGCTCCCTGATCGTCCAGCGACGAGAGGAGATTCCATGTTTTTTCCGTCCGGCTGAACACCGCTTCGGCCCAGCCGGTCTCGTGGGCGAGGGCGGCAATGCCGCTCCGCTCGTTCACGTCCTTCATGATCCAAGATCCCTCCGTTTCGTCAAAGCTGGACGCCAGATACACCGGAACGTTCAGCCGCGCGGCCAGTTCGACGCAGCGGGCTTGGAGAACCCGTGAACCGGCGTGAGAAAGCTCACAGCACAGCGAGACGTCCATTTGGGGAATCTTGTGGGCGTCCGGAACGATTTTCGGGTCGGCCGAGTAGAGGCCGCCAACGTCGGTGTAAATGGAGCACACTCGGGCGTCCAGCGCCGCTGCCAGAGCGATGGCCGTCAGGTCACTGCCGCCTCGGCCGAGGGTCATCACGTCGCCCCGGCTGTCCAAAGCCTGAAAACCGGCTACCACGGCGACGGCCCCTTCATCGAGCGTCTGTCGGACGCTTTGGGCGTCAAACGATGTGATGAGGGCACGTCCGTGCCTGCCCGCCGCGCAAATGCCGCACTGCCCGGCCGTGAGGGAACGGGCCATCACGCCTTGGGCCCGCAGGGCCAAGGCGAGCAGTGCGACGGACTGGATTTCGCCGGTGGCTAAAAGCTGGTCGACTTCCCGCTCGTCCCGGCCGTGAGGCGAGACGGTGTCGGCCAACTCCAACAGCTTGTCGGTCGTACGCCCCATGGCCGATACCACCGCGGCGACGCGCCAGCCGTCCTGACAGAACGAGCGGATTCTGGAAGCCACTCGGGCCAGCAGCGTTGGCGTCGCCACCGAGCTGCCGCCGAACTTGACGACCATGACCGGCGGGCAGTCTGCCGGCATCTCAGACCTCCCGCGGGCCGTCAGGGTTTTCCAGCCCTTCAACCTCGTTCAATTGGTACTCGGTGACGATTTTTTGCTCGATCACTCGTCCCGAGCCGCCGCAGTCCTCGCAGGACCGCTCGTCCGAACCCCAGCGGAGCGTTCCCAGCCCGCCGCAGCTCCGGCAGATCCGAACCTTCATGGTCTCGTCGTCAAACGACAGGTTTGGTCCCAGCTCGTCAAGTCCCAGCTCGTTTTTGAGCGTCTTGACGATAATCCGGCCGGTTCCGCCGCACTCGCTGCACTTGAACCGGTTCCCAGTCAGGTCTTGGCCGAACCCGACGCCCTTGCATTTTTTGCAGATCTTGATCTTCATCGTTTCGGGGTCGAACTGGACCCCGTGAACTTGGCGCTCCAAAGAATCACTCCTCGTCATGTCAGGCCGCTCATGCGGCCGCTATTTTCCGCCCGTCAGGCGCGCAACTTCGTCCGCAAGCGGGGCCTCGATGTCGCGTTCCTCGTCCAGCTGGGTCAGCCGTCCGTCCCGGAGAACTTGCCTGCCGCCGACGAAAAGCTCGCTGACTTTGCCGCGGCGAAGAACGCGGAAATCCGCCCAGCCGCCGACCCGCAGGTCTCCGACCGTCGACGTGCCGCAGAAAAACGGCGCTTGGCCGAGTCGCTCGATCGTCTGAGGCCTGACGACTCCGCTGAACTTCTTCGCCAAAAAAGCCCGCTCGCCCGACACGGACAGGTCGTCGTTGCTGGCTTCGCCGTCGGTGCCAAGCCAAGGGACGACCCCTGACGCGAGCATGGCCGGCAGATCGGGGAACCCGGCCTTGACGCGGGCGTTCATTCGGGCGTTCAGGACGACTTTCGCCCTGCCCTTCGCCAGCACGGACCGCTCGTCGTCGTCGAGCCAGCAGCAGTCGGAGAAAATCAGGCCGTCGAGGCCCGGAATTTCTCCTCGGTCGGCCAGCTGTTGCAGATAGACCAGCGGCCGCACGCCGAAGGCGTCGAGGGACAGCTTCACGTCCCCTTGGTCTTCCGACAGATGAAGCTGGACCGGCCTGTTCAGCTCGGCTCCCAGCCTGATTCCCGCGGCGATCGCCTGAGGCGTGTTGGCGTGAAAGCTGTGAAGCGCCGGGCAGACCGTGACGAGGTCGTCTTCCTCGCTCATCAGCTCGCGGACGTTTCGCGCCGCCACTTCGATCGGCTCGTAGTAGCTCTTTTGGGACGCCTTTTTCCCCTCGTAGGCGTTCTCGTTGATGATGTCGTAGTTCATCCGCCCGAAGACGAGCCGAATCCCCACGTCCCGAGCGGCGGCGATCACGGCTCGGGCGTTCTCGTTGTCCCGGTTGCCGTGCAGGTAGAACGAGACCATGACGCTGGAAACGCCGAGCCGGACCATACGGCCGAACGCCCGCCGGCAGGCCAGCCGGACGGATCGGGCCGTGAGGGAAACCGAATGCCGGTAAATGGTGTGCCGGCACCAGGTGCCCAGATCCCATGACGGGTCAACGATGTCGGTGTAGATTGACTGTTCTGGGTGGGAGTGAGCGTTAAAATCGCCGGCTTGGATCAGACAGTCCGAGTCGAAGACGGTCCCTTCGGCGGCGAACCCCGTCCGAATCGCGTCGATCCTTCCCCGGTAGTCCACCGAAAGCGCGCCTTCAAACTCTTTCGTCCCGTCCCAAATCTTTCCGGAAAACCACATGTCGATCCCCCCTGTTCGGGTACCATTATGAGGCAAAACGTGGCGCGGTCAAGCTGACGAAAAACGCCCCGGTTCATTACGAACCGGGGCGTTTTGTTACCGACGTCTTGACCGGCGCCGGGGGGAGTTCTTGCTTCTGCCGTTTCTCCACAGCACGACGGCCCAGTAAAGCCGGCTCATTTCGCGGAAGTCCCGCGGCTCGACTGATAAGATCCGCTGGAGTTTCTCGAGCCGGTAGTCCACAGTGGTCCGATGGACGTGGAGCAGTTCAGCGGCGCGGACGACGCTGAACCCGCTCTCGCACCACGCGGCAATCGTGTCCTGAAGCTCGTCGCCGTCGTTGCGGGCGAAAAGCGGCGCCAGCTCTCGCTCGACCAGCGCGTCCTGCAGGGTCATCTCAGACTTGAGAAGCAGCTCTTCAATTCGATAGCCGGAAATGCAGTGAATCGGCTCGGATGAGTCGGCGTTGCCGCCCATCTGGAGCGCTGCCAAAGCCTCGCGGTACGATGCCGACAGGCCGTCGATATCTCGGTGAATCCCGCCGATGCCGATTTTGCACGGCAGTTTGGCGGCAGTCAGCCGGTTCAGCAGGGTCTCGCAGCGCTTTTTCACGTCGTCCAGAACGCTTCGGGAGGACGTATCGTCGTCGCAGTTCACGGCGCAAAACGCCACAAACCGGTGCGGGCTCGTGGAGCCGCACAGGTCGCCCGGGTTGCCGAAGCATGTCCTGATTTCAGAAAGCAGGCGCTGCTGGGCCGAGTAATCGGCCCCGTGAGAGCTCCCTTCGTCCGGCTGGGACGTCTCGTTGAGGGCGACGACGCAGTAGCTGGACGAGGGGGTGTAGCCCATCAGCTCGGCCCGCGTCTCGTAGATTTTCGGGTCGTTGATTCCCTGTTTGAACAGGGCGATGTCGCTGACAAGCGCCTGGAAGTTGCGCTCTCGCTCCTGAAGTTCCGCCGCGGCGATGCGCTCTTTTAAGTACAGCTCGGCCTGGGTCTTCACCAGCAGGGCAAACGGACGAACAAGTTCGGGCGCGCCGGTCAGGGCGATGGTGCCGGCGACCTTTCGGTCGACGCCAAGAATTGGGTAGGTGACGCCCGGCTTCGTCCCCTTGAGAAGTTTGGCGTCCTCCTCGCTCTCCCAGCGGGGCTGTCCGGACGCGGCGACCTGCGCGCAGGCCTCGTTGAGCGTCCCGATTCCCCGCGTCGGATCGCTGCAGCCGATGATGATGCCCGCCAGATCGGTAATAACCACGTCGTACCCGATAGTTCGGGCGATAGTTTCCGCCAATTCCTGCGCAATAGGCCTAAGCATTTCTTCCGTCCCTCCTGGAAATCCCTTTTTACCGTTAAACTGCTGATTCAAAAATAAATCGCTTGTCCTGAGACCAAATGATACAAACGTCACAATATCAGTTTACGATATTTTCCCCAAAAAAGCGACGGGAAAAGACAAAAGAAGCCCCTAGTTTATCCCCAAAATGTGAAAAATAATGGTCCTTTCAAAACTTCCGGCCTATTCCAAGCCGGCGGACCGCTTGAGTCGGTCCTGAAGGGCTCGGCCGATGCCGCTTCCGTCCGGCCATTGGACGACGATAGGCAGGTTTTCCCGCTCCAAGTCCCGAAGGCCGGCGAAGTAGCCGTGAGCGAACGCCGCCAGATCATCAAACAGAATCTGGCGGGCTGGGCGGACGGGCGGCTCCGACTGTCCCATGAAGCAGAACTGGCTCGGCCAGTCGAACGGTTCATCTGCCTTCCACAGCAACACGGCCACGGCCGGGGCGTAGTGCCGGTATCGCGTTCCGGGGGAGCGGCGAAGTTCCAGCGCGCCGCGGGGAAAGGCGACCGGGCCGAGGACTGATTCCAGTTCCTCAAGCGAAACGCCGCCGGGGCGAAGCAAAACTGGGGCGTCTCCTGTGATGTCCAGCACGGTGGACTCCAGCCCAACCGAGCAGGGGCCGCCGTCGATGACCAGATCAACCCGGCCGTTCAGGTCCTGCGCGACGGTCGCCGCGTCGGTCGGGCTGGGCCGTCCGCTCACGTTGGCGCTCGGCGCGGCCAGAGGGAACGGGCAGGCCGAAAGGAGAGCGCGGGCCGTCGGGTGCGACGGCATTCGGCAGCCCACCGTGTCCAGTCCTCCTCGGACGGCAAGCGGGACGATCGGCTTGGCCGGCAGGACGAGCGTCAGAGGGCCCGGCCAGAACCGGGCCATGAGTTTTTTGGCTCGGTCGGAGACGTCTGCCGACAGCTCAACCGCTTCCGGGGACGGAAAGTGAAGGATCAGCGGGTTGTCCGACGGCCGCCCTTTGGCGGCGTAAATTCGCTTGGCGGCTTCAGAGTCCCAGCCATTGCCGCCCAATCCGTAGACGGTTTCAGTAGGGAAGGCGACGAGCCGGCCGTCCGACAGGAGCTTGACGGCTCGGTTGAGGACGGCGCGGTTCGGCTTGTTTGGGTCGAACGGCAGGACTTGGGTCATAAGTAGCTACCCCCCATCAGGCTCAGGGCGCGGGCCTTGAACTCCGGGAACGTCCCGTCCAAGATCGCCGCTCTGGCGCCGCGCATCAGGCCGACCAAGAAGTGCAGGTTGTGCCATGAAATGAGCCGGGACGCGAGGATCTCGCCGCACCTGAACAGGTGGCGAATGTAGGCGCGGGAAAAATGCGTGCAGGCGTAGCAGGAACAGTCCGGATCGAGTGGGCCGAAGTCCTCGGCAAATCGGGAGGCCTTAATGCTGTACTTGCCTCGGGACGAGTGGACCGTGCCAGTCCGTCCGTCACGGGTCGGCATGACGCAGTCGAACATGTCGACGCCGCGGGCGACCCCTTCCAGAAGGTTGTCGGGCCGCCCCACGCCCATCAGGTAGCGGGGCTTCGTCCGAGGCAGAAGCGGCGTAAGCTTGTCAAGGCAGGCGTACATCTCTTGGGCCGTCTCGCCGACCGACAGCCCGCCGATGCCGTAGCCGTTGAAGTCGAGCCGCGTCAGTTCGTCGGCGCAGCGGGATCGAAGGTCGTCGAACAGGCCGCCCTGGACGATGCCGAACAGCGCCTGATCGCTTCGGCTATGGGCGGTCTTGCATCGTCCGGCCCACTTCAGCGTTAGTTCTGTGGCTCGCTCGGCTTCCTCGCGGGTAGCCGGCAGCTTGAGGCATTGGTCAAAGCACATGGCAATGTCCGCGCCGAGCTTTTCCTGAATGTCCATCGAGAGCTCAGGGGACAGGAAAAGCGGCGCGCCGTTCAGATGAGACCGAAAGTGAACGCCTTCTTCGGTGATCTGATTCAGGCTGGACAGCGAAAAGACCTGAAAGCCGCCGCTGTCGGTGAGAATCGGCCGGTCCCAGTTCATGAAGCCGTGCAGGCCGCCGGCCTTCTCGACCAGCTCCGGCCCCGGCCTGAGCCACAGGTGATACGTGTTTGAAAGGATAATCGAAGCGCCCAGTTCTTTCAGCTCGTCCGGCGACATGGCCTTCACCGTGGCAAGAGTGCCGACGGGCATAAAGACCGGCGTGGGAATTACCCCGTGAGGGGTGACGAACTCGCCGGCCCGCGCGCCGGTTTCCGGGCATTCGGCCAGAACTTTGAACTCGAACATCACAGGACCTCCAGTCCGAAAAGGCGCGCCGCGTTCGCTCTGACCGCTTCGGCCAGCTCGCCGACGCTCACGTTTTTCACCCCAGCCAACTTGCTGTACACCAATGGAACCCACGACGGCCGGTTCGTTTTGCCCCGAAAGGGGACGGGCGCCATGTAGGGGCAGTCGGTTTCAACCAAAAGGGACTCCAACGGCACGCCGCCCAGCGTCTCGCGCAGCTCGTCCCGGGAAGCGAACGTGACCGCGCCGGTGACGCCGATGAACCAGCCCCGCTCGAGGCCGGCCGCCGCGTCGGCCGAAGTGCCGTCAAAACAGTGGAGGACCGCTCCGCATGGGGTCGGTTCGCTGTCCGTGACGGCCCAGAAGTCGCCGTACGCCTCCCGGACGTGGAAGACCACGGGCTTTTTCGTCTCGCCGGCCAGGCGGAGCTGAAGGCGCAACGCGTCCAACTGCCGGTCCCTCGGCGACAGGTTGTAGTGGTAGTCGAGGCCGATCTCGCCGAGGGCGGCCGTCTCCGGCTGGCCGAGGAGCTCTTTCAGCTGGTCCGTCCAGCCGTCCGGGAGGGCGGACGTCTCGTGAGGGTGGACGCCGGCCGTCGCTTTTAGCGCCATGCGGCCGCCCCACCGGCGGCACAACGATATCGCCTGACGGCTGTCGTCAAGCGTCGTGCCCACGATCACCGCGCCGCGGACATTTGCGGCCGAGCAGGCGTCAAGCTCGTCGGGCATCAGGCTTTCGAGTTCGGGTGAGTTGAGGTGGCAGTGGCTGTCAATATACGTCATCAGGAAAAAATTTGGTCTCCTTTGGGGTGGCAAAGAGAAAGGCCCTCGGGCAGGGGCGCTCGAGGGCCTGAAACGGTCAGTGAACCCGGGTTCCCAGAGGAATATCCTCCACAGGAGCCAGAAGCGAGAGGGTCTCCTTTTTGCCGTCAGGCGTGCGGACCGACGCGGCTAAAAGCATGCCTTTGCTTTCCACGCCGCACATGACCGCCGGCTTGAGGTTGGCTACCACGATGATCCGCCGTCCGGTCAGCTGCTCGGGCGTGTAAAACTCCTTGATGCTGGACGCGATGACGCGCTTTTCAAAGCCCAAGTCAATCGTGAGCTTGTAGAGCTTCTTCGCCCGCTGAATCGGTTCGACCGAAACGATCTGGGCTACACGCAGTTCGATCTTGGAGAAGTCGTCGATCGAGATCTCAGGCTCCCGATCGGTCGGGCCGAGCTTGGCGGCGTCTCTGGCCGCCTTGTCCTTGGCCCACTGAACCATGTCGATTCTCGGGAACAGCGCGTCGCCCCGGTGAGTGCGGTACTCTTCCACGCCGCCCCACTTCCAGCTCTCCCAGCCGACCGACTCGGGCGAGCCGGCGAGGCCCAGCTGCTCCCAGATTCGATTTGCCGACTCGGGCATGAACGGGGCAACTCCCAGAGCAGACAGCCGAAGGACTTCGCACAGGGTGTAAAGCACTTGGTTGAGCCGCTCGGCGTTCTCCGGGCCGGAGAGTTTCCACGGCATCGTCTCGTCGATATATTTGTTGGCGCGGCTAATCAGGCTCCAAAGGGCCTTCAAGGCGTCTTCAAACCCGTAGCCATCCATCAGCGAGCGGTACTCTTCTGCCGTCTTCGCCCCCAGCGCGGCCACCTCTTCGTCCAGTGCCTCGCGCTTCTGCGGCGCGGCGACGACGCCCTCCTGATACTTGACCGCCATCGTCACGGTGCGGCTCAGCAGGTTGCCCAAGTCGTTGGCCAAATCGCTGTTGATCTGCTTGGCCAGAGCCTCTTCAGAGAAGTCGCCGTCAAGCCCGAAGGGCATCTGGCGGAAGAGGAAATACCGGAACGCGTCGCGGCCGTAGCGGCCGATCATCTCGTGAGGGTTCACCGCGTTCCCCTTGGACTTGGACATCTTCTCGCCCTCGACGGTCCACCAGCCGTGGGAGAAGACCTGCTTGGGCGGCGTCAGGCCGAGCATCATCAGCATGATCGGCCAAATAATGCAGTGGAACCGAATGATATCCTTGCCGACTAGGTGATTGACCTCAGGCCAGAACGCGTCCATTTTCTTCTGGTCGGTCCCGTAGCCGCAGGCGGTCAGGTAGTTGATCAGCGCGTCGAACCATACGTAGATGGTATGCCGCTCGTCGCCCGGGACGGGGATCGCCCACTTGACCGTCGTGCGGGAGATCGACTGGTCTTTCAGGCCGCCGCGGAGGAAGCTGACGACCTCGTTGTACCGCTGCTGCGGGCCGATGGCGTTCGGGTTGGCTTCGTAAAAGGCCAGCAGCTTGTCAGCCCACGCGGACGTGCGGAGGAAGTAGCTCTCTTCTTCCATTTCAATCAAAGGCCGGCCGCAGTCCGGGCAGGTTCTTCCCTCGCCGGCGCTGCTTTCTGGCACGTACGCCTCGCAGGGCACGCAGTACAGCCCCTTGTACGTTCCCTTGTAGATGTCGCCCTGAGCCAGCAGCTTTTGGAAGATCGCCTGAACGGTCTTGATGTGCCGCTCTTGGGTTGTCCGGATAAAATCGTCGTTGCTGGCCCCGATGACGGGCAGCAGCTCGCGGAACTTCTCCGACAGGCCGTCGGTCAGCTTCTGCGGGTCAACTCCCTTGGCCGCTGCCGCTTGGGCGACCTTCTGGCCGTGCTCGTCGGTGCCGGTAAGGAAGAAGACGTCATACCCGGACATTCGCTTGAACCGGGCCATCACGTCGGCCGCGATGGTGGTGTAGGCGTGTCCAATGTGGGGGATATCGTTGACGTAGTAAATCGGCGTGGTGATGTAAAAACTTTTGCTCATGACTTCTGCCTCCTAACCAGGGGGGCCGCTGAAGCCCGCGGCCGCCGGGTGATTTTGTTATTCTAGCGCGGAAGCGGCAGTCGTTCAACACTTCGATGACCCGAAAGGGCATATTTGCAGGCCTCTTTTTAATTTTCTGATCATTTTCTTAGCGCAGAGCGCCGGAAGGCCGAAGTTTTTCGGTTTGATCCGGCGGGAGTTTTGAAAGCCGGTGAAAACTCGGGCGTTTTGTTGTAAAGTTATCCTCACCCGAACACCGGCCGCCGAACAGGGCGGTCGGGTTTGATAAGTTTTGAGACGTCAGGAGGCGTGAACATGGCGGATTTTTCTCCGGCAGGCCGGCTGGAAGGCGTCCGGTCTTCCCGGATACGGGCGGTTCTCGACAAGGCTCGGGCTATGGAAAGGGCGGGCCGGCCGGTCATCTCGTTCAGCGTGGGCGAACCGGATTTCGACACGCCCCAGCCGATTAAGGACGGGACCTGTCAGGCCCTGTTGGCCAACCGAACCCATTACTGTTCCAACCGGGGCGTGCTGGAACTGCGCCAAGCCGTGGCCGGTCTGATGAAATCGTCAAGCGGCCTGTCATACGACCCGGAAGAAGAAATTTTGATTACCACCGGCGGGGCTGAGGCGCTCCATCACGCCCTGTGGGCGTTCGTCGGCCCGGGAGACGAGGTGATTATTCTCACGCCCGCGTTTATCAGCTATGAGAACGTCGTCCGGCTCTGCGGCGCCCGTCCCGTCCTCGTCCCATGCCGGCCGGAGAACGGCTTTCAGCCCGACTTGGACGAGGTGGCACGTCACGTCACGGTCCGGACGAGGATGATCGTGGTGAATAACCCGTGCAATCCCAGCGGGGCGGTTTTCCCTCAAGAGCTGCTCGCTGGCTTGGCTCGGCTGGCCGAGCGGCATAATCTGTTGGTCTTGAGCGACGAGATTTACAACCGGCTGATCTACGGCGGAAGCGCGTTCTGCTCGATGGCTGGTCTGCCGGGCATGAGGGAGCGGACGCTGTTGGTCAACGGCTTCTCAAAGACCTACGCCATGACGGGCTGGCGGGTGGGCTACGTCAGCGCGCCCAAGGAACTGGTCAGCTCGATGGTGAAGGTTCACCAGTACACGACAGCGTCGGGAAACACGTTCGTCCAAGAGGGGCTTGCCCGCGGGCTGGCCGATCCCGCGACGGAAACGGCGGTGCGCGCGATGCTCCAGAGCTTTGCGCGGCGGCGCGAGCTGGTCGTGAGCGGCCTCCAAAAAATTTCTGGCCTGACGTTCGTCCGGCCGCAGGGGGCCTTTTACGCTCTCGTCAGCACAGAAGGGACTGGGCTGAGCGGTGAGTGGTTCGCCGCCGATTTGCTCGAACGCTGCGGCGTGGCAGTCGTCCCGGCCGGGGACTTCGGTCCCGGGCTGGAGAACTTCTTTCGGCTGTCGTTTGCCGCGTCGGAAAGCGCGATCGTCCGCGGCTTAGAAAAGATTCGCGGCTTTGTCGAGTCTATCGCTCGGCGTTGATGTCGAAGCGGACCTAAAAAATGAAGGCAGCCCTCGAGGGGCTGCCTTTTTTCTGTCAGCTTGTCACATCTTGAGGCAGAAACGGCTGCGGCAGAAGTCGATCAGGCCGTCGGACTTCATGCGGCCCAGCTCCCGGGACAGGGCGCTTCGATCGGCTCCTAAGTAGTCGGCCAGCTCAGCTCTGGAGAACGGGATGAGGAACGACGGGCTGCCGGCCTTTTGGCTCTGTCGTTTCAGGTATTCCAAGAGTCTGTCCCGCAGGCTTTTCGCCGAAAGCATTTCAAGTTTTTGCTGAAGCTGAAGGTTCTGGCCGGCCAGAAGGCGAAGGAGATTTTCCATCACCTTTGCCCGGTAGGGACAGACGGGAACGGTCGGGTGGACGACGCTCGAAAGGTCGATGTGGAGCACCCGGGACGGCTGAAGGCTCACGACCCGGAACGGCGCGCAGGTCTGTCCCGCGCATGCCTCGGTGCCGCCGTACAGGTCGCCGGGCTCCAGCGGAATGATGATCTGCCGCTCGCCGTCGGGGGAACAGGTTTCGAGGTGGAGAGTTCCCGACAGGGCGACGCCGGCCAGACGAAGCGGTTCCCCCAGATTGATGATAGTCTGCCCTTTGGCGTACTCCTTTTGGCTCGCGCCGAGGCAGGCGAGCGCCAGCGGCAGGTCGTGAGGGTCGAAGCCGGCAAAAAGCGGCGTCCGCTCGGCTAAAAGCCGGCAGGCCGTCTCGTCCCAAATCTGACGAAGCGTTTGTCCCATGGCCTTGCCCCCTTCTCTCATTCGTTTGCCTCTGTTAGGCGTTCCTAATCTACCACGCTAGACTGGGACTTCAAAGGGGAAAAAGCTGAGCGTCGTCCGGACGTTCTGAAAAACAGCCGAAGCCCCTAGGGCTTCGGCTGACCTGTTATGAGGCGCTTCCTTAGTGATTCGGCCGGACGTCCCCCGCCGCGACGACGACGTGGCCGCCCGAGGCGAGCAGCTGGAGTTCTCCGGTGATGAGCGCTTCCTTTTGGGCGCGACTGAGCCGCTTGATGGTCGCCTCGGCGCTCATGGCAAGCGTTTTGTCGGGCCAGCGCCAACTGGCGGCGAGGACGGCGGGCCGCCGGGAGTTGACGTACCGGGAGCCTCGTCCGCTGTTGTGAACCTTGAGCCGCGCTTGGACGTCAACCGTCCAGCCGGCGTAAAGCGAACCGTCCCGGCAGCGAAGCAGGTAGGTCCAGCAGTCAGCGCCGCTCATCGGAATGAATCCTTCGTCGCCCGCGCTCGACGTCCACAAAGCGGAGAATAATAAGCCCGCCGGCGAACGTCAGCCCGATAACCGCGATGGCGGCGTGAGGCTTGCCGGTGATCGAAGCGGTCAGGCCGCAGAGCATCGGTCCCACGATGCCGGCGAACTTGCTCGACAGGCTGTACAGGCCGAAGAAGAGGCCCGACCGTTCGGGCGGAATCATCGAGGCGAAAAGCGACCGGCTGATGCTCTGGGAGCCTCCCTGTACTAAGCCGACCGCTACGGCCATCATCCAGAAGTGCCAGTTCTTGGTGATGAACGGCGCGGCCAAGCAGATGGCCAAGTACCAGAGGAGCGAGCCGGTTAAAAGCCGTTTGGCGCCGAACCGGCCGGCGGAGAAGGCGAACGCCAGAGCCGCCGGCACGCCGACGAACTGGGTGAGAAGCATCGCCAGCGCGAGCGAGTCGGACGACAGGCCGACCCCGGCTCCGAACAGCGCGGCCATTCGGACGATCGTGCCGATGCCGTCGTTGTAGAGCCAGAAGGCCAAGAGAAAGCGAAAGGCTTCCGGGTACTGCTTGAGTTCGTTCCACGTCTGCCGAAGCTCCCGCAGGGCGGCCGACAGGCCCCCGTCGGCCGAGGCGACCGGCGGTTCGTCCACGAAGCGCATAAAAGGCAGGGTGAGGGCGAACCACCAGAGACCAACGGAGAGAAACCCCATCCGCACGCCGGTCAGCGCCGGCCCTTTTTGCAAATTTATTGTATCATGGTACAAAGCCTATCCAGACAGGTCGGGAGGCTGAACTTTGGTGAATTTGCCCGAACGGCGGCTACTGCAAAATATCCGACCGCCGGCATGCGATAAAATGATATGATGAGCAACTATGAGAGGGGAATACTATGGACTGGAACCGCCCTGATTGGGACAGCTATTTCATGATGCTGGCGCTGGTCGCTGCGACCCGCAGCACGTGCCTTCGCCGGCGCGTGGGAGCGGTCATCGTCCGCCACGGACAGGTCATCAGCACCGGATACAACGGCGCGCCGAGGGGCACGCCGCACTGCAGCGAGACCGGATGTCTGCGCGCTCAGCTGGGCATACCGTCAGGGCAGAAGCACGAGCTGTGTCGAGGGTCTCACGCGGAGATGAACGCCATAGCCCTCGCGGCCAGTCAGGGAGTCGTTACCGACGACGGCGAGCTGTACTGTACTCACTCGCCCTGCGTGTTCTGCTCCAAAGCGCTGATCAACGCGGGAATCCGGCGGGTCGTGTACCTTCAAGGGTATCCTGACGAGCTGGGGGTTCAGCTTCGCGAGCAGGCGGGCGTCGTGACGGAACAGTTCCCGAAGGAGAAATACGACCACATTTTGAGCTGTCTGTATTTTGCCGAGCATGAACTGGAAGGCCTGAGGGGGCAGGATAAAAATGGCGATAAGTCGTGAACGGGCATGGGATTTACTCAAACGCTACAACTCGGAGCCGATGCACCTGAGCCACGCTCTGGCGGTCGAAGCTTGCATGAAGTTTTTCGCTCAGCAAGCCGGCGAGGATCCCCAGTTCTGGGGGACCGTCGGACTGCTTCACGATCTGGACTGGGAGATGACCCAGAGCGACCCGGCGCGCCACACGTCCGAGTCGGACCGTATTCTTGAGGCCGAGGGCGTCGACGAGGCGACCCGGCACGCGATACGGTCCCACGGGTGGGGAATCTGTTCGGCGACCGAGCCGACGAGTCCCATGGAGTGGACGCTCTACACGATCGACGAGCTGACCGGGCTGGTGATCGCCACGGCGTTGGTCCGTCCCAGCCGGAGCTTGGACGACCTGACGGCTAAATCGGTGAAGAAGAAGTGGAAAGACAAGGCGTTTGCCGCCGGCGTGAACCGGGACGTCATCGCGTCCGGCGCCGAGCGGATGGGGAAGCCGGTTGACGAGCTAATGACGAGCGTTATCGAGGCGCTTCGTCCGGTTCAAAGCCAACTGGGCCTGACGCCTCTGGCCAACTGACCGTTCCGTTTCGCGCCGACGGCGGCTGAAACGACGGGTATATACATTGGACTCTTTTTGGAGAGGAGATAGAACATGTCGAAAATTCGTGTGATCTTAGCTGACGACCATCCGCTGACCCGGCAGGGTCTGAAGGCGTACCTTGAGCGTGAAGAGAACGTCGCGCTGGTCGGCGAAGCGGCTGACGGCGACGAAGCGTGGAAACTCATTGAGGAGCTCAAGCCCGACGTGGCGCTGTTGGACATTCGCATGCCCGGCGCCGATGGCATTACCCTTGCCCGACGGATCAAGGAAAACAAGCTGCCCGTCGCGGCCATTATGCTCACCTCTTACGATTCCCAGCAGTACGTTCTAGCGTCGCTCAAGGCCGGAGCCAAGGGCTTTGTGCTCAAGACGACGTCAGCCGGCGCGCTGATGAAAGCCATCCAGACCGTCGCCACCGGCAGCCTGTTCCTGGACAGCGAAGTCGCCTCTGTGGTGGGCGCTCAGGAAGAGCTCACCGAAGCCCTGTCGCCTCGGGAGAGAGAAGTGCTCCTGTGCGCGGCCCGCGGCCTGTCCAGCAAAGAAGTGGCGGCCCAGCTTTACATCAGCGAGCGGACCGTTCAGACGCACCTCGCTTCCGTGTATGACAAGCTGGGAGCTCACAACAAGACGGAAGCCATGCTTCTGGCGCTGAAACACGGCCTGATGACCTTGGAGGAACTGCTGGATTGAAGATTCGGGTCAGGCGAAGCCTGCCCCTAGTGTTGGTCTTATCGCTGGTCATACCGATGATCGTCGTCGTGGGCGTCACGCTGTTCAGCGTGTCAGCCCACGAACGGGCCATGGGGCGGGTCATGGAGTCCTACGTGCTCAACGTGGCCCAGAGCGCGGCCGCGAAGATCAACGGCATCGGCATACTCCCGTTTCGTGCCAACAAAGTCATGCTCCAGATGGAGCGGCTCAACCTGTTCAGCTGGGGGTCTAAACTGCCCGGCTGGGTTGCCGTGCTCGATTCAGGCGGCGACGTGGTCGTTTCTTCACAGGAAAACAACCCGCCGGTTTTGTCGCTCACCCGGAGCATTCTGCTCAACAAAGCCTTGGAAGTTCACGACGCCTCGGGGCAGCTGTACACCGTGGCCGTGTGTCCGACCGGCCGGCCGGGAATGCTCGACACCTTTTACGTCGTCGCGGCCGTTCGCTGGAACGACCTGCTCGGTCCGCTGCTGCGCACCAATCGCCTGATGATCTCCATGGTATTCGTCCTCGCGGCGGCTCTGTTTGCCGCTGGCATCGTCTTGTGGCGCTGGGTCATCGCGCCTCTGTCGAAAATATCCGAGGAAGCCTCTCGGCTGAACTGGGGTGACGAAGTGGCCTGCGAGACCGACAAACAGGCGGTCTACGAGATCAGCCAGCTGAGATACGTGCTGTGCCGACTTTCTCGGTCAGCCTGCGACCGCATTTCCCTCTGGAAACGGTACAGCAGCGACATGGTGCGCGTTCAGGAGGACGAAAAGGAAAGCATTGCTCGGGAGATTCACGACGGCCCGGTTCAGGCCGTCACAGCCTTGGGCCAGAGGATCCGTCTGGCCCAGATGGACGAACCGAATCGAAGCGAGCACCTTAAAGTGGCCGAGGAAATAGCCTTCGACACGGTCAAGGAGCTTCGAGAAATGTGCAACCACCTGACGCCGCCGTGGCTCGACTTGGGGCTGGAACACGCGCTGAACGAGCTGGCCGAACGGCTGTCCAGGTATCTGGGCGTGACTATCCGCGTGGTGGTGCACGACGAAAAGCTGCAGCCCGAAGGGGTCCTCACGTTCTTCCGCATTCTGCAGGAGGCGGTCAGCAACGCGGTCAAGCACGGCGGCGCTGACCAGATTGACGTGAGAGTGGACCGGCCGGGGGACCGGAGAACCCGAATGATCGTCGAGGACAACGGCAAGGGGTTCGCCGTTCCGGCTGACTTGGAGTCTCTGCGGGCTTCCGGCCATCGGGGACTTCTGAACATGAGAGACCGAATCCGGCTCGTCAACGGCGAGATGATCATCCGCTCCGTCCCGGGGCGCTCGACCACTCTGACGTTTTTCATTCCCGATTCGGACGGCGGAGCCGAAACGAGGCCTCAGATCCTTTCCGAAACCGGGCGTATCGTTTCCTGCTACGAAGGAGAAACTGGCGCAGGAGTCCCATTGCAACTTGGAGAGTGATTTTGGGAGGTGGCAAGATGAGACTGAAATTCCTCGGAGCGACGCAGGAAGTCACCGGCTCGTGTTACCTGATTGAGGTGGGCGGTCACCGCGTTCTGGTGGACTTTGGAATGCATCAGGGTGAAAACGAGGAGGCCAACTACGACCCCCTGTCGTTTGACCCCACGTCGATTGACGCCCTGCTGCTGACTCACGCTCATATCGATCACTCGGGCCGTATCCCTCTGCTGGTGCGTTCTGGGTTTAAGGGAAAAGTCTACTGCACGCTGCCAACCGCCGAACTGGTCGAGCTCCTCTGGGCCGATTCAGCAAACTTGATGAAAGAGGACGCGGCTTGGCGGAGCAGGAAGAACCTCCGCAAAGGGCTTCCGGCCGTCGAGCCGCTGTACGACCAGACCGACATCGATAACGCCCTGAAGTATTTGTACCCTATCAGCTATGACGACCGGTACGACGTGGTGCCTGGACTTTCGGTTCGGTTCCGGGACGCCGGTCACATCATCGGCAGTTCCATTCTGGAAGTTTTTCTGGCAGAAGGGGACCGGAACGTCAAGGTCGTGTTCAGCGGCGACCTCGGGCCGGCGAAAACTGTTATGGAACGGGCGCCGGCGGAGATTAACGAGGCCGATTACGTGCTCATCGAGTCCACGTACGGCGATCGGGACCACAAGACGAACGAGGAAACACGCAAGGAATTTCAGGAGCTGATGGCCGACCTGCTGGCCCATAAGGCCAAGATTTACATTCCAACCTTCGTGGTCGACCGGGCTCAGCGGATCATGTACGAGCTGGCCTTGCTGAGGGATCAGGGCATCGGCACTGATCTGCCGGTTTATTTCGACTCGCCGCTGGGCGTTAAGGCGACCGAAGTGTACCAGAATCACTTGGACATGATGTCCCAAGAGATTCAAATGTACCGCCGGAGCGGGAAGAACCCGTTCCTGGACACGGTCGAGTTCGTGTCCACGGTGGAGGACTCGCAGAAGATCAACACCAAGTCATACGGCGTTGTCATGGCCGGCAGCGGCATGGTCAACGGCGGGCGGATCGTCCACCACCTCAAAAACGGCATATGGAATCCGAACAACCACGTGGTCTTTGTGGGATATCAGGCCAGGGGAACCGCAGGTCGGAGAATTGTTGACGGCGCCAAGACCATTCGCCTAGCAGGAGAAGAAGTGGCAGTCAAGGCGCAGATTCATACGATCGGCGGCTTCTCGGCCCACGCCGATCGAACGGATCTTATCCTCTGGGCGGAGCATTTCCGTCTCTCCATGCCCCAGTTCTTCGTCGTCCACGGCGAACCGAAGGCGGCTAATTCCCTGCAGGAAGCCCTCGAAGGCCGGGGCTTTTCGGCCCAAGTGGCGGACGTCGATTTAGAAATTGAACTGGAGCCCCGCCAACACGGCAAGACCGTTTCTCAGGCGCAGCGCGACTCGAAGGCCGCCGGAGACGTGATCCGTCAGGTCATCGAACCTGAAGAGGAAGAGGCCCGGGAAGACGAGCCCGTCGCTCAAAAAGAACCGGCTCTTCCGAACAAAAAGAAAGCTTCGGGCGAACCGACCGTGGCGGAGCAGGAAAAACCGTCAGGTCGGGCGGAAGAAAGGGCGTCCCGTCAGGCGGCGGACGAAAAACATGCGCCCCGCTCGGCGAGAAAACAGCGTTCGCAGGCCCGTCAAAGCACGCGGGCCCTTGAGCGGCTCAGCGATCGGCTGACAAACCTGTACGACCATCTTGACGGCGGAATGCCTGACGACGTCTTGACTCTTGTGACCGCAGCGGCTACTCTTCTTGAAACGGCGGAACAAAAAATGTCCGCCGCGGGACGGAACGAAAAAAGCGAGGAACCGAGCGGCGCGGAAAGCGCCACTGACGACTAGTTTTTAGGAGGGCACAGATGAACGACGCACTCAAAACACTGCGGGAACGCGGCTATGTGGACTGGTGCAGCGACGAAGAGGGCTTGAACGCCCTTTTTGAAAAGGGACAGGTAACCGCGTACGTAGGATTTGACCCAACGGCTGACAGCCTCCACGTCGGGCATCTGATCCCGCTGATGGGACTTGCGTGGCTTCAGAAACTGGGGCACCGGCCAATTCTTCTGGCCGGCGGCGGCACAGGGATGATCGGCGACCCGTCGATGAAAAGCAAAGAACGGAACCTGCTGAGCGACGAGCAGGTTCGGCGCAACGTCGAGGGCATAAAAGTCCAGCTGTCCCGGTTGGTTGACTTTGACTGCGGCAGCGCGTCCGCCCTGCTGGTCAACAACTATGACTGGCTGGGGAAACTCAACCTGATCGACTTCTTGCGGGACGTGGGCAAGTTCTTCTCGGTCAACTACATGATCCGAAAGGAACACGTCAGGAGCCGGATTGAAGATCCAAACAAGACCCTGTCCTACACCGAGTTCACCTACACCCTGCTTCAGGCCTATGACTTCTGGCACCTGTTCAAGACCTTCGGCTGCAGGCTTCAGATGGGAGGCAACGACCAACAGGGCAATCTGGTCAGCGGCATTGAGCTGATCCGCAAGTGGGACGGCGAAACGGCCTACGCGGCGACGAACCCGCTGCTTCTCAACTCTTCCGGCACCAAGTTCGGCAAAACGGAAGGGGGCGCGGTGTGGCTCTCGCCGGAAAAGACGAGCCCGTACAAGTTCTACCAGTTCTGGATGAACTCCGAGGACGACGCGGTCGAGAAACTGCTGAAGCTTTTCACGTTCCTCCCGTTGGAGGAGATCGACCAGATTGTCGCCGAGCACCAAGCGACCCCGGGACGGCGGGCGGCCCAGCGGCGGCTGGCTCTGGAAATTACCTCGATTATTCACGGCGAAGAAGCCGCAAAAGCGGCGCAGCGGGCCAGCGAGATCCTGTTCGGCGGGCAAGTCGCTCACGACGAGCTGACCGGGCCGATGCTTTCGATCATCGCGTCGGAGACAGAAGGCGGTTCGATCGCGTCCCTGCCGTGCCAGCTGGCCGAGGCGTTGGTGGCTAGCGGCGCCTGCGCCAGTAAAGGTGAGGTCAAGCGACTGACGTCCGGCGGCGGACTTTACCTGAACGGCGATCGGGTCGAGACCAGCGATCGGGAGCTGACCGAGAGCGACCTGCTGGACGGCGAACACGCCTTAGTCCGGCTGGGCAAGAAAAAATACTTCACCCTGAGACGGCCTGAGCGGAGTTAACAGCGCCGGACTGACGCCTGGGAGGCGACGCGAGTGACTCTTGCCACAGGAGCGTTAAAGCTTTTTCGACGGTGGGTCGGCGACGGGAGCCACGGCGCCCGGCAGGCGGCTTTTCTCAAAGGGCTGTGCCGTCTTGTGCCGGTGCGCCGGAAGGAAACGCTGAAGGCGATCACCCTGTCGTTTCCCGAAAAAACGCCGGAAGAGTGCCGCCGGATTTTAGACGGCGTGTACGACCATTTCTGCTGGATGATCGTCGAGTGGGTGGCCTGCATGAATCGTCCCGGCTTGGTGAACGAGATTTTTGAGTGCTCGCCTGACGACTTGGCAAAAATAAAAAGCTACGCCGGCGGCGGCAAAGGGGTTGTGGTCCTCTGCGCCCATTTCGGCAACTGGGAGTTGGGCGGCGCGTGGATGGCAGCCCAAAACCTCCCGTTGCTCTGCGTCGCCAGAGAGGCGGACGACGGCGCGTTTTCCGACCTGATTACGGCTTGGCGCGATGAATTAGGCGTGAAAACGCTGATGAAAAGCAGATCGCGGTCGTTCCTCCGGCTGGCCGTTCAGACGCCCCGTCAGGGCGTCTCGCTGGCGCTTCTGGCTGACCAGGACGGCGGGCGCAACGGACAGGAAGTTACCTTCTTAGGGCGGCCGTGTACGGCTGTTCGCGGCCCAGCTCTTATCAGCCTGCTGGCCGGCGTGCCGGTGCTTCCGCTCTACGCCCTGCGGTTGGGGCCGTTTCGCTACAAAGTGGTCCTCGAAGAGCCGCTGGCCGTCGACGAAAAGCTTTCCAAGGAAGAGAAAATTGCCGCGATCACCGAGGCGGCAAATCGTTCGGTTGAACAGTTGGTGCGCCGTTATCCCGAACAGTGGTTCTGGTTTCACCGCCGGTGGAAGTCGGGGCTCAGCCGTGAGAGCGTTTGAGCTTTTTGAGGACGGCCGGCTGATCCCTCTGCCCGACGAGGGCCGCGAACGGGGCGTGACCGTGTTCCTTCCGGCAGGGCGGCAGCTGTTCGGACGGCTTGAGGGCGACCTTTGCTGCTGGAGCCTCTGGGATGGCAGAAAAAAGACTGACGTCCTCTCGGCAGACGGCGGGCTGGTCCTTTCCGAAGAGCCTGAAGCGTTCATTCTTCCGCCGGCGGCATGCCGTCAGGTTGAAGACGCTCTGTACGTCCAGTATCCCCCGCCGGGGGATCACTGTCTGACGATCGGCATGCTGCGCCAGATATGTCCGGACGTGCCGCTTTTTTGGGGGCCTGTCTCGGAAACCTTGGCGTCCCTGTCGCCGAACTTGACGTCTCAGAACGGGACGCTTCAGCTGTACTGGGGCGTCCGATTCGCCCTCGCCGGCGGGCGGCAGGACATCATTGACCGTATCAGGCTGTGGTCCCTGAACGCTAGGGACTTTCTCAACGGGAAAATCGACGCTCAAATGGTGCTCACAGCCTCCCAGACGCCGCCTCCTCAGCTGTTGAACGGCCAGAGTCTCGGCCCTCAACGGCCGGTCGACGGCGAGCCGGAAGAGTCCGAGGCGGGGCCTGACACGACGCTTCTCGTGCGATATGACGCCGTGAAGCCGTTCGGACAGACGCCCCTTTCGGCGTGGTTTTTGCTGAGCGGCGACCTATGGCGCCACTTGCGAAAATTCCTTTCAGGCGGGGAGGCTATCCTGTGTCTCTGGGGCGCTTTGGAGGCAAGAGAGGCTTGGGAACAGAGCCGCCGATACTGCCCGCCGAGCTCTGAGCCGGCGGATACTTCTTCCGTCTTGTGCTGAAAACCGTTTAAAAACAAAAACGCTGGGGAGGCTAATCCTCGGCGGTCAAAGAGTCCTGCGAACCGGCAGGGCTCTTTTTTCTTTGTCGTTTCAGCGGCCTTTCGATGTCCTGATGGAAAGAATCAAAACGCCGGCTCCGATCAGGATAATCGCCAGCGAACCGTAAGGTGACGGCAGGTAGAAGTCTGCCAGACAGCACAGGTGGAAGGCCAATCCAATGGCGCCGAGGAGAACGAGCCCCCGCTGGCCGAATTTTCCGGCGGCCATCGCAAAGGCGGCGTTAAAAAGGAGCGCTGAGGCGGCCTTCCAAGGGAAGACGCCTTGCGCGTACGGCCCAGAAAGCCAAAAGTTGACGCTGCCGCCGAAAAGCGCTGCGCCGGAAGCGAAAAACTCGTCCCAGATTCGGCAGACCTTCACGCCTGACGACCGTTTCCGGGCGACGAGCGCGGCAGCGGCAGCCGCTGCGCCTATCATGGCTGAAAGTGCTGACAGCTTGACGTTCCAGTGGGCCAATCGGCAGACCGTCAAGGCCGTCTGCCACAGGGCGACGGTCGTCACCTCCGCCATCAGAGGTTCTTTCGTGTGAACGCTTAGCGCCGCGGAGACCGCCAGCCCCATGCCGAACAGCCAGAGCCTGACGCCCAAGTCCGCCGTCGAATCGTCGAGCGACAGGACCGTTCCTAAGTCGGACATCTGGTGAACGATAAACCCGTGGGCGGCTAAGTTCCACAGGCCGTGAAGGGCCAGCGGCGTAAAAATGACGGCGGCGACGCAGCACGCCAAACAGACAGCCCGAAGGCCGCGCCTGTTCGTCACGTAAACCCCTGCCAGAGACGCGATGCTGAACCCGATGTAGACACCCACAACTGACCAAACGCTCAGAAGCCGGTACAGGCTTGAAAGGAAAAACATCACTCCAACGCCGGTCAAAACAAGCCCGATGAGCAGAGCGGCTTCTTTGGCCCAGCCCGGCCGCTTCTCTGAGAGTTCCAGAATGCGCTTTGCCTGATCGGGGGTAATCGTCCCCTCGTGTAAAGCTCCTTCAAGGCCGTCAGCCAGCGAGCGAAACATGATGTCTCTCCTTCTTTCCGTTGGGTAAACAGCCCGTCGAGGGCTGTGAATTTGCTATAATATATGATATCTACAAGTGCGGCGCAACGGGAGCGCAGCTTCTTTTGGGACGTTTGCCCGAAAGCGCCGCTTGGCGGGAAAGGGGAAAACGCGAATGACAGAAGTTCAAACGCCGCAGGCCGACAGTTCCTACGGGGAAAGCGGAATCGTAGTCCTCGAAGGGTTGGAGGCCGTCCGGCGTCGGCCCGGCATGTACATTGGCGACACGACGGTCAGGGGGCTTCACCACTGCGTTTACGAGATAGTGGACAACAGCGTGGACGAAGCGCTGGCCGGGCACTGCGGGCACATAACGGTCACGATCGGCACGGACGAGAGCGTCTCCGTCACGGACGACGGCCGCGGTATTCCGGTGGAAATTCACCATCAGACCGGCAAATCGACGGTTGAGACAGTCCTGACGGTCCTCCACGCCGGCGGCAAGTTCGACAACCGAAGCTATAAAGTCTCCGGCGGCCTTCACGGCGTCGGCGTCTCGGTGGTCAACGCCCTGTCCGAGTGGCTCGAAGTGACGGTTTGGCGCGACGGGTACGAGTACTTCCAGCGGTACGAGCGGGGAATCCCCGTGGCGCCGCTGGCGAAGACGCTCCCCTCGACGCGCCGGGGAACGAGAGTTCGTTTCCTTGCGGACAGCCAGATTTTTGACGAAGTGCAGTACAGTGCCGAAACGCTGGTGAGCCGTTTCCGTGAGATGGCGTTCCTCATTCCCGGCCTGACGATCACAGTGGAGGACCAGCGGGAAGGCAAAACGTGGACGTTCTGCGAGGAAGGCGGCATTGCCGAGTTCGTGAGGTATCTGAACAGGGACCGGGTGGTTTTATTCCCTGAACCGCTTGTCGTCTCCGGCGAACGGGACGGCGTATCGGTTGAAATGGCCTTCCAGTACACCGACGACTACAACGAGCGGCTGTTCTCATTTGCCAACCTGATTCACACCGTCGAGGGCGGCACCCACGTGGCGGGACTGCGAAGCGCCCTCACCAGGGCGGTCAACGAGGGGGCCCGGAGGGCCGGCGCCCTGCGCGAGAAGGACGAAAACCTCTCCGGCGAGGACCTGCGCGAAGGACTGACCTGCGTCGTGTCGGTCAAGCTGTCCAACCCGCAGTTTGAGGGACAGACGAAGACAAAACTGGGCAACGGCACAGTCAAAGGGTCGGTGGACTCGGTCATCTACGACGGCCTTTTAGGGCACTTTGACGAGGACTCATCGGCGCTGAAGCCGATCGTCGACAAGGCCGTCAAGGCCCGACAGGCCAGAGAGGCCGCGAAAAAAGCCCGCGAACTGGTGCGCAAGTCGGCCATGAGCGGACTGTCCCTGCCCGGAAAATTGGCGGACTGTTCCAGCAAGAAAGCAGAGGAGTGCGAGGTCTACATCGTCGAGGGGGACTCGGCCGGCGGCAGCGCCAAGCAGGGCCGAGACAGAAGCTTCCAAGCGATTCTCCCGCTGCGGGGGAAAATTTTGAACGTCGAGAAGGCTCGGCTGGACAAGATCCTGAGCTCCAAGGAAATTCGAGTCATCATTCAGGCGCTCGGCTGCGGCATCGGCGATGAGTTTGACCTGTCGAAGCTGCGGTACCACAAGATTATCATCATGACCGATGCTGACGTGGACGGGGCTCACATCAGCACGCTGCTTCTCACATTCTTCTTCAGGCACATGAAAGAGCTGGTCGAGGAAGGACACGTGTACTTGGCCGTTCCGCCGCTGTACCGGGTTCAGTCCGGCAAAAAGGTAGACTACCTGTACAGCGACCGGCAACTGAGAACCCTCATGGACTCGTACGAAGTCGAGGGCAAGAGCCCGGCCGTCCAGCGCTATAAGGGCTTGGGCGAGATGAACCCCGAACAGCTTTGGGAGACCACCATGGACCCGGCAACCCGGCTGCTCAAGCGAATCCAGGTGGATGACGCCATCGCGGCCGACGAGTATTTCTCCATCCTGATGGGCGACAAGGTCGAGCCCCGGCGGGACTTCATTCAGACTCACGCCCACGAGGTTCGCAATCTGGACGTTTAGTGTAGTTTGTACAATTTTTCACTTCTAGTTGAAACGTTTTTCGATTTAAAGCGAAATAAAATTGACAGCTCCAATCCGCTTAAGTAAAATCATTATCAGCAAGAGCGTAGTTTTATTGATCCAACGGTTTCCTTCGCCGCCTAAAGGCTCCGAAGGCAGGCCGTCGAAGTGAACGGCGGGAGCCGTTCGGTGCCACCGAGTGGCAGTGACTCTATCTTGAGGAGGGAATTGCTCGATGAATAGGATGAAGATGTTGGCTCTGTCGGCTTTTGCAGCTGGCGCGGTGATGGGAACGGCATTTGCTGCGGATCCCATTAAGATTGGCGTGTATCTTCCCCTGACAGGGAACAGCGCGTTTGGCGGCCAGCTGGAGCTTGAAGGCGCTCAGCTCGCTCATGAAAAGTTCCCGACAATCATGAACCGGCCGGTTGAGCTGATTGTCGTCGACAACAAGAGCGACAAGGTCGAGTCTGCCAACGCAGTTCAGCGGCTCGTTGACAAAGAGAAAGTCGTCGCGATCATCGGTTCGTTCGGCTCCTCCCTGTCCATGGCCGGCGGAGAAGTTGCCGAGAGCGCTCACATTCCGATGGTTGGCACGTCCTGCTCCAACCCGATGGTTACGATGGGCAAGAAGTACGTGTTCAGAGCCGGATTCATTGATCCGTATCAGGGCGCTGGCGCAGCCGGATGGGCCATCGAGAAGATGGGCGCCAAGACGGCCGCAATCCTTCAGGAAGTCTCCAACGACTACTCGGTCGGCCTTGCCAAGTTCTTCAAAGACGCGTTCGAGAAGAAGGGCGGCAAGATCGTCGCGATCAGCAACTTCCAGACCGGCGACCAGGACTTCACCGCTCAGTTGACCGAGATCATCAGTCACTCGCCCGATGTCCTGTACATCCCCATCAACTTCGCCGAAGGCGCCATCATCATGCGTCAGGCTCGTGAGCTGGGCGGCGAGTTCAAGATCATGGGCGGCGACGCCATGGACAACCCGGAAATGGCGAAAATCGCCGGCGACGCCTGCGAGGGCTTCACTTTCACGGCCGTTCCGTACGCCCGCGAGATGCCCGGCAAGACCGAGTCCGCCGAGCTGTTCACCAAGTACTGGGACGAGCACCACACCGACGAGCCTTCCGCGCTGAGCGCTCTTGGATATGACTGCTACCTGATGATCAAGGACGCCATCGAGCGCACCGGCAGCACCGACCCCGAGAAGATCACCGAAGGGCTTGCCACGATTAAGGATCTGCCCTGCGCCACTGGTCTGACTACCATCAACGCGACCCACGACGCCGAAAAGGCCGTCGGCATCGTCCAGATCATCAACGGCAAGCGCACCTTCGTTGGAACTCAGGCCACCGACTAATCTCTCTGTTCGGGAAAATATTTGTTGACACAAGGGAAGGCTCTGCCTTCCCTTTTTTTCGGAAGTGAGGCGACTGCGGGCAATGACAATGGACATGTTCATTCAGCACTGTTTCAACGCCCTCACCCTAGGGAGCCTGTACGCCCTGATTGCCATCGGGTACACGATGGTGTACGGCATTCTGAGGCTGATTAACTTCGCTCACGGGGACATCTTCATGGTTGGGGCGTATCTGGTGTTCTGGGCCGTCGGGACGGCCAGCCTTCCTTGGGCTGTCGCCGTGCCTCTGGCGATTATCGGAACGGCCGTGGCCGGGATCTTGGTTGACCGGGTGGCCTATAAGCCTTTGAGAGAGGCGCCGCGCATTTCTGCCCTGATCAGCGCCATCGGTGTGTCGTTCCTTATCGAGAACTTAGCGCTTGTGGTATTCACCGGCGTGCCGAAGCCGATGCCCCGGTTCGCGCCGCTCGTTAAGGTCATGAAATTCGGTAATATCCGTATTTTGCCGTTAGCGATCGTTGTGCCGGTCATCACGTTCCTGTTGGTGGTCGGGCTGCTGTGGATTCTTTACAAGACGCCTCAGGGGCTGGCCATGAGAGCCATCTCCAAGGATATTGAGACTACTCGCCTGATGGGCGTGCGGGTCGACCGAATCATTGCCCTGACGTTCGGCATCGGTTCGGCTTTGGCTGCCGCAGCCGGCATCATGTGGGCGCTGCGCTACCCGCAGATCAACCCGTTCATGGGCGTCATGCCGGGATTTAAGGCGTTTATCGCCGCAGTCACCGGCGGCATCGGCTCGGTTCAGGGAGCCGTCATCGGCGGCCTGACCCTCGGCTTTTTGGAGATCCTTCTCGTGGCGTTTTTCCCGGCGTTGACTGGATATCGGGACGCGTTCGCCTTTATCCTGCTGATCCTTATCCTGTTCGTGAAGCCCACCGGACTTCTCGGTGAGAAACTGGAGGACAAGGTATGATTACTTCCTCCAACCGATCGCTCGAAAAGACCTCCAGCGCTCTGACCGTTCTGTCGCTGGTGCTCCTCGCCGCCGTGCTGTACTGGATTAATGCCAACATGGACCGTTATGTTGTCCGGGTCGTCAATCTGGTGGCCGTCAACGCGATTTTGGCTCTCAGCCTGAACCTCGTGTATGGCTTTGCCGGCATGTTTTCTCTCGGACACGCCGGGTTCATGGCCATTGGCGCGTACGTCTCGGCAATCTTAATCATCTCTCCGGCCCAGAAAGCCGCGATGTACATTCTGGAGCCGATGATGTGGCCGTTTAACGTCATGCAGGCGCCGTTTTTCGTCTCCGTCCTTGCCGGCGGAGTCATTGCCGCTCTCGTCAGCTTGGTTATCGCTCTGCCGGTGCTCCGGCTGGGCGGCGACTACTTGGGCATTGCGACCCTGGGCTTCGCCGAGATTATCCGGGTCGTGCTGACCAACATCACGCCGGTGACCAACGGCGCTCTGGGGCTGAAAGGCATTCCTGCCTATGCCGACCTGTTCTGGAACTACGTTTGGATGATCATCACCGTCTACGTGATCGTCAAACTGCTTTCAAGCAACTTCGGCAACACGATCAAGGCGGTTCGGGACGACGAGGTGGCCGCTAGGGCGATGGGCATCAACACCTTCCGAGTCCGGGTCATCGCCTTTGCCATCGGCGCGTTCTTCGCCGGCGTCGGCGGGGCGCTGCAGGGCAGCCTGATCACCACTATTGACCCCAAGATGTTCAACTTCCAGCTCACGTTCAACATCTTGATGATCGTCGTGGCCGGCGGGCTGGGGAGCATTACCGGCAGCATGGTCGGCGCGGCGATTATCACCGTGCTGCTTGAATGGCTTCGGTTCGTTGAAAATCCGATGACAATCGGCTCGCTGACGATTCCGGGCATTCCCGGAATGCGTATGGTGATCTTCTCCGTCGTGCTGCTGCTGATCATCCTGTACCGCCGGCAGGGCATTATGGGCAACTGGGAATTCAGCTGGGAAAAGCTCCTTCGGAGAGGGGGCGGTGACCGATGACCAGCCTGCTGGAACTGAAGAACGTGACCATTCGGTTCGGCGGACTGACCGCCGTGGGCGACTTGAACATGACCCTCGAAGAGGGCACGATCTCCAGCTTGATCGGCCCCAACGGGGCGGGAAAAACGACCGCGTTCAACATCATCACCGGGTTTTATCCTCCGACCGAAGGAACGGTGACCTTTGCGGGCAAGGACATTACAGGTTTTAAGCCGCACATCATCTGCCGCGAAGGAATTGCCCGGACCTTCCAGAACATTCGGCTGTTCACCGGCGCGTCGGTGCTGCAGAACGTCATGACCGCCTGCTGGGTACGCCAGTCGTCGCCGTGGTGGGCCGCGCCGTTCCTCCTTCCGAGCCATGCTAGGGAAGAGCGGGAGATCCGCCAGTGGTCCATGGACCTGCTCCGGGCCGTCAAGCTGGACGATTTGGCTGATAATGAGGCAACTGGCCTTCCGTACGGCGCCCAGCGGCGGCTGGAAATCGCCCGGGCACTGGCCACTCGTCCTCGGATCCTTCTGCTGGACGAGCCGGCGGCCGGGATGAACCCTCAGGAGAGCATGGAACTGATGGACTTCATCCGGGCGATCAGGGACAAGTTCTCCCTGACGATCCTGTTGATCGAACACGACATGAAAGTCGTCATGGGAATATCCGAGTGGGTTCGGGTGCTGGACCACGGCAACCTGATCTGCGAAGGCTGCCCCGCGGACGTCCAGAAGGACCGGCGGGTCATCGAGGCCTACTTGGGCAAGGAGGATGACGCGGATGCTTAAAATCACCGACCTCCATGTTCACTACGGCGCCATTAAGGCCGTTCGGGGCATCAGCTTGGAAGTCCCCGACGGCCAGATCGTCACCCTCATCGGGGCCAACGGCGCCGGCAAAAGCAGCACCCTCCGCGCGATCGCCGGACTTCTCAAAGGCTGTTCCGGCTCCATTCAGTGGAACGGAACCGAACTGTTGGGCAAGACGCCGGAAGTCGTCTTGGGCTCAGGAATTGCCATGTGCCCGGAAGGCCGCCGGATTTTCCCCCAGCTGACCGTTGAAGAAAACCTCATGCTGGGCGCCTACACCCGAAAGGATCCTAAAGGCGTGGCGCGCGACTTGGCGCACGGGTATGAACTGTTCCCTAGGCTGAAGGAACGCTCATGGCAAAAGGCCGGCACTCTGTCGGGCGGCGAGCAGCAGATGCTCGCGCTGGCCCGTTCGCTGATGAGCAACCCGCAGCTGATCATGATGGACGAACCGTCGTTAGGGCTGGCTCCGATCCTCGTCAAAGAAGTGTTTGACGTCATTCGGCAGATCAACGAAAAGGGCAAAACGGTCCTGCTGGTGGAGCAGAACGCCCTTCAGGCCCTGAAGGTGGCCGACTACGCCTACGTTCTCGAGGTGGGCGAGATGGCCCTGTCCGGGCCGGGGAAAGAGCTTCTGGCCGATCCTCGCGTCAAAAGCGCCTATCTGGGCGGCTGATTCGTCCCAGAACGTCGAACAAAAAAGCCGGGCTTCCCTCAGGGAAGCCCGGCTTTTTTCTTGTCCTGCAGAGAAACTTCAGTTCCCTCTTGACAGAACTCCCGAACGAAAGTATATTTCTATTCAATCAACAAATAAAAAGAAACGGGGGTTTACTTCAATGAAAAAACTTGGGTCTGCATTGGTTCTATTGGCTGCGGCGGTGCTGGGAAGCTCGGCTTGGGGCGCGTCGGTCATGGACAAAGGGGAAATCGTCGTCGGGACGGAGAGCACGTTCCCGCCGTTTGAGTTCCTGAGCCCGGACGGAAAACTGCAGGGCTACGACGTGGACTTGGCCGAGGCGATCGGGCAGAAGTTGGGCAAAAAAGTTGTCTGGCGCGACATGAGTTTTGACGCCCTGATTCCATCTCTGCTGACCGGCAAAATTGACCTGATTGCGGCGGGGATGAGCGCCTCGCCGGAGAGGGCGAAGCGGGTCGGGTTCTCGGACGTGTGTATTACCGGGCCACCAGCGTCGTGGTGATCGCCGCCGGCTCGCCGATTAAGTCGTTGGCCGATCTGCAGGGCAAGACGATGGCGGTTCAGCTTGGGACGATTCAGGAGACGTTCCTCCGCGGACAGCCCGGCGTGTCGGTTCGGGCGTACCAGAAGTACGACGACTGCCTGAGAGAAGTCGTTCTTGGCCGGGCGGACGGGGCGATGATGGACGAGACGGTAGCTGGCGAGTTTCTGAAGCAGGCGGACTTCGCCGGCAAAATCGTTTCGGCGTTCACTCAAGCCGCCGGCGAGTCAGGCCAAGCCCTCGCCATGCCCAAGGGAGACGAGACGTTCATCTCGGCGGTGAACAAAGCGCTCGCCGAGTTGAAGCAGGAGGGCTTTCTGCAGGCGCTGAGCGACAAGTGGATCAAAAAATAAAACGATGAATTTCCGATGGAGAAAAAGAGAAGCGGGCTCGCGCCCGCTTCTCTTTTTTTGCGCTGAGTTCGGTGATCAGCTCTGCCCTGATGAATATGAGGAGATATCAGGAAAACGGAATTTCAACTTTGAGTGCAGATGCAGGGCGGGTGAAACGTCTTTGTGACACAGCCGTAACTCTCGTCAGGTAGAGTGGGGCAGTGAGAGGAGAGATTCGTATGGCGCAGCTCGTTTTAAAGGGAGTGAAAAAACGCTACGCTCGGGGCGTTCTGGCCGTGAAGGACTTTAACCTGACGGTTCAGGACCGGGAGTTTATTGTGCTCGTCGGTCCGTCAGGCTGCGGCAAGACGACGGTTCTTCGGATGATCGCCGGGCTGGAGGAGATTTCCGACGGAGACTTTCTGATGGACGGACGGCGAATGAACGACGTGGAGCCCCAAAACCGAGATATGGCAATGGTCTTCCAGAACTATGCCCTGTATCCTCACATGTCGGTGTATGACAACATCGCGTTTTCCATGAAGATTCGCCGCGTGCCGAAGGACGAGATCGACAGACGGGTGAAAGAAGCCGCGAAGATGCTGAACCTGGAAGCTCTGCTGGCTCGAAAGCCCGGCGAGATTTCCGGCGGCCAGCGGCAGCGGGTGGCTATTGGCGGGGCGATCGTCCGGCGTCCCAAGGCGTTTTTGATGGACGAGCCGCTGTCAAACTTGGACGCCAAGCTCCGAAACCACATGCGCGTTGAGTTGGCCCGGCTGCACCGCCAGCTGGAAGCGACGATTGTTTACGTGACCCACGATCAGGTGGAAGCGATGACGCTGGGCGATCGGATTGTGGTGATGAACGACGGCGTTGTTCAGCAGATCGACTCGCCGATGGCGCTGTACGACAACCCGGCCAACCTGTTTGTGGCTCGGTTCATCGGGCTGCCGGCGATGAACCTTTTCGACGCGTTGGCGAGTTCCGACGGCCTGTCTTTTGGCTTTGCCTCGTCGGGAAAATTCCTGCCGGCGCCGAGCAAATACCTTGAGAGTCTTCGCCGCCGCTCGATCCGTCGGGCTGTTTTGGGCCTGCGTCCCGAAGACGTGCACGGCAGTTGGGAAACGCCGCCGGCTGGCGCCAACTGGTGGTTATCCGGAGAACGTGTGGAAGTCGTTGCCAGAGAAATGCTGGGCGCTTCGGTGGTCCTCCATTGCCGGGGCGAGCGGGGGAATTTGGCTCTGACGGCTGACCGGGGAACTCCCTGTGTGCCGGGGGATACGATGTCCCTTCTGTTCGACCTAGACAAGCTCCACGTGTTTGACGGCGAGTCGGGAGAGCGGCTTGCCGCGGAGGAGTAACCGTGATCGTTTCCTCTGCTCGGGGCGTTCGGAAAGTTGAGCCGTGGCTTTTTCTTTTGCCCGCTCTGGGAGCGTTCGCGACGTTTCTTTTTTGGCCGTTTTTTAAGACGATTTATCTGAGCCTGTTTCTGACAAACCGCTTGGGGCTGCCGAAAGTTTTCGTCGGGCTGGGCAATTATATTTCACTTTTCCAGTCGCCCGCATTTTACAACAGCCTGTTCGTCACGCTGGTCTTCGTCGTCCTAATGGTGGCGGGAAGCATGGCGATGGGGTTGGGCACCGCCCTGCTCTGCAACGCGGCTTTCCCCGGACGTGGGCTCTTTCGGACGATGTACGCCATGCCGATGGCGATAGCGTCCAGCTCGGCGGCGATGATTTTTAAGGTGGTGCTTCACCCGACGGTCGGGGTTGTCAACAAGCTGACAGGCCTTTCTATTAACTGGCTGGCAGATCCGTCTTGGGCCCTTATCTGTGTGGCGGTTATTTCGTCGTGGCTCAACAGCGGCATTAACTTCCTGTATTTTTCCGCCGGCTTAGCAAACATTGACCAGACGCTTTACGAGAGGGCGTCCAGTGACGGCGCCAGCCGGTGGCAGCAGTTTCGTTATGTGACGCTGCCGGGGTTGCGGCCAATACTTTTCTTTACGCTCGTGGTCAACGTGATCATGGCGTTTCAATCGTTCGCCCAAGTCCGGGTGCTGACACGGGGCGGCCCTGGGGACGCGACGAACGTGATCGTTCACTCGATCTACCGGGACGCGTTTTTCAATTTCAGGTTCGGCAGCGCAGCTGCCCAGTCGGTCGTCCTGTTCGTCATCATTATGATTCTGACGCTGGCGATGTTTAAGTCGAAGCGAAGCGGGAGGCCATGACTGATATGGAAGGTTACGGCGTGTCTCAGCCTGTCCCGAAGCTGAAGAGTCGTTTTCGGGCGTGGCGGCTGAAAGGCGGGTACCTGATTTTGAACCTGCTGGCGGCGCCGCTGATTCTGCTGCCGCTTCTGTACGCCGTCTCCGTGGCGTTTATGCCGGCGGGCGATTTGTTTACCACGAAGCTGAACCTGTTTCCAACCCACCCGACTTGGACGAATTACTCTAGCGCGCTGGAGAGCGTTCCTCTTGGACGGTTCGTGTTCAATTCATTTGTTGTGGCCAGCCTGATTACGCTGGGACAGGTCGTCTCGTGTGCTTTGGCGGCGTTTTCCTTTTCATTTCTTCGGTTTCGCGGGCGGGAATGGGCGTTCATGCTGGTGATGTCGACCATGATGATCCCCGGCGAGGCAACTATCGTTTCCAATTACTTAATGGTCAGCGGCTGGCAGTGGATTGACACGTACCAAGTGCTCATCGTGCCGTATCTGACGTCGGCTATGGGGATTTTCCTTTTTCGGCAGTTTTTCGACCAGTTCCCGATGGCGCTGTACGAGTCGGCTCGGCTGTGCGGCTGCTCAAACTGGCGTTTCCTCTTTTCGCTGCTGCTGCCGTTGAGCAAGCCGGCCGTGGGGGCCATGGCAGTTTATACGTTCCTAAACGCGTGGAACATGTACCTGTGGCCACTGCTCGTGACGGGAAATACGGCGATGAGGACGGTTCAGATCGGCGTGGGCATGTTGGACAACCCGGACGCCCAGTCGATTACGCTCATGATGGCCGGAGTCGTCATTGTTATTCTGCCGTCGATTCTGGTATTTGCGCTGGGAGAGAAGCAGCTGGTGCGGGGAATGTTCGCAGGAGCTGTGAAAGGCTAACTGCTGGAAATTATAAAAGCTCGGCGAAGTTGAGCCGAAGGTGCGGGAATGGCGGGTTATCGGAGACGAAAATCAGAAGGAGGACGACAGATGAAAATTCGGTTTGGCGCTTTGGCGCTGGCGGCAGCTGCCGCTTTTGGAATGAGCGGGTTCGCGGCGGCGACGGAAATTACGTTTTGGCACTCCATGGGCGGCGTCAACGGCGACGCGCTGAATTACCTTGTGGAAGAATACAACGCCAAAAACGACAAAGGCGTCACGGTCAAGGCTCAGTATCAGGGCAATTACGACGACTCGATTAACAAATTGAAGAGCGCCATGATCGGCGGCGCTGGGCCGGACATCGTTCAGGTGTACGATATTGGCACGCGGCTGATGATCGACTCAGGCTGGGCCGTCCCGATGCAGGATCTTATCGACGCCGACAAGTATGACGTCTCAGCTGTTGAGCCAAATATCGCGGCGTACTACACCATCGGCGGCAAGCTGTATTCCATGCCCTTTAACTCGTCCACGCCGATCATGTACTACAACAAGGACATCTTCGAGAAAGCGGGCATGACGAAGGTGCCTGACAGCCTTGAGGGCATCGGCGAAGCTGGCCGCGACTTGGTGGAGAAGGGCGGAGCCGGCGAGGCAATTTCTCTTGGAATGTACGGTTGGTTCTTCGAGCAGATGATTGGCAAACAGGGACTGGATTACGCCAATAACGGCAACGGCCGTCAGTCCGCCGCCACGGCTGTGGCCTTCGACGGTAACGGTGCCGGTCTGAAAATCCTTGAAGCGTGGAAGGAACTGCACGACGCGGGTTGGGCGCCTAACGTCGGCAGCGGCAGTGACTCCGGTTTGGCGGACTTCTCCGCCGGAAAATCGGCGATGACGCTCGGTTCGACTGCCTCTCTGGCACAGATTCTTAAAGAAGTCGGCGACAAGTTCCGCGTGGGAACGGCCTTTTTCCCCAAAGTCGCTTCGAATGACGAGGGCGGCGTGTCCATCGGGGGGGCGTCCCTGTGGGTCATTAAAAAGGACGGCGACGACGCGGGCCGTCAGGCGCTGGTCTGGGACTTCATCAAGTTCCTCATCTCCCCGGCTTCCCAGGCGTACTGGAACGCTCACACCGGGTATTTCCCGATCACCGTTGCCGCGCACGATGAGGCGGTCTTTAAGGACAACGTGGCCAAGTACCCCCAGTTTATGACCGCCATTGACCAGCTGCACGCGTCGGCACCTCAGTACGCCGGAGCGCTGCTCAGCGTTTTCCCCGAAGCTCGTCAGATTGAGGAGAAGGAGCTGGAGAACACGATGAACGGCAAAAAGACGCCCGAACAGGCTGTGACCGATATGGCCGCCGGCATCAACAAGGCGATTTCAGAGTATAATCTGGTGAACCAGTAACCGTACGTCCTACGGGCGGCGGGCCGAGCGCCTGCCGCCTTTTTTCATGATGTCATAAGGGAGGAATTGACATGAAAAAAACTGTCGTTTGGGGGCATCGAGGCCTTCCAGCGCTGCATTGTGAAAACGGCCTATCCGGCTTTTGCGCGGCGGCGTCCTGCGGCGCTTCGGGCGTGGAATTGGACGTTCAGCTGACGCGTGACGGACGGCTGGCGGTCATTCACGACGAGGAATTAACTCGGCTGACAGGCCGGCCCGGCTGGGTGACTCAGATGACCCTTGAAGAGCTGCGCCGCAGTGGAGAAGCGGCTGGCAAAGTCCCTTTGCAGGACTTCGCGCCGGAATTGGCGGACGTGTACCAGGCTCTGGCTTCTACGAATTTGGAAATTAACGTGGAGCTCAAGACGTCTCGAGTGGCCTACGAAGGGATTGAACGGGCCGTCCTGGAGCTGTCGGAGCAGTTCGGCCTGCTGGATCGGGTGATTTTTTCGTCGTTTAACCACCAGAGCCTGTTGGCGGTTCGGCGGATGTCAGCCGCGGCCCGTCTGGCGCTTCTCGTCTCCGACGTGTCGCTTGATCTGCCGGCCGAAGCCCGAAACCTGAACGCCGAAGCTCTGCATATTCCCTGTTGTCAGACAAAAATGGCCGGCCTTTTTGAGCAGTACCGGAAAAGCGGTCTGCTGCTGCGGGTTTGGGGCGCTGATGCCGCTGCCGACTGGCAGCGGCTGCACGGAGCTGTCGATTGCTTGATCGTGGACGACGCGCCGGAGGCCCTTCGGGTACTCTCGTCTCCCTGCAAATAGGGCGCGCCGACGTTTCCGCTCCGGCTCTGTCGCTATAAAACTCAGCCGGGGGCTGACTTTTGCTAGGGCTATAATAAAATGCAATTATTTGTCTCGCGTTCACCGCACTGGGCGGCCGCAAGGGCCGCCTGTGGGGTATAATGCACTCATGACCGCTGTGATTCGGCAAAAAGCGGAAAGAAAAGAGGAGGAACGAAGATGGCAGAAAACATCAAGGCGCCGCGCGGCGTTCGGGACATCCTTCCCGACGAGTCATGGAAATGGGCCTACGTGCTGGGTCGGACCCGGCAGACGGCTGAAGCGTTCCATTACAGCGAGGTGCATCTTCCCGTCTTCGAGCATACCGAGCTTTTTGCGCGCGGGGTGGGGGATACCACCGACATCGTCGAAAAGGAAATGTACACTTTCACCGACAAGGGCGGACGGAGCATCACCCTTCGACCCGAGCTGACCGCCGGCATGGTGCGCAGCTACGTGGAGAACGGGCTAGGTAGCAGCTCGTCGCCGGTGAAGCTGTGGGGATACGGTCCGATGTTTCGCTACGAGCGGCCGCAGAAAGGCCGTTACCGCCAGTTCTGGCAGATTGACTTTGAGCAGCTGGGGAGCGACAGCCCTCTGACCGACGTGGAAGTGATCATGACGGCGGTGGACCTGTTCGCCGATTTGGGAATGAAAAACCTTGAGGTGGTCGTGAACTCGGTCGGCTGTCCGGCCTGCCGTCCGGTCTACAGAAAAGTTCTGCTGGACTACTTGGAGAGCCGCCGAAGCGAGCTGTGCGAGACCTGCCTTTCCCGCATGGAGAGAAACCCGCTTCGGGTGTTGGACTGCAAGACCGATCACGAGGTCGTGGCGGGCGCTCCGGCGATTTTCGACTCGCTGTGCAGCGAGTGCGCCGACCACTTCGCCGCCGTGAAGGAAGGGCTGGCCCGGCTTGGAGTGCCGTACAGCACCGACAAGACACTGGTCCGCGGGCTCGACTATTACACGAAGACGGCGTTTGAGGTGAAGTCCGGCGACTTGGGAGCCCAGTCGGCGGTGTGCGGCGGCGGCCGGTACGACAACCTGTCGGAGGCCATCGGCGGGCCGCACGTCCCCGGCGTCGGGTTTGCCGCCGGACTGGACCGAATGCTGCTGGTGATGGGCGAACAGGGCTGTTCGTTTGGCCCTGAGCCGTCGGTGGACGCTCAGGTGATCTGTCTGGACGAGTCTGTCAAGCTGGACGCGCTGGAGATCCTCTACCGACTGCGCCGGGCCGGATTCAACGCCGATATGGACTACCAGAAGCGTTCGATGAAGTCCCAGCTCAAGCAGGCTTTGGCGGGCCGCGCGGCCGCGGCGGTCATTTTAGGGGCCGACGAGATTTCCCGGGGCGTGGTGGCGCTCAAGGACCTGAGGAGCGCCGAGCAGAAGGACGTTCAGTCGTCCGAGCTGGAAAACGCCTTGGCAGCCCTGCTGGACGAGGGTAAGTAGCACAACTGCGTTCCTGCCCGCCCGAAAGGGGCGGGCTTCTCAACCGGCGGTGCGACTGTTTGTGCGCGCCGACCTTTAGGAGGATGAGTATGATGGCTTTGGAGCGTTTCAGCAACAAGTGGCAGAGGACCGTGTACTGCGGCCGGGTGACCGAAGGTCAGGTGGGCAGCCGGGTTGTGCTCAACGGGTGGGTGAGAAAGCGCCGCGACTTGGGCGGCGTGGTGTTCATCGACCTGTGGGACCACACCGGACTGGTTCAGACCGTGTTCAACCCGGAGCAGTGTCCCGAATCGGTTCATAAGGCGGCCGGCGACCTGCGCAGCGAGTACTGCGTCGCCGTGACCGGAACGGTGCGGGTACGGCCCCAAGGGACTGAAAACGAATCGCTGCCGACGGGCAAATGGGAAGTCATGGCGGACAATCTGCTGGTTCTCGCGCCGTCAAAGGGGCTTCCGTTTGAGATCGGCGACGAGACCGACGACGTGGACGAGAACATTCGTCTGGCCAGCCGGTACTTGGATCTGCGTCGCGATAAAATGCAGCATTTCTTGCGGACCCGCGCGGCGGCGGCGCACTTTACCCGCAATTATTTGGAGTCCCACGGCTTCTTGGAAGTTGAAACGCCAACGCTGGTCAAGTCGACGCCCGAAGGGGCGAGAGACTATCTGGTGCCGTCCCGGCTTGTGCCCGGCAATTTCTACGCGCTTCCTCAGTCGCCGCAGATTTTCAAGCAGCTTCTGATGGTGTCGGGCGTCGATCGGTACTACCAGCTCGCTCGGTGCTACCGGGACGAGGATCTGAGAGCTGACCGCCAGCCCGAGTTCACCCAGGTGGACCTTGAGATGAGCTTCCTCACCGAGGAGGACATTTACAGCCTGCTGGAAGGCTACGTGAACGGGCTGTGGAAGGAGATCCTTGGCGTGGACGTGCCAATTCCACTCAAACGGATCACCTGGCACGAGGCGATGAATCGGTTTGGCAGCGACAAGCCGGATATGCGGATTCCCTTCGAGCTTCAGGACTTGAAAGAGGTCTTCGAAGGCGCCGGGTTTGCGCTGTTCCAGTCCATTATCGACGACGGCGGGACGATCAAGGCGATCGCCCTTCCCGGCGGCGCGTCCCTTTCCCGCAAGGGGACCGACGACGTCATCGCCGCCGCCAAGGCGCTGGGCGCTCCCGATCTGGCCGCGTTCCAGTACAAGGACGCCGGCCTCAAGGGCCCGTTGTGCAAGTTCTTGGACGAAGCGCGCCAAGCCAAGCTGCTTGAGGCGACGAAAGCCGCCAAGGGCGACGCGATTTTCCTGATGGCTCACCGGGACTGGCAGCTGGTCTGCACCGTATTGGGCCAGCTCCGTCTCGACTTGGCCCGCGCTCACGGGCTGGTCGAAGAGGGCTGGAAGTTCCTCTGGGTCACCGACTTCCCGATGTTCGAGTGGAGCAAAGAGGACAACCGGTGGTGCGCCATGCATCACCCGTTCACCATGCCCCGCGAATCCGACTTGGACAAGCTGGAGACGGCCCCCGGCGAGGTATGCGCTCGGGCGTACGACATCGTCCTGAACGGCGTGGAGCTCGGCGGCGGCTCGATCCGAATCCACGAGAGCTCCGTCCAGTCGAGGGTCTTCAAGGCCATCGGCCTCACCGAAGAGGCCGCGTCCGATCGGTTTGGCTTCCTGCTTCAGGCCCTGCAGTTCGGCACGCCGCCTCACGGCGGGTTGGCTCTCGGGTTTGACCGGGTGTGCATGCTCCTGTCCGGCGGCAAGTCGGTCAGAGACGTCATCGCCTTCCCCAAGACGGCCCGCGCTCAAGACTTGATGAGCCACGCGCCCGACACGGTCGCAGACAGCCAGTTGGACGAGCTGGGACTGTTCGTCCGCCAGAAGACAAAATAACGAAAAATAAAGAAGCCGCCGGCGAAACGTTCGTTTCGCCGGCGGCTTCTGTTTGTCCGATTCAGTCCCGTTCCTCCCGGGCGAAGGGCTGGCCCAGAGCCGCAGGGGCTGAGAGGGAAATGCCCTTGCCCTTCCTGATGGTGATGGCGGTTAAGACGATGATGGTCAGTGCGTAGGGGAGCATGAGCAGCAGCGGCGCGGGGATATTCGTCCCCACCGCCTGAATGCGCAGCTGACAGGCCTCCACGCCGCCGAACAGGTACGCGCCGAGCATGGCTCTGGCCGGGTGCCAGATGGCAAAAATCACCAGCGCTACGGCGATCCAGCCGCGTCCGGCGGTCATTCCCTCGCTCCACATGTGGTTGTACGAGATCGACAGGTACGCGCCGCCGACGGCCACGATGCCGCCGCCGAGCAAGGTGTACAGGTAGCGGATTCGGGCGACCGAAAGCCCCACGCTGTCAGCGGCTCGGGGCGAGTCGCCGGCCGCACGGAGTTCCATGCCCTGTCGGGTTCGCCAGAGGAAGAAGCACATGGCCGCTGCCAGGACATAGGAGACGTAGACCAGCGGGTCGTGGTTGAACAGCAGCGGGCCGACCACCGGCAGGTTTGCCAGTCCCGGGATTGGCAGGGGCGAAAAGCCCTTGATCGTGTGGCCCACGAAGCGCACGCCCAGCAGGGCGCTCAGCCCCGTGCCGACCATGGTGAGCGACAGGCCGCTGACGACCTGATTGCCGCCCAGCGTGACCGAAAGAAACGCGTGGGGCAGAGCGAGCAGACACCCGACGACGAACGCGGTAGCGACGCCGAGCCACGGGCTGCCGGTTGTCTCTGTGACCGCAAAGCCGGCCAGAGCTCCGCCCAGCATGAGGCCCTCAAGCCCCAAGTTCATCACGCCGCTTCGCTCGGTGAGGATTTCGCCCAGCGTGGCGTAGAGAATCGGCGTGCCGCTGCGCACGGCCGCGGCGAGAATTGCGACGAGGATATCCACGGCGTCACCTCCTGAACCGGACGAGCCGGTAGTTCTTAAAGAACTCGCCCGCCACGACGAAGAACAGAATCAGCCCCTGAATGACCTGAGTTCCCGCCACGGGCAGGTTCATGGTCACCTGCATGGACTCTCCGCCCACTAGCAGACCGCCCATCAGAAACGCTACCAGCAGAGCGGCCAGCGGGTTCAGGTTGGCCAGCCATGCCACGATGATGGCCGTATAGCCGAAGTCGGCGCTGAACGCGCCTTGAAGCCGGTGCGCCAGCCCGGCCATATGGACCATGCCGGCCAAGCCGCACAGGGCGCCGGCGATGAACATGGACCGAACCATCATGCGAGTGTCGTCAATGCCGGCGAATCGGGCGGCCCGAGGGTTTTCGCCGATGACGCGGATCTCGTATCCCCAGCGGGAGTAGGTCAGAAGCCACCAGAGCACCAAAGCGACGATGACCGCAAGCCACAGTCCCGAATGGGCCCGGCCGAACCCTAACAGCGGGAGCTGAGCGCTGGCCGGGAACGCCGGCGTCATAGGAAAGCCGAGGCTCGACGGATCCCGCCACTGGCCGTACACGAGGAAGTCTTTCAGGTTCACTGCGATGTAGTTGAGCATCAGGGTGCTGATGATCTCGTTCACGTTCCATTTAGCCCGCAGGAAGCCGGCGACCGACGCCCACAGCCCGCCGGCCAAGGCGGCCGCTAGAGCCATGAGGGCTAACTGGAGGGGCGACGAGGCCAGAGGAAGGTAGCGGACCGCCGCGACGGCGGCTAAGGCGCCGGCCATAATCTGCCCCTGAGCGCCGATGTTCCACACCAACATCTTGTAGCACACACACAGCCCGACGGCGGAGATCATCAGGGGAATTGCCTTCGTCAGGCTTTCGCTGAGGCCGTACTCGTCCCCGAACGCGGACAGCCACATTTCGCTCAGCGCGTCGATCGGGCTGACGCCTAAGGCGGTTAAGAAGGCGCCCGACACGACCAGCGCCGCGGCCAGCGATGCAATTGGCACGAGAACAGAACACCAAAGCGGCGTGTCAAACCGTCGTTCAAAGCGCATGATGAGCTTCCTCGCTTTCGCCAGCCATCATCAGGCCGATTCGCTCCACGTCCGCGTCGGTTGGCTCCTCAATCGAGCCGGTAATCTGTCCGCGGTAGATGACCAGCAGGTGATCGCACAGGGCGAGGAGTTCCTCCAAGTCCTCGGACACGAGGAAAATGGCCCGGCCGTTCTCCCGCTCGGCCAGCAGCTGTTCCCGAACGAACCGGCTGGCCGCCACGTCCAAGCCCCACGTGGGATTCATCGCCAGAAGAACCCGGTGGGAGTCGCTCAGCTCCCGGCCCATCATGAGTTTTTGCAGGTTGCCGCCCGACAGGTTGCGCACCGGCGCGTGTTCCGACGGCGTGTCCACTCGGAAGTTTCTGATAATCGACAGAGTATGCTTCCACATCTGGTGCCAGTCCATCCGCAGGCCCATGAAGCCCTTGCCCGCGGTGGGCTGCCGGTATCGCCGAAGGGCCGAGTTCTCAATCGCGTTCATGTTACCAACCATGCCCACGCCCCGCCGGTCCGCCGGGATGTACCGAATCCCCTTGTCGATGAACGACCGGGGGTCCGCGCCGGTGAAGTCAGCGCCGTCGACAAGCACGCGGCCGCCCGAAAGGGGGTACAGCCCGGCCATCGCTTGGCACAGCGCCGTCTGTCCGTTGCCCGACACGCCGGCCAGCCCGAGAATTTCCCCTTCCCGCAAGGTCAGGGAGATGTTTGAAAAAGCCGGGAGTCCCCGGTCATCCGACGCCGAAGCGTTTTGAAGCTCCAGCAGGGCTTCTCCGGGCTCGCGGTTCGTCCGTGTCAGCTCGAGGTCAACCACGCGGCCCATCATCAGCTCGGCGATCCGGGCCTTCGTCGTTCCGGCTGTGTCCTCCACGCCGGCCAGCTGGCCGCGGCGCAGCACGGCTACCCGATTGGAAACGGCCATCACCTCGTCCAGCTTGTGGGAGATGAAGATGACCGACCGGCCCTCGGCGGTCATGTGCGACACGGTGGTGAACAGGGCGTTCGCCTCCTGAGGCGTCAGAACGGCCGTCGGCTCGTCCAAGATCAGCACCTTGGCGTTTTGGTACAGGGCTTTCAAAATGGCGACTCTCTGCTGTTCGCCCACGGAAAGCTGCCAGATTTGGGCCGTCGGGTCGACAGCCAGCTGGTATGTCTCAGAAATGCGCTGCACCTTTCGGATAATTTCCGCCTTGGGCAGCACCGTCGGCAGAGCCGTTCCCAGCACGACGTTTTCCCAAACCGTCTGGGACTCGACCAGCATGAAGTGCTGGTGAACCATTCCAATGCCCGCGGCAATCGCGTCGTGGGGCGAGCGGAAGCGCTGTACAACTCCGTCCAGAAGGATCTTTCCCCCGTCAGGGCAGTAGATGCCGCTCAAAACGTTCATCAGAGTGGACTTGCCGGCGCCGTTTTCGCCCAGCAGGGCAAGCACCTCGCCCTTGGCCAGCCGAAGCGTCACGCTGTCCACGGCCTTTTTGCCGCCGAAGGTCTTGGTGATGTCCAGAAGTTCTACCCGCCAAGGTGAAGTTGTGTCGTTCATGAGAAGCCTCCTTCCGGGCACTTTTCTAAAAATATCATACACCGGAACCGGTTCAGAAATAACCGGCCCAAAAAAAGCGGCGCACCTTCCGGTGCGCCGCACCCAATGCGTTGGGCTACTGCTGGGAGATCGTGCCGTTAACGCCTTTGACGAACCACTGAAGCGCCAGCATGTCGGCGTCGCTCATCCGCTCGCCTTCGGCCAGCTTCAGCTCGCCCTTCTGGTCGTACAGCGGCCCGGTGAACACGTCCCACTCGCCGGAAATGATCTTCGCCTTGGCGGCTTCGACCTTGGCCTTCACGTCGTCAGGAACGTCCTTGGACATCGGCGCCAGCTTCACAGCCCCGTCCTTCAGGCCCCACCAAATAGGCTCGTTGGTCCATTTGCCCTCGCTCACGGCCTTCACGACTGCCGTGTAGACGGCGCCCCAGTTCCACATGGCGGCGGTCAGCTGCTTGGTGGGCGCGAACTGGCTCATGTCGTTGTCGTAGCCGACCACGTAGACGCCCGCTTCCTCGCAGGCCTGAGCGGTCGCGCCGCTGTCGGCGTGCATGCCGATCACCGAGCAGCCCGAGTCGATCAGGGCCTTGGCGGCTTCCTTCTCCTTGCCCGGGTCAAGCCACGAGTAGATCCACACCACGTTCACTTCGACCTTGGGATTGATCGCCTGAGCGCCAAGCGTGAACGCGTTGATGGCCCGGATGACTTCCGGAATCGGGAACGCGGCCACAAATCCGATCTTGTCGTTCTTCGCCATCGCGCCGGCCACCATGCCGGACAGGTAGCGGGTCTGGTACATTCTGCCGAAGTACGTGCCCATGTTGGGCGCCGTCTTGTAGCCGGAGCAGTGCATGAAGATGACCTCCGGGTGTTTCTGAGCCTCTTCAACCACGTAGTCCATATAGCCGAACGAGTTGGCGAAAATCAGGTTGCACTTGCCGCGGCGGATCAGCTGTTCCATCGTCCGCGCCGCGTCCGGGCCCTCGGGCACCGATTCGACGTAAGAGCTCTCCGGCATGTCAGGAAACGCCTGATGCATTTCCTGACGGCCCTTCTCGTGCATGTAGGTGTAGCCGCCGTCGTTGGTGGGGCCAATGTAGATGAATCCGGCCTTGATGTCCTTGACCGGTACTGGGTCAAACGCCAACGCGGCTTGTGACAGAGCCAGAAGCGCCGCAAACGCCAAAAGTAATTTTTTCACGTGAACTCATCCTCCCCGTTTGTTGTAAAATGATAGCTACTGCTCGAACCTGCTGAAAATGTGTTAACATTTATCATAAATATCTTATAAGAATAAGGTAAAAAAATCAAGAGCAAAGGGGAAGGGGAACGCGATGTCTTTGTCCGATCGGTATCACAAGACGTTTCAAATTTCTTGGGAGCAGCTCCAGAGGGACTGCCGCAGCTTGGCCCGCCGCTTAGTCACCCGGCCGTGGAATCGGATCATCGGGATTGCTCGGGGTGGGCTCGTCCCGGCGGCCATCATAGCCCGGGAGCTGGACGTCCGGCTCGTCGACACGGTGTGCATTTCAAGCTACAGCTTGAGAGAGCAGGGAGAGCTGCAGGTCCTGAAGAACATCGACCTGTCGGGCGACCCGGACAGGACGCTCATCGTGGACGACTTGGTTGACACGGGCCGGACTGCCGCGTTCGTTCGAAACATGATGCCTGGCGCCCACTTCGTCTCGGTGTACGCCAAACCGGCCGGCCATCCCTACGTGGACGACTGCGTCGACTCGGTCAGCCAGGACACGTGGATCCTTTTCCCGTGGGATGCCGGCTGGGGATACGTTGACCCCATCGGCGCCTCTGTCGTTCGGTGAAACCGCTCGTTCGGGGCAGCCTGTTCAGCGATCCCGCCGCGCCGCAGGCCAACGGCGAGAAGCTGGAAGTCCTGCTGAAAGACTTCACCGGCCTGACGCTGGAGCGAATTATTTCCGCAGGGCAGACCACGCCTCAAGACAGCCCGTACGTTCAGGACGAAGACGAGTGGGTCTGTCTCCTCGCGGGGAGCGCCAGGCTCAAGATCGACCTCGGCGGCGGCCAGTTCCAAACGATTTCCCTTTCTCCCGGCGACTGGCTCGTGATCCCCTCAAAAGTTCCCCACTGGGTAACCCATACGAGCGTCTCGCCTCAGGCCGTCTGGCTGGCTCTTCACGCCCGCCTCAGCGAATCCGCTCGATAACCGTTCAAAAAGCGAGCCGCTTCCAAACGGAAGCGGCTCGCTTTTTGCCTTGCTGCCTTACGAATTTCCCGTTGCGGTAGCCGTCTGAGGCTTAGCCATCGGGAGATTGGAAAGGAAAATCAGCGCGATCACGACCGCCGTGCCGGCCAAGGACAACAGCGTGGACGGGTGAAGCGCCACCGCCGCGCCGGCAAAAAGCAGGGCACGCCAGACAATGTTGATCGGCCCGCGGGCGTAGCCGGTAAAGCCCAGCGCCACGGCCAACAGCGTCACCACGCCGCTGACGATCGACAGGATGTTCTTGCCCCAGCCCAACTGGAACAGCAGTCCGGGATCGTAACAGAACGCGAACGGGATGACGAACGCCAAAAATCCCAGCCGGCAGGCCGTCCACCCGGTCTTATTGGGCGAAGACCCGGCGATGGACGACGCCGCGTAGGCCGCCAGAGCGACCGGCGGGGTGATGTTGGAGATGATGGCGTAGTAGAACACGAACATGTGGGCGGCAATCGGCATGAAGTGGAGCTTGACTAACGCCGGGACGCCCAGCGCCGCGCCAAGAATGTACGCGCTGGTGGTGGGAAGTCCCATGCCGAGGATCAGCGACACTAACGCGATCAGCAGCAGAGCGAAGAACCGGCTCCCTTGAGCGATGGAGAGAACGGCGCTGACGAACTTGAACCCGATGCCCGACAGGGCGACGCTGCCCACCACGAGGCCGGCAGACGCGCAGGCCACGCAGATAATCGGAATGCCGACCGAGCCGTCATGAATGGCCTGAAGGATCCGAACCGGCCCCATGCGCCGTTCCTTGTTGGGCAGAGAAACGGCCCACGCGGTGACGATGCCCGCGACGGCTCCGTACATGGGCGTGTAGCCGGCCAGAAGCATGTAGACCAGCAGGACGATCGGGGCCATCATGTACAGTCGTTTGGCGACCGACGTCTTGGAGGGCAGTTCGGAGGCTTTGAGCCCTTTCAGACCGTTTTTCACCGCCGTCAGGTGGACCATCAGCAGGACGGCGCCGTAGTAGAGAAGCGCTGGCAGCACGGCAGCGATGATGATTTTGTTGAACTGGACGCCCAGCAGGGCGGCCATGACGAACGCCCCGGCGCCCATGACCGGCGGCATGATCTGGCCTCCGGCGCTGGAAACCGCCTCGACGGCCCCGGCGAAGTGGGGTTCGTAGCCGATTCGCTTCATCAAGGGAATGGTGAACGAGCCGGTGCCGTACACGTTCGCCACGGCCGAGCCGGAAATGGAGCCGAACAGCGCGGAGCTGAGCACGGCGATCTTCGCCGGGCCGCCGGCCTGAGTGCCGGTGAACGCCTGAGCGAACTCCATGAAGTACTCGCCCACGCCGCTCTTTTCGAGGAAGCCGCCGAAGATCAGGAAGATCATGACGAACGTGGCGGAAACGCCCAGAGACGACGAGAAAATTCCCTCGTCGGTCAGGTACATGCCCTCAACCATTCGGCTGTACTCGGTAGGAACGCCCTGCAGGACTGAGGGCAGCCAGTGAGAGTCGCAGACCAGCGTGTAAACCGTGAAGGCCAGAGCGACCAGAACGATCGGAAGGCCGACGATGCGCCGGGTGCCTTCCAAGAGCAGGACGATCAGCACAGTGCCCAAGACGATCTGAACGGTCGTCAGCTCGTCCACGCCCTGCATTCGCATGATGATCTGGCTGTAGGTGAACATGCTGTACAGGCCGGGCGCGGCAGCCGCGGCCGCCAAAACCCAGTCATACCACGGCACGGACGTCTCAGGCTCGCCGGACTTGTTCTTCGCGAACGGGTAGAGCACGAACACCATGGGAAGCACCCATGTCAGGTGAATTGCCCGCTGGAGGTATGCCTCAAACGAGCCGAAGACGGCGGTGTACAGGTGAAAAAGTCCCATTGCCAAGACGTACAAGTACAGCGCCTTCGCGACGGGGCCCTGTAATTTTCTCATCAATCAAACCCCATTTCGTTCGGACGTCCGAAAAGGACGGCCTGAAAAATAGACAGGAAGACAGGATCTTGGCCTGTCTTCCTGTCGAAGAGACGGTTCAGCTGCCGGTTATTTGGAAGCGGAAACTTCCTGCCAGTACTTGACCGCGCCCGGGTGAGTGATGATTGGGGCGGGGGGAACGGCAGTCTTGGGGTTCAGCTCTTTCATATCGACAACGGCCTTGGCCAGAACGTCCTGTCCCTCGTACATGGTCTTGCACAGGTTGTAAACCACGTCGTCATCCAGATCGCTGCGGACGACAATGCAGGTGTAGTCGCCGACGACCTTGACCGGGTCTTTCGTGACGCTCTTGTAGATGCCCGGGTCGACGGTGAACGTCGTCGTGCCGATCGCGGCGCCGATCTTGTCAAGGGTTTCCTGCTCCATGCCGAGAATGACCACGTCGGTCTGGCTCTCGATCTGCATGACGATGGAAGCGACCTTGCCGACCGAGAACGCGAACACGTCCAGGTGGTTGTCCGCCAGAAGGTCCGCGCCGCCGGAGTAGGAAGCGTACTCAACCGAGCCGCCCCACTCGGGGATAGCCTTGCGGTAGTCGATCCCGAAACCGTCGCGGAACACCGCGTTGACGACAAACTCCGAGCCGGAACCGGTCTTGAGGGTACCGAAGCGGATCGGGATCTTCTTTGCGACGATATCGTTCACCGTCTTGATGCCGTTCTTCTCGGCGAAATCTTTGCGGGCGATGAAATAGGTGTACTGGGTGTACAGGTTGGCGAGAATGGACGCGTTCTTGACCGGCTCGTTGAACGGCGCACAGCCGCCCTTTTGGGCCACGGCCACCATGGACGTGTTGGAAAAGCCCAGATCCCCCTTGTTCCGGTCCGCGTTGATGATGTTCGACACGCCGCCGCCCGAAATGCTGGTTGTGGGCTGATCGTTGGCCGTCCACAGGTCGGCCAAAGCGCCGCCCAAGGCAAACCAGTTACCGCCGGGAGGTCCAGCCATAAAACGAAGCTGTGCCGGCTTATCGGCGAAGGCCGTTCCCCCAGCGAGGACGGAAGCTAACGCGCAGAAAGCCAAAAACTTTTTCACAGTAAGTTCCCCCTTGTGAGCATTTGACACTGCTTTTGCAATGCCTGAAAAAAGTATAAAAATTCTCAGTTGGAACGTCAAGCGTTTTTCGGAGCGGCGGGAAAGAAACTTTGCCGACTTGCCGCACTCGCGCGGGATACGCTGAGACAGGAGCGAGCCGCGCTCGGCAAAGAAACGACTTGCTGCACTCGCTGGGATACGCCGAGCGGTTACTTAGACAGCCACACGCTGGTTAACGACGTCATGTAGTCGCCCAAAAACGCCAGATGAATGTCGTGCACGTTCGGGTTCGAGACCAGACTGTTGGTGCTGTAGAACAGGAAAAGCCACACCGCGTCGTCGACGATCTTCTGGTTAATCTTCTTGTACATCTCCATGCGCTTCGCTTGGTCGGTCTCCCGGCGGGCGGCGTCGAGCTCTTTGTCAACCTCAGGGACGGAGTAGCGGGAGTAGTTGCCCTGCGGGCCAATGTTTTTCGAGTGGAACAGGGTGTAAAGGAAGTTGTCCGGGTCAACGTAGTCGCCGGCCCAGCCGCCGCGGAACAGCCCGTAGTCGCCGCGGCGAACCGCGTCGTAGTGGGCTCCGACCTCAGAGGACGAGAGTTTCAGAGTGATTCCTAGCTCGCTCAGCTGAGCCTGGATCGCCTCGCCGATGGCCTTGTGGCGCGGGTTATTGTTGTAGTGAAGGGTGAACTCCAAGTTCTCCAGACCGGCTTCCTTGAGCAGGGCTTTTGCCTTCTCCGGGTCGTACGAGTAGCTCCGCATGTCCGGATCGTATGCCGGCATGCCGGGAGGAAGAACGCCGCGGGCGAGCACGTACCGGCCGTTAAGAACCAGATCGTTGATGGCCTCCCGGTTGACCGCGTAGTTCAGCGCCTTCCGAACCCGAATGTCGTCAAACGGCGGGACCTTCTCGTTCATGCCGTAGTACTGGACGTCCAGCCCGGCAATTTCCTGCAGCGCGTCGCCGTACTGAGCCGTAATTTCTTGGTAGTACTCGTCGGGAATGTCCGGCAGAACGTCCAAATTGCCTTTCTTAAATTCTAGGTACGCCACGCTGTTGTCCGGGATGACGACCAGCTCGACGCCGTCCAAGTAGGGCAGCTGTTTGCCGGCATCGTCTTTGCGCCAGTAGTCCGGGTTGCGGTCAAAGCGGACGAGGTTGTCGTGATCCCACTTGGCCAAGACGAACGGACCGGTGCCCACTGGGTGGAACGTGAAGTCCTTTCCCCATTTTTCAGCGTCTTCTTTCGGGACGATGCCGAAGTTCGGGTAGGTCATCACGGCCAAGAACGGCGCGTACGGCTGGTCTAAGGTGAACTGAACCGTGTAGTCGTCCAGTACCTTGATGCCCGACCACTCCTGCGCTTTGCCGTCGTTCAGCTCTTTATATCCGGTGATGGTGTTGGCGAACATCACTCGGGCGGCGTGCATCTTCACGAGCCGTTCAAAGCTGTACTTCACGTCGCTGGCCTTGACTTCCCGGCCTCCGTTCTCGGTCGGCTCGCCTAAGACGGTCTTCTGGAAGTGAACGCCCTTGCGCAGGGTGAACGTCCAGACGGTGGAGTCCTTTTCGGCCTTCCAGCTCTCCGCGAGGCAGGGAAGAATCTGTTTCCCGTCGGCGGAGCTTTCGGCCAAAGTTTCCAAGTAGAGGTTGGATCCGCGCGTGGCCACGGTGATGTTTGAGTTCACCGGGTCAAGAGACGGCGGGTCGTTGATGAGCCGCCAGCGGAGAACTCCGCCGGTTTCTGGCTGAGCCGCGGCGCTGGCTCCCCAGAGGGCAAGCAGGGCGATCCCTAACGAACGACGAAAGAACGATTTCATTGATTTTTGCCTCCTTTGTGTGTATGTCGTTTCAAACCCCTCACAGGGGGGGAACACAAAACTAATCGTGCAGGAAACAGGCGATCAAGTGCCCGCCGCCGGCGTCCTTCATGGCCGGCGTTTCCTCATGACAGCGTTTTAAGGCGTACCGGCACCGGGTGTGGAAGCGGCAGCCTGCAGGCGGATTGGCCGGCGACGGCAGGTCGCCCGACAGGAGAATCCGCTGTCCCCGCTGCGTCGGGTCCGGCATCGGAATAGCCGAAAGAAGGGCCTGCGTGTACGGGTGAAGCGGGTTGGAAAACACATCTTCAGCATCGGCCACTTCGACCAAACCGCCCAAATACATGATGGCGATTCGGTCCGACAAGAACCTGACGACCGACAAATCGTGAGTGATGAACAGGTACGTGAGCCCGAATTCCTCCTGCAGGTCCAAAAACTGGTTGAGAACTTGGCTCTGAATGGACACGTCCAGAGCGCTGACCGGCTCGTCGCAGACGATGAACTCAGGCTTCATGGCCAGAGCTCGGGCGATGCCGATCCGCTGTCTCTGGCCTCCGGAGAACTCGTGAGGGTAACGGAACCTGTGCTCGGGCAGCAGACCGGCTTTGACGATGACTTGGGTCACATAGCTGTCCAGTTCGGCTTTGCCCGTGACCAGTCGGTGATACTTGACGGCCTCGCCGACAATTTCAGAGACGGTCATCCGAGGGTTCAGGCTCCCATACGGATCCTGAAAGATGATCTGAATCGCCCGCCGGACTTTTGCCGGGTCTTCCGCCAGCTGCTTGGACAGGCTTGCGCCCTTGAAAAGCACGTCGCCGCCAGTCGGCTCCAGCAGGTGCATGAGGGTCCGGCCGAAGGTCGACTTGCCGCACCCCGACTCACCGACCAGCCCGAGAGTTTCGCCCTGCCGGATTGACAGAGATACGCCGTCTAGGGCCTTCACGTAGCCGACGGTCTTCTTGAACACGCCCCGGCGAATAGGGAAGTACTTTTTCAGGTTCCGGGCTTCGATGAGAGGCGTCCCGCCGTTCATTGGCCTTCCTCCTTTGCCGGCCGGCTGCCGTCTTTCATGAGCCAGCAGCGAACCTGACGTTTCCCCAGCTGATACAGCGGAGGCTCGTGAGTCCGGCACTCGTCAAAGCAACGGCTGCAGCGGGTGTGGAACTTGCACCCCGGCGGCGCGTTCAGCGGCGTCGGCACTGTTCCGGGGATGACCGACAGCCGGTGCGCCTTGGAGTTAAGCGACGGAATAGACGTCATCAGCCCTTGGGTGTACGGGTGCAGCGGGTTTTGGAACAGGTCGGTCACCGGCGCCTGTTCCACGACCCGGCCGGCGTACATCACCACGACCGACTGGGCCATCTGGGCGATGACGCCCAGATCGTGGGTGATGAACAGAATCGCCGAGTTCATTTCCTGCTGAAGTTTTGTCATCAGGTCGAGGATCTGAGCCTGTACCGTCACGTCCAGCGCCGTCGTCGGCTCGTCGGCAATCAGCAGCGACGGACTGCAGGCCAGAGCCATAGCGATCATCGCCCGCTGCCTCATGCCGCCGGAGAGCTGGTGCGGGTACTCTTTCAGCCGCTGGAGCGGCATCGGAATGCTCACCATCTCCAACAGTTCGGCCGCTCGATTGCGGGCGTCAGTGCGGCTCATCTTTTGGTGAAGCCTGAGCGGCTCGCTGATCTGGTCGCCGATCGTGAGAACCGGGTTCAAACTCGTCATCGGCTCTTGAAAGATCATCGAAATTCGGTTGCCTCGAATGGACTGCATTTCTTTTTCCGACAGCTTCAGCAGATCTTGTCCGTCGAACGTCACCGAGCCGCCGGCGATTCGGCCGGCCGGCCGGGGCAAAAGGCGCATGATCGACAGCGAAGTGATGGACTTGCCGCACCCCGACTCGCCGACCAGGCCGACCGTCTGTCCGCGCTGGGCCGTGAAGCTGACCCCGTCGACGGCTTTCATCAGTCCGGCGTCGGTGTCGAAATAGGTTTTTAGGTCTTTGACCTCAAGTAACGGCATGGGCGGCCCTCCTAGCGTTTCAGCCGGACGTCCAGCGCGTCTCTCAAACCGTCGCCGACGAAGTTAAAGGCCAAAACGGTGAACATGATGGCGATGCCTGGAAACACGGCCCACCACCATTGGCCGGTCGCCAAATACCGCTGGCCTTCCGAGATCATCAGCCCCCAACTGGGCGTCGGCGGTTGGGCTCCGAAGCCTAAAAACGCCAGCCCGGCTTCGACGGTGATCACGCCGCCCATGCCGAGCGTGGCTTGGACGATGATCGGCGCCAAAGCGTTGGGCAGAATATGTCGGAAGATGATCCGCCGCGTTGGTAGCCCCAGAGCGCGGACCGCCTCGACGTATTCCCGCTCCCGAAGCGCAATGAACTGGGCTCGGGTCACCCGCGCGATGGACACCCACGAGACCAGGCCGATGGACGTGAAAATGACGATCATGCCCGGATTCTTAAAAACCGCAACGATGGCAAGGACGAAAAGGAAAAACGGGAAAGCGAACACCACGTTGATCAGCCAAGAGATCAGGTCGTCCACCATTCCGCCGTAAAACCCGGCGAGAGCCCCGAGCGGCACGCCGACCAGCAGCGACACGACGGTGGCGAACACGCCGATCTGCAGGGAAATTCTCGAACCGTACAGCACTCGGCTCAAAATGTCCCGGCCGTACAGGTCAGTTCCGAGCCAGTGAACCGCCGACGGTCCGGCGAGTTTCGCTTTGGCCCCTTCGGCCCAGATGAGCTGCTTGTTCGGGTCAAACGGCGACAGGACGCCGGCGAAGACGGACGCAAAAACAAGGACGGCGACCATGCAGAGCCCCAGCATCGCCAGCTTGTTTCGCCTAAACCTCAGCCACGCCTGCGACCAGAGAGTTTTGCTCGACTCCGCGGGAGCTTTGGGGCTAGTCATAGCGGACCCTCGGATCGAACAGGCCGTAGGAGATATCGACGATCAGGTTGGCGGCCAAGAAGACCAGCGCCATAAAAATGACCGTCCCCCGAATCATCGGGAAATCCCGGGCGACCAGCGCGTCTACCGACAGCCGGCCGATGCCCGGCCACGCGAAGATCGTCTCGGTCAGCACGGCCCCGGAAAGCAGAGAAGCGATCTGAGTCCCGATCACCGTGATGACCGGAATCATGGCGTTTTTCAGCGTGTGCTTGATCACGACGACTTTCTCGCCCAGCCCCTTGGCTCGGGCCGTTCGCACGTAGTCCTGACTCAGCACTTCCAACATACAGGACCGAGTCAGCCGGGCCGTGAGGGCTGCCGGCCTGATGCCCAGCGCTGTCATCGGCAGCACAAGGTACTTAAACGAGCCGTCGCCGAACCCGGCTCCGGGCACCCATCCCAGCCCGTAGGCGAAGACCATCAAAAGCAGCAGTCCCACCCAGAATACCGGGGCGCTGACGCCCACAATTGAGACCACCATAGCCGAGTAGTCAAAGACCGAGTACTGCTTCACCGCCGATAAAATCCCGGCGGCGATCCCGATGACCGTGCCGATTGCCAGCGCGCCAAACGCCAGCTTGGCCGTCGCGCCGAACCGGGTCACGAGAGCCGTCAGGACTTTCTCGTTGGTCCGATACGACGTGCCGAAATCGCCTTTCACGATTTGGGACAGAAACCGAACGTACTGATCCTTCAGAGGCAGGTTGAGCCCCAGGTCGGCCCGAATCTGCTCCAAAGTCTGCGGATCCCCTCGTTGTCCCATCATGATCATCGCCGGGTCTCCCGGAACGATGTTGATGAGGATGAACACGGCCGTCACCACGCCCCAGACGACAGGAATCGTGTAGAGGATCTTCCTCACGACGTAATTAAACATGCGTATCACCCGCTAAAATAATTTACTATGTTAAAATATTATAGCATAACCGAAATGCCGTTTTCTGGCACAAAAGAGCAGGCGTCCGCCGAGTCGGCGAACGCCTGCTTATTTTTTCAAGTTTACTCCCCGCAGATGCTTTCTTCCCAGAGGGAGGCAAACGGCCCGTCAGCTTGGCGGGCCAACAGGCACGACAGTCGGGCGCAGGCGGCCTGAAAGGTCATCCGACGCCCCGACAGCATGCCAGCCTCGGCGGCTATCTGGCCGTTTCGGTATCGCGTCAGGTCGACGCCGTCCTCCGCGTCGGTCACGTTGACGACCGGCTTGCCGGCGCGGGCCGCTTGAAGCAGAAACGGCATGATCGAGCAGGGCCCGTCGATCGGCCCGGAGCCGCAGCCGTAGCTTTCGATGACAAACCCGCTGGCCAGCGGCAGCCAAGCGAGCAGCGCTTCAGAGGTCAGGCCGGGGTGTATTTTTATCCCAAAGACAGACGGCAGGGCGTGGGGCAGTGGAACGTCGAGCCGAGGCGAGTGGGACGCGAGTTCTTCCGTGTTGAGCCGGGCAGAGCCGCCTTCAATTCGGCCGAGCGCTGGGCAGGCGGGCGTGAGAAAACCGTCGGGCCGCGTCCAGTGGCGCTTGACCAGTCCGGCGCCCCAGAGGAGCGAGCCGCCGAACGCCAGAAAGACGCCGCGTATTTTTCGCCGGGCCAACTCTCTCGCGAACAGTTCCGCGTCTTTTAGGTTCGTTGGGCCGTCGGCTCCCGGTTCGCTAGGCGCTTTCATGGCGCCGGTGAGCACGACCGGACGGGCACCTCCCGCGCCGAGAAAGGCGAGCGTCGCTGCGGCCGACGTCATGGTGTCGGTTCCGTGGGTGACCACGAAACCGTCGGCGTCCGGACAGCCTTCCATTTCCCGAGCCAAGCTGAGCCAGTCGGCGGGCGAGAGTTCCGGGCTTGGAAGGCAAAACGCCTCGCGCACCTCGTCGAAACCGCAGCCGGCGGTCAGTCCGCTTCCCGGTAGCGCGGCGGCCAGCCCGTGATCTCCCCGCGTTGAGGCGATCGTCCCGCCGGTGGCAAACGCCACGAGTTTCATGAAGCTAAGCTCCGACCATGCTGGCCACTAAGGCCATGCGAAGCGGCACGCTGAAGCGCATCTGTTTGAAATAGAGCTCGAACTCCGAGCTGTCGATTGACTGGTCGAACTCGCACTCGTTGCGCGGCAGGGCGTGCATGAGGCCGACCGTTTTGCCGGTTATCGACTTGATCTTCTCCAAGTCGCTCCGCCGGATATAGAACCGGGAGATTTTTTCCATAAAGTCGTTGCGGGCGTCCGGGTTGTCCTTGGGGACGCAGCAGCCCGGCAGGTAGCACAGGTCGTGTTCGGCCAGCAGGCTCAAGAACTCGTCGTTGGTCAGGTCGTATTCGACGGTGAGGTCGGCGCCTGCCGCGCGGAGCTTATCCATCACAAGATCCGGGATCGGGTGCTCGGAAAGGGCCGCGTAGGTGATGTGCGCTCCCATGGCGGCAAGGCCCATGGCAAACGAGTGGGCCGCCCGGCCGCGGGACATGTCAGGAGAGGCCAGACAGACCTTCAGTCCGTCCATTCGGTTGCCGAACGCCCGCCACGCGGTGTACATGTCGAGCAGCCCTTGGGTGGGGTGAGTCTCGTTGCCCCAGCCGCAGCTGATGACCGGCACGTTCGCCGACGGCAGCGCCGCGCGGACGGTCGCGTAGTCGGGGTGGCGCAGACCGATGATGTTGGCGTAGCACGACGCGGTGGCTAAGTGGTCGGCCAGGGACTCACCCTTGGCGGCCGACGAAGCGACAGCGGGGTTGGACTCCGAGATGACCGTTCCGCCCAGCCGGAGCATGGCGAGCTCGGTGCTGAACCGGGTCCTAGTGGACGGCTGGAAGAACAGGGCGCAGAGGACTTTGCCTTCCATCAGCCGGACGCCGCCGCGGGAGAACGGCTCAAGCATGGCCGCAGCGGTAAACAGGTGCTCGAACTGGTCTTTCGTCAAGTCAGTGAGGAACTCAAGGTTGCGGCCCTTCAGTTCGGTAGCCGCCAGCTCATCATAAATGGACAGAGGAGCGAACGAAGAAGAAACAGACACGTCGATCAAGTCCTTTCCGGTGATTTTTGGCGAAAATCGTTTTGACCGACGCATTGTAACATGAAATGCAACCGATTGCACTACAAAAAATAAAAGTCCCTGAAATCGTTTGAAGGGCGGGCGAAAGGGCGGCGCAAAAAAACGTCCCGGCCTTCAGGCCGGGACGTTCAATTCGTTCGGAGAAAAGATGCTGAGCTGTCGAGGAAGAGCTTCTGAAAGGGCGAGCCAGAACCCGCCGCCGCGTGATATGATGACTGTGACGGCGGCGACGTGATGCCGCCTGCTGAAAGGGGCCGCAAACATGAAAGACCGTTCGGACAAGTACGCCGGAGAGAACTTCCTGACATGGGAGGCCGGCGTGCCTCTGATGACTAACCTGTTTATCCTGTACGACCTGCTGGTCTTTTCCGGGCTGGCGTGGTTCGTTCCTTCTACGCTCGTCTCGGTCATCGTCAGCTGGCTGGAGCCGCCGGCAGACCCGGCGGTCGTCTTTTCGGTTTTCAAGCTGATGGCGGCGATTGTGTTGATCTTCTTGGGGTTCTTTTTTGTCGCCGGGGTCTTTTTCCTGCGGAACCGCTTTTTCGCCCGATACGTGCTGAACGGTTCCGGGTCGGACTGCGAGACCGCCAAGGGCGCGTCGCCGAAGATCAGCTTCACATCGTGGGCGCACTTCTTTTCCCTCGCGCCGTGGCCGGTGCCTGAAGGTTCGGTGTCAGGCTGGGGAAAGGGAAAGTGGATCGAGTGGCACCGGGTGCGCGCCGTGGTCCCTCACCGGTGGTGCCGGACGGTCACGCTCTCTTCCGGCTGGGTGGCAATTCAGCGGCTGTACTGTCCTGATCAGAAGACGTACGAGCAGGTTCTGGCAATTTGCCTTGAAGAGGTCGAGCGGGCTGGTCGGGAGAAGGCAGGGCTGAAAGGGAAATAAGACGTTCGGCAGGCCTCAGCACTGGAGCTTCATCGGGACGAAGTCCTTCATGACGGAGAAGCCCAACTTGCGGTAGAAGTTCTCTGAGCCGGGGACGCCGATGAGCCCGATCCAGTCGATGCCAGCCGATTTCAGCTCGGTGATCAGCAGCTGGACGAGGTGAAGGCCCCATCCCTGTTCCCGCAGGTCGCTGCGGATGACCACGTCCTGAATGTACGCGTCGCTGACGCCGTCGGACAGGGCACGACCCATGCCGACCAGCTGCCCGTCTCGGAACAGGCCGGCGAAACGGAACGAGCCGGATATCATCGCCTTTGCCGCGTCCCGGCTCCAGCCTTCTTCCCACCAGCCGGCGTCCTTGTAAAGTTCAATCACGTCTTCAACTGGTGCGTCCGACACGATCTTGAGTTCAAAGTCCGGCACGGTTATCGTTCCTCCTGACTGTCTTCCGGCTGGCCTGCTGGGTCGGCCGGTTCTTTTTTCTCTTCGGCCGTCACCTCGGCGTCGGCCGTCTGATTCGTCTCAGCGGTTTGACTTTCTTCTCCCGGGCGCTTGGCGTCGGCGGACGAAGCGAACAGCGACGGGTGAAAGATTCGGTTCAACAACGGTTTGAGCCCGGACTCGCTTTTGTCCATCTCCGCCTGAGTTTCCCGCAGGGCTTCTTCCCACGCGGTGGCAAAGCCAGGCATTTTAAGAAACAGCTGGTGAAGCGTCTGATCGTAGGCTAAAAGGGTCTTCTTTTCCGCGGCCGACGTCTTCTGCGAGAGCATGGCCAGCGATTTTTCGAGGTTGGCACACTTGGTCTTCAGCTCGTCGTTTTCCTTGAGAAGCTCGCTGTGCGCCTTGTTCGTCATCGTCAGGTGGGTCTGCAGGTACTGTTTGAGCCGATGCAGCCGCAGCCAGCCGTTGATCGTCACAAAGACGACGCCGCACAGCCCGATGGTCAGGCCGAGAACGAGCGGGTGGTCTCCAAAAAATGAAAAAGCACTCATCAATATCCCTCCTTGGGAGATCTGGTCGAAGGGGATCGCGGCTTCATTATACCCTGCCCGGCTTCCGGCACGGCCCGTAAAAATGCGATACAGAACAGACGAATACGGGTTTACACTGTTAAAATCATCATTCGAGGCGCCGGGGAGGTATGAACGTGGAACAGAACAGCAGCGTGATTCAAATTGTGATTGTGGTCCTGATCGGACTTCTGGCCGTCTGGTATGTGGCCCGCAAGGTCAGAAAAACGGTTAAAGGCGGCGGTTGCGGCTGCGGGTGTGGCTGCGGCTGCGGCTGCGAAAAGCACAAGCATGAAGGCTCGGCCAGCGGGGAAACGAACGAAGAGAAGTAACTTAAAAGAAGAGAGGGACCGTGCGGCTCCAAAGGCTGCATGGTCCCTCTTGTCTTGCGGCATGAACCCTGACCGGGTACAATAAAAGACAAATGCGGAATTTGCGGCCGATCAGGGTTGGCCGATTTAGTTTTGGGGAGGTTCGTTTTGTATGGAGCGGCTTGAAGACATCCTGTTGCCTCGGCTACAGGCCCGCCGGGATGAACCGGCATTTTGGTTTGCCGGTCACTGGATCACCGGCGGGACCGTTTGGGAATGGTACGAAGAGAACGTTCGGGTCCTTCAGTCAGCTGGCTTCAGCGAAGGACAGCGGCTTGTCACCCTGTTGCCCAACACGCCGGCCCTTTTCGCCCTCGCTTTGGCGGTCTGGAAGCTGAAAGGCACGCTTGTCCCGCTGAACCAGCGGAGCGGGTCGTCGATTCTCGCTCCTACGGTTCAGTTTATCGACCCGTTCGCCGTCGTCATCGCCTCGGGCGACGAGAAGGCAGCCCTCGGCGTCGAGGGCCGTCCGATTGTGGCGCTGGACCTTCAAGGCTCTCTTTCGCCGTTCACCGGCCGGGCAGGAGAGCCGGGCAAGAGCAGCTGGGCGGTCTTTTTCACCACGTCCGGGACGACCGGCATGCCCAAATCGGTTCCATTGACCCACGAAAACCTGATCAGCAACGTTCGGTCCTGCACCCAGCAGGTCCCGTTCTATCAAAAGGACACGTACCTGTGGGCCCTGCCGAACTTTCACTCGTTCGGCATGACCTTGTCGATGCTTTTGCCCAACTTCATGGGGGCTAAAACAGCGGTGGTGCAGAACTTCATGCCGCCGCTGGAGACGCTCCGCGCCATCGAAGCGGCGCGCTGTTCGGTCCTTTTCCTTGTGCCGGCCATGATGGAGTTTTTCAAGCGGTCGGCGGCTCACAACGACGTGAAGCCCAAGGACGTTCGACTGGTCATCACCGGCGGCGACCGGCTGAACTTGATGCTGGACCAGGCCAGCCAGTCGGTGTTCGGCGTGCCGGTTCTGGAGGGCTACGGGACGACCGAGTGCTCCCCTGTGGTCGCCGTCAACCCGTCCTACGACCGGCGTAAGCTCGGGACCATCGGGCCGATCCTGCCCGGGTTCGACTGGGAGGTTCGGGACGAAGAAAGGAAGCCCCAGCCGGCAGGAGTGCCCGGGCGCCTCTGGGTCCGCGGTCCGTCGGTCTTTGAAGGGTACTACAAGTCGCCGGAGATCACCGCCGAGAGGCTGCTGCCCGACGGCTGGTACGATACCGGCGACGTGGTCAAGTACGACGAGGACGGGTTCATCACCGTCCTTGACCGGGCGCTTGACATCATCATCGTCGGCGGGTACAACGTGTACCCGCAGGAAGTCGAGCGGGTCCTTGCAGAGCACCCGGCGGTTGCCAGCTGTGCGGTCGTTTCGATGAAGCACTTGGTGAACGGGGAAATTCCTCGGGCGTTCGTTGTCCTCAAAGAGGGAACTTCTCTGACCGAACGGGAACTGATCAGCTTCTGCAAAGGGCGTCTGGCAAACTACAAAATTCCCCGCAAGGTGGATTTCGTCGAGTCCCTGCCGCTTTCCCCGGCCGGCAAGGTGCTGCGCCGCAAGCTCAGGGAAATGGAATAGCCAAATAAAAAGCCGGCCTCCGCGTTAGCGGAGGCCGGCTTTTTTTGTCTTGCTGGTTCAGCGCCTCAAACGGGCAGGGTCAGTTTTTCTTCCGAAGCCCTTCGGCGGCGGCGAGTTCGTTCAGCTTGGCGCCAAGGACCAAATAGGCGCGTTCTGCCTCTTGGAGCTTCTCCAAGTCGGCCTTGAAGCCGCCCTTTCTCAAGTAGGCTTTGTCCTTTGCCGCCCGAGCCTCGGCCAACCGGCCGCACAGAGCCAAGAAAACGTCCATCGCTTGAAGCAGCTGGCGAAGGTACCCGCGAAGGGTGATGGAGAACTGGTCGGAAAGCTCGTGGGCTCTCAGCTGGTCAAGCAGCGGTGACAGCTCGCCGCGAAGATCGGACGCGGCGTTTGCCGCGGCGGTCGGGTCCGACGAGCGGAAGCCTAGGGCTTTGGCAAACGAGAACTTGAGCAGGCCGTTTTGAATGGCGATATACCGCTTGACGCCGTCGCTGATTTCCTTCGCGAGCCGAACTTTATCTGTCGGGCTGAGAGGTTCCGACATCGTCTATCCTCTGCGGGACGCGGCTTCGACGATGTTTCCGATCAGCTTCGCGTTGGTAACTGGTCCGACGCCGCCGGGAACGGGAGTGATGGCGCTGGCCACTGACATCAGGGCCTCGGTGTCGCAGTCGCCCACAAGACCGTCAGGCGTGCTGTTAATGCCCACGTCGATGACGACGGCTCCTGGCTTGACCATGTCGGCGGTGACGAACTTGGGCTTCCCGATGGCCGCGATGAGCACGTCGGCCTGTCGGGTTTCCCCTGCCAAGTCGACGGTTCGGCTGTGGCAGACCGTGACGGTGGCGTGTTTTTCCAGCGCGATCAGCGCCGCGGGCTTGCCGACCGTGACGCTTCGGCCCAGCACGACCACCTTCTTGCCCTTAAAGTCCACGCCGGCCTCTTCGGCCAGCGCGATAGCGGCGGACGGGGTGCAGGCCCTCATGCAAGGCAGGCCGGAAGCCAGCAGGCCAAGGTTTACCGGGTTCGCGCCGTCAATGTCCTTTTCAGGGCAGATGGCCGCTTGGACCTTGTTGTTGTCCAGCCCTTTCGGCAGGGGCATCTCCACCATGATGGCCGTGACCGTTGGGTCGTCGTTCAGCGTTTGAAGGGCGGCAAGAACCTGTTCTTCTGTCGATGAGGCGGACAGCCGGTCCATTTCAAACGCGATGCCCAGCTTCTCGCAGTTCTTCTTCTTCTGTCCCGCATAGACTTCGGAGGCGGGATCGTCGCCAACCATCAGTACTGCCAGTTTCGGCTCGACGCCGCGAGCTTTCAGGTCTTCAATCTGTGCGCTGTAGGAACTTTTAAGTTTTGCCGCCAGCGCCTTGCCGTCAACAATTTTCGCGTTCATGAAAGACCTCCTGAAAAAAATTGGCCTCCTGTGAGGCGGTTTCTTTTATGGTAGCACAATCTGGCTGAAATGCTCGGAAATAAAAGAGGCGCTGCCATATGGCAACGCCTCTTATAAGCTTACAGTGTGAACTTTGAGTACTGTTCGCGAATGCCCTTGACGGCCGCCGCAAGCGCCTCAGGATCAAGAACCATTTCCATCATGGAAATGTTCTCTTCCCAAGCTGCGGGGTCAGCTTCGGCCCGAATTTCCTCTTCGAAAATATCGTAAACGGCAAGTCCCAACGGGACGCCGGCCAGCGGTCCTGCATAGGTGGGATCCCCGTTCGTCACGGTTTCGGCGTAAATCTCCGCGCCCTCTGCGTCGGAAGAACCGAAAATCACGACGACGTTTTCCGCACCGTACTTCTCAGCAACGTCTTTGACACGCTGCTGGTTCTGCAGGTCCATGGCTCCAGCTGCCGTTCAGACAAAGCACTCGGTGGCTTCAAATACCACTTCGGCTCCGCTGTTTTTGAAGCAGGCTTCCATCGCCGGGGCCGGGACGCCGTCCCGCTCGCCGAGGAAGACTAACTTCTTTCCAGCCAGTTTCCCCATGCGTTGCACCTCCTCTTGAACAATTAATGATGAACCTATGGAAGTATTATAACATTTTTCTTTGTTATGAAAAGAGGCCAAATGGATGAAAAAATATTCTCAGCCAGTTGAAGATTCCTTTAAAGGGACGAAAACTGATTCCGAGAGTTGGCCAGAAGGTCGGCTAAATCACTGATTTCCGTCAGTCCAATCGGTCGGCGAGTTCCGTCGGGGAAGGTCAGTTCGGCTTCGCCGCCTGAGACGGTGAGAATCGGAAGTCCTAATGGACTGCAGCTGGCGGCTCGCGCCGTCAGCGGGGACGGCCTGTCATCTTCCAGGATTCGGACGTTCTGTTCGGTCAGAACGCTGACGAATTGAGTCCGGGCAACGTCGTCATCCGAGACGAGAACTAGATCAAACGGCACGAACCGGGCCAACTTCCCGCAGGCGGCCGCCGACGCCAAAACTGACGTCAGACGAACGTCGGCGCGCCAAGGAAAGATTCGCCGCTTACCCTGAGCGGAGCTGGTTACGAGCGACGGTTCGCCCGCCGCGGCCGGGTCAATCGGCCGGACCCTGACGAGGCGCCGCCACCGGCAGGCCGACAGCGGCCCGTCCGGTGTTTCGTCGCCGATTTGGACGGATGTGACGTCGGCTGTCCAGTCGGTTTTAAAGTCCCGGCCCCACTCGGCTCCCGTTCGGTGATACCCCTTTCGGTTCGCGCCGATGACGACGTTTCGGCACTCGCAGGCGCTGAAGTCAGCCAAAAGGCGAACGGCATCCGGCAGGCCGGCTGGGCCGATGTAGCCGGCCGTCTCTCCCAGCGCGGCGCGCAGTTCGACGTCTGACGCCGGGGCAAACGGCGCGCCGCCGAAGGCGGCTTTGAGCTTTGACGCGTCGATCTGCCGGTCGCCCCGGCAGATGACGACGGCGAGCTTGCCGCCGACGGTGTAGCACATGGACTTGACGGTCCTTTTCGGACTGATGGACAAGAACGCGGCGAGTTCGTCGATAGTCGAGCAGTTCGGCGTGGCGAGGTCTTGGGCCTCTTCCGACGCTTCCTGCCACGGCTCGGCGGCCAGCGGGCTGTCGGGGGCGTAGAGGCTCCCGGTCGGCGAGATCAAGCCGTCCTCTTCGCCCGCGTCGGCTGGGACGCCTAAATCGACGGCGAAGCCGTCGTCGGTCAGCCGCTCAACCCGCCGGACGTTGATTCCCCACGCGGCAAGCGTCTGACCTAGGGCCCGCAGGGCGCAGGACGCCATGTCTGCGGCGCTTCCCGCGTCCTCGGCAAACCCTTGGAGGGTCAACCGGTCGTTCGTCCGTTCGGCAAAAAGCCGGGGAAGATCCCCCGGACGCTTGAGCAGCCGGACGGCAAATTCCAGCGGCCCGCGTTCGGACAAAGACTGGACCGGGAAGGGCTGGAGCCCGGTCCGCTCAAGACCTTGGAGAAAGGACCGGCAAACATCATCTGCCGCGCCAAGTCCAAGGGGCAGGAGCATGAGGGCGCCCGCGTTGGGGTTCCACAGGCCAAATCCCGCTGCCGCTAACGTGGCTAGGTCTGGGTCGTGCAGTTTTGCCGGGCGTTTGCCGGTCAGGGGGAACAGCTCTCGGCTGAGAAAGCGGACGTATTCCACATCAAAGCTCCAAGTCGAAGTCGGCTAGCATCGGTGTGTGGTCCGACGGTTTTTCCCAGCCTCTGGGTTCCTTGTCGATCCAGCAGTTCCGGCAGAGCCCGGCGAGAGCCGGCGAGGCGAGCATGTGGTCGATTCTCCAGCCGATGTTGCGCTCCAGCGCGTTTTTGACCCGGTAATCGAAGAATGAGTACAGCTCTTCGCCGTCGTGGAACCGGCGGAGCAGGTCGACGAGGGCGGACGTTTTCAGCGCGTACAGGTCCCGGAGCTCTTGGATGAAACACACGTGATCTTTTTTGTTGGTCGGGTTGGTCACGTCCAGCGGCGTGGGGGCAACGTTCAAATCGCCGACCCACAGGACGTTTCCGGGCAGCCGGGCGGCAACCAGCCCCGACAGGCGGGAAAGGAACTCTTTTTTGTACTGGTAGTCTGGGTGATCGATCGCCTTGCCTTGAGGGACGTAGGAGTTAAAAATCCACAGATCGCCGAAGCGGACGGCCAGCAGCCGAGAATCGGCGTTCGGCTCCTGCGAGTCGTTGAACCCTGAAACGCTCTCGTCGGGCGCGCGGCGGGAGAGGACGGCCACGCCGTTGTATGACTTCTGCCCGGCGAAGACGGCGTGATATCCCATCGCCTCGACTTCTGCGACTGGGAACTGGTCGTCGGTCACCTTGGTCTCTTGAACGCACAGCACGTCCACCCCCGCTGTCGGCAGCCACCGTTCCAGAACCGGCAGGCGGCTTCGGAGCGAGTTGACGTTGAACGTTCCAACTCTAAAGGTCATCTTACGCCTCCTTGACGTACTCGCTGAAATTGACCCGACCGACATACGGCTCGCCGTTCAGGTACTTGATCAGGTTGTCCAGCGCCATGCCTATGGCCTCGGGCCACGACGTTTCCGAGTCAAAGGACGTGTGGCAGGACGCCACCACGTTGGGCAGGCGTATCAGCGGATCCGAGCCGTCCCAGACGTGTTCTTCCTCCCACCACGGATCGATCGCGGCGTGAAACTCCGGGCAGTCGAGCAGTTTTTTCAGGAGCGCTTGCCGGTCGACCAGCGCGGCGCGCGCCAAGTTGATGAACGTGGCGTTCTCCTTCATGGCCTGAAAGGGCGGTTGGCCGAACAGCTCGGCCGTTGCGGTCGTGGAGGGCAGGCAGGCGATGATGATATCGGCCTGAGACAGGGCGGGGAGAAAGCCGCTCATGTCCCAAGCGCCGCCGTCCAGAAGGGGATCGGTCGGCTTGTGGCGGGAGACCGCCGCGACCAAGCAACCTTGGGCCGCGAAGACCTCTCGGCAGGCTCTGCCGATGCCCCCGTAGCCGACGATTAGGACTCGTTTCCCCCGGATTCGCCGCAGCCCCCAGCCTAAACGGTGATACGTTCCGTCCTTCATGGCTTCTTTTTGGTCGCCCAGCTTGCGGAGGCAGGAAAAGGCCATCGCGAGCGCGTGTTCCGCCATCGTGGGAGCCCAGCCGCCGATGTTGGAACAGATCAAAGCGTCGTGGGGCACAGCGGAAAAGTCGAACTGGTCCGCGCCGGCCGCGATGGTCTGAACGAACGGGACGCGGTTCAGCAGTCCCTTCTCGTCGAAGGTCAGCTCTTTGGTCAGCATGGTGACCACTAAGGCATCACAGCCGAGAATCTCCTGACGGCGCTCCTGTTCGGACAGATCTTCAAGCCAAGTCAGCCGGTAACCGGGCAGTTTCGCGTTCACGACGGCCTCGTACTCGGGTTTTCTTTTCACGGCCAGACAGATTTTTGCCAAAGTGAGTCCTCCTCTGCGGGGAATGTTATGATTATAAAAAGACGGGCTGTGCTTTCACACAGCATTATGACAGAGGTGGTGCGGATGAGTAAAGAGACGACGATGCGGCGGATAGCCGGCCAGCTGTCTGAAATGATTCGTTCCCTTGTCGAGGGCATGATGGCGGCCCTCCGAAGCGGCGACCGCGGGGCAATTCTTCAGGCCGGACGGCGTGCCGCTGTTTTGGGAGAGCTGGCTGACGGGGCGCGGCGCGAAGCTGTGTGCGGCGTGCCGTCTCTGGACGCCGCTGCCCGCCTTGAGATCCTGACGGCGGCAGACCTGACAAAGGCGTTCCAGAGCCCGTTAGAAGACCTAGGCCGATGGGGAGCCTGTGAGCTCAGCGCGTTTGACGGGAGCCGCCTGTGGTTCGCCGAGCTGCTGAGCTCGTTCCTAGAGGACATGAACGGCGCTGTCCTGTTGGGGCCGAAACGTAAGGTCCCAAAGTTCGAGGCTAAGGACCTGGCCGGGCTTCGCTGTCAGGTGATGGACCGAATTGGGGATGACCCGTCGCGCGCCGGAATCACTTCGGCATTGGCGGTTCTGCGCGCGTTGGATTGCTTTGACAGCCTGTTCGGTCTGTTGGGCGGCCTTCGCCGGCTCGTTTAATTTGCTGCGCTGCTTTCGACGAGAGGGCGGCCGCTGACGTTAAGTCGGCGGCCGCCCTCTCGTTTTTTCTTCCGAAGAAGTTTTCAGCGCGGCGATGGCCCTTTGCCCGCGTAAGAGCCTGTCGGATTATAGGCTGGTGAGGCACACGACTTGAAGCGGCGCAAAATAGGGAGATTTTGAGACGAATTATCCAAACTTTTATAGAATAAATTGACTTCTCCGCCCTGCAGAGTAGAATGAATTAAGTAATTCTAACATTATTCCAAGGGAGGCAATGGAGAATGCAGAAAGCGCTGCACAAAACCCTTCTTGCGGCAGGTGCACTGGCCTGTATGGCTGCTTCGGCGGCTGCATGCACCAGCATGGGAGCCGGCTGCAAGGCGACGGCGGACGGTTCGGTTCTTGTCAGTCACACGGTAGACGATTGGTATGACCAGCGGATCAAGATCGTCCCGGGCGGCAAGCACAAGCCGGGCGAGATGGTGGACGTCTACGTGGACGTGTGCACCGACACGCGGCCGGAGCTCAAAATTTACAAGTCCGGCTCGATTCCGCAGGTTCCCGAGACGAACACCTACTTCCACGTGGGCTATCCGTTCATGAACGACAAGCAGGTGATGATCGGCGAGTTCACTTGGCTCGGTCGGGACGAAGTGTACAACGCCGCCGGCATGCTTTACATTGCCAACTTGGAAATCTTTGGCCTTCAGCGGGCTTCGACTGCAAGGGAAGCCATCAAGGTGATGGGTGAGCTGGCCGAGAAGTACGGTTACGGAGACTGGGGCGAGACGCTCATCGTCGGCGACAAGCACGAGGCGTGGGTATTTGAGATCTGCGGCGGCGGAGCTATTTGGACCCCGACCAGCGGTCTGCCGGGCGCTCACTGGGTAGCTCGGCGCATTCCCGACGACGAGATCTTCGTCGGTGCCAACCGTTCGCGCATCTGCGAGGTCGACTTCAACGACAAAGAGAACTTCATGTGGTCGACGAACCTGACCGACCTGCCGGAGAAAATGGGCTGGTGGAAGAAGGGCGAGCCGTTCAACTACTCGAAAATTTTCGACCCCGAGCCCTACGGCTATCCGCACTATCAGTCTCGGCGCGAGTGGCGGGCGTTCTCGCTGCTGAAGCCCAGCGAGAAGTTCCCGGTGAAGGACCGGTACGAGGCGTACCCGTTCAGCATCAAGCCGGACAAGAAGCTGACGCCCCGCGATATCATGCTGATTTACAGCGACCATCTTGAAGGCACCGACTATGACATGACCAAGGACCCAGCGTCCGGCGCGTTTGGCTGCCCGAACCGCTGGCAGCAGGAACAGGCCGACCTGCCTGACGACCTGAAGGGGCAGGACTGGGAGCGTCCTATCGCCCTGTACCGCTGCTCCTACAGCTTTGTGTCCCAGAGCCGTAGCTGGCTGCCCGACCCGATCGGCGGCGTGCTGTGGTTCGGCGAAGACGCCCCGGACACCACCGTGTACGTCCCGGTGTACTGCGGCGTGACGAAGGTTCCCGAAGCGTGGAGCACCGGCAAGCGGCACGTCTATGACCCGACCTGCGCTTACTGGGCGTTCAACCTAGTCAACAACTGGGCCAACCTTCGCTGGGACGCCATGTACAAGGAAATTCGAGCGAAGAAGGTCGAGTACGAGGATCGATTCTTCGCCGATCAGCCCAAGATTGAAGCCGAGGCCCAAAAGCTCTACAAGCAGAGTCCTGCCAAGGCAGTCGCTTACTTGACCAAGTACACCGACTCGGTCATGGACGAAGTGTTCAAGGGCTGGTGGGACTTCGCGTGGTACCTTATCGGCCGGTACCAGGACGGCCTGCAGATTAAGCCGGACGGAGCCAAGTTCCGCCCCGGTTACCCGGCCGAGTACCTTCGCAAGGTCGGATTTGGCGCCATGTCCCGTCGGGATCTGGAAAACGCCAAGAAAAAGTAAAAACTGTCTCCACAGGCGGGCGCCCAAGGGCGTCCGCCTTTTTTGCGGTGTCTTAGAAAATTTCTGTTGTGCCGAGCGTTGGTCGGTGGTACGCTGAGACGTCCGTTCAGAGAGAAGTGAGCGGAGAAAGGTGTGATGGGCCCATGGTTTTCTGTGCGTTGGCGG